>CALHAP010000077.1 GCA_937931795.1 uncultured Paracoccaceae bacterium
CGTGGTGCTGGTCCTGCTGTTCAAAGCGCTGGGGGTCTGGGCGTCTGTGTCTGTTCCCCGGTTTGGCCGCATGATTGCGGGCGCAGGGGCGGTTGTGTTCGCAGGCTGGACCGTCGCGGATGCGGGCCATGTGCTGAAATACTGGGAATTTGAGCGCAACCCACCCGGCACCGCGTGGACCAGTCGCCTGACGTTCAGACGCGCGGTGCAAATGCAGGACACAGCTGCCGAATTGGTCATTTTTCGCCAAGAGGCCGCGCAAGACCCCTATGCCGAGGCTGTGGGACTGTTTGATCTGATCGCAGACCGCGACGTGATCGTGATTTATATCGAAAGCTACGGGCGGGCCAGCTTTGACAACCCGCTCTATACCGACACGCATCTAGCCACATTGGCGGACGCCCAAGCCCCCCTCGCGCAGGCGGGGTTTGCTATGCGCAGCGGCTGGTTGACCTCGCCCACGGCTGGCGGGCAAAGCTGGCTGGCGCATGGGACGTTGTCGAGCGGGCTGTGGACCTCCGATAACGGGCGCTACACCGCGATGCTGGCCTCGGGGCGGCAGACCTTGTTTCATCTGGCCAGTGAGGCGGGGTTTCGCACCGCTGCATTTATGCCCGCGATCACGCTTGGCTGGCCCGAGAGTTCTGTAATGGGGTTCGAGCATATTTTTGCCGCTGCCGACATCCCGTATCGGGGCGCGCGGTTCAATTGGGTGACGATGCCCGATCAGTTCACGCTTGCCACCTATGATACGCTTTTGCCGGACGATCCGGGCCCGAATTTCATTCAGATCGCCTTGATTTCATCGCATGCACCTTGGGTGCCTGTGCCCGACATGGTGCCGTGGGACGATGTCGGGGATGGCACGGTTTTCAATGAGATGGCCGCCCGTGGTCCCACCCCGCGCGAGCTGTGGCGCGACCGCGATGATGTGCGTGACCAATACCGCCTCGCGATAGATTATTCGCTGCGCGCCACGATGTCACATATTGCGCGGCTCTGGGATGACGCCCCCCTCGTTATGGTTATTGGGGATCATCAGGCGGCGGGGTTTGTCGCGGGCAACGACAACCGCGATGTTCCGATCCATATGATCGGTCCCCCGGCTGCGCTTGATTTGTTCGAGGACTGGGGCTGGACGCCCGGCCTGATCCCGGTGACAGACGCCCCTGTCTGGCGGATGGATGCGTTCCGGGATCGCTTTATTTCTGCCGTTTCATCGGGCGTTGACGCAAACGGGGCAGTGCCATGATCCGCATATTTCTCAAACTTGCCGTATCCTTAAGTATTCTGGCGCTGCTGTTTTGGCTGACGGATGCACAAACCGTCATGACCCGGCTGCGCGGATTAGACCTGCGGTGGTTTGGGCTGGGCTTGATCAGCCTTACCATGATCACGTTTCTTATGGCCCTGCGCTGGCAAATGGTCGCGCAACGCGTTGGGATAGCGCTGTATTATGGTCAAGCGGTGCGCGAATATTACATCGCTCAATTGGTGAATATGGTCTTGCCCGGCGGAGTTGCGGGCGATGTCGGACGAGCGCTGCGCATACGGCGCGACGGCGACCTGACCCGCGCGGCACAATCGGTGGCCGCAGAAAGACTGGTGGGCCAATGCCTGTTGTTCGGGATCATGGGTGCAGGCTTTGCGGCGGCACTGTTGATCGCGGGCGGGCCGGAATGGCCGGTTTGGGCGTGGCTTGGCCCTTTGGTTCTCAGCATTATTGGCGCGGCGGTCGTCATGGTATCACGCGGCGATCATGCGACCGCACGATTTTGCGCGCTGATCGTGCAGTGCCTTAAGGATTGGCGCATTCTCGGGGTCTCGATCTTGATCGCGCTGTTGCTGATTGGCAGTCTGTACTGCGCCACACGCGCGACGGGAACGGTGATGCCGGCGGCGGGGTGGTTTACAGTTTTGCCATTGGTCCTATCTTCCATGGTAATCCCGCTGTCGATCGGCGGCTGGGGCTGGCGGGAAGGGGCAGCGGCCGCGGTGTTTCCGGTGATCGGGGCAAGTGCCAGCGCGGGTGTCGCGATGGGGATAGCCTACGGTGCGATGCTGACGATTGCGGCCTTACCGGCGATCGCGTTTCTGCCGGGACTGCGCGAACGTCAGACCGACGACGACACAACTTTCACGAAATCAAAGATATGACAGGACAGATATGACACATCTTCTACAGCCAACACGTCGACGTTTTATGGGCACCGGGGCCGCCATGCTGGGGGCCGCATCTTTTGGTGGGGTCGTGCGCGCTGACGCACATGCATCGGTCAATTTCCAACTGTCTTGGCTGCATTCGGTGCAATTCGGGGGCAGCTATATTGCGGCAAACAAGGGGTATTGGTCTGACCTAGGCCTCGACGTGTCCCTGAGCCAAGGTGGCCCCAACGCGCCTGTCGAGCCGCCGGTTGTTTCTGGAACAGCGCTCGCAGGCATCTCTGCGGCTGATTACACCGCCGCCGCCGTGGCCCAAGGGGCGCCATTCAAAATCATCGCGGTCGCCATGCAAAAGAATCCTTTTGCCATCACGTCGCTGGCCGAAAACCCGGTGAACACGCCTGCTGATTTGGTCGGCAAGAAGATCGGGATGTCGGTGTCAAACACCCCGGTTCTACAGGCGCTGTGCACGCTCAACGGGGTGGACATAGACAGTATCGAAATCGTGCCGACGCAATATGATCCGTCCCCCTTGGTCACAGGCCAGGTGGATTGTTTGTTGTCGTGGGAAACCGATTTGCCCGTCGCGATGACAATCCAAGGCGTGGACAACACAACCATGCTGATGGCCGATCACGGCTATGCGGTCCATTCGCAAACATACATTGCGACCACGGACAGCATCGCCAAAAGACGCGCCGATTTGGTGGCGCTGCTGAAAGGCGAGGTGAAGGGGTGGAACGATTATCTGGCCGACACAGATGCTGCCGCTGCGCTAACGGTCGAGATGTTCCCCGACGCCGGGCTCGATCTGGAAACGCAAAAATTACAGGCTGCGCGTCAAGTGCCCTTGATGTTCTCTGATCTGACCGAAGCACAAGGCTTTGGCTGGTTCACCGAAGAAACGGTGGCTGCCAATATCGAAACGCTCGCTCTCCTCGGGACCGAAGTGTCCCCCGATCTGTGGGACCGGTCGCTATTGGAAGAGGTGCATGGCGCGGGCTGATGGCTGCCGCGCGCATCACATGTGAGCAGGTCTCCAAAATCTACTCGGGGCGCGGCGGTGATATCGCCGCTGTTGCCCCCTGTGATGTGACATTTCTGGCGGGCCAAACCACTGCATTGGTCGGTCCGTCGGGATGTGGCAAATCGACCTTGCTGCGCATGATCGCGGGGTTAGAGACCCCCACAACAGGCCGCATCATGATCGGCCCCGAGACGCCCGCGCAATTGGCAAAGCGCGGCGCATTGGCGA
>CALHAP010000078.1 GCA_937931795.1 uncultured Paracoccaceae bacterium
GCCAGTGTCCAACCACGCAGTCCCCGCAGCATCCGACATCTCGGACAGATATTCGCCGGTCAAAAACAGCCGGAGGTAATCCTTGGGCAGGAGAATTTTGGCGGCCTTGGCGAAAATCTCAGGCTCATGATCGCGCACCCACGCAACTTTGGGGGCGGTAAAACCGGGGAAAACGATGTTGCCCGTGATCTGGCGAAAGTCCGGGTCAGCATCCATTCGGGCGGCTTGTTTGGCGCTGCGCGTGTCGTTCCACAACAGACAGGGGCGCAAAGGTTGATCGTCAACCCCGATCAACACGGCGCCATGCATATGCCCCGACAGGCCCACGCCTTTCAGCGCAGCGCAATCGACGCGGGCGGCAATGGCGCGCAACGCTGTGACAGCCGCCGCACACCAGCTTTGCGGGTCTTGCTCAGACCAACCGTCGTGAGGGCGCTCGACCGTCAGGGCCACGGAATGTTCAGCCAAAATGTGCTGTTGATCATCTACCGCGATCGCTTTTAGCGACGAGGTTCCCAAATCCAGCCCGATAAACATATGCGCACCCTGTCCCGTTTGGCGCAGATTACAAACTTCGCCACCGGGGTCATAGCGCTAATGCGCGGCCAACTGCTGCAAAACCGCCTCTGCCGCCTCTAGCGCACCTTCTAGATAGCCCCCGAATTCGGGGGCCACTTCGGTGCCTGCAAAGAGCACGGAATTGCCCCAGACATCACCGAACGTAGGCGGCGGCCCGTAGGTAGGATGGGCGCGCAATGGTGCATGATCGGCCTCGACTGCCGTGTAGGGATCAAAGGCCCAGTCTTTGACAAAGAGCGCCGTAGGCTCTGCCCCCTTGGCCCCAAACAACCGCCCAAGCTGTGCGAGAATGTGGTGCCGCAAGACCGTTTCATCACGGCGATGTTCAGGCGGCACCCCGATAAAGCCAAACAGCGCGAACGGCCCCCCTATGGCGGGCGAGGCATCGTGGATTTCGACCATCGGCCCGCATTGGCTCATCGCATCGCCCGACAAACCTGCGGTGCGCCAGAACGGGGTGTCATAAACCGCCACCGCCTTGGCCTGCCCGGCCATCCACGTGGGCACAGATTGCAGGGACCGCACCGTGGCGGCTGGCAATTCAGGCACAAAGGTGATCCCGGCCGCCAAGCGAGGCGGCAACGCCAACACGGCGCGGTCCGCGTCAATCTGCGCCCCACCGGCCAAGGTGACGCGCACACCATTCGGCGTTTTGGCAATCCCGGACGCTGGGGAATTCAGGCGCACGGCCTCGGGGGGCAACGCATGGGTCAGCGCATCTGTCAGAGCAGATAAACCACCCTGCAGCCGCCAAGACCCCTGCATCGACGAAAACCCGCGCCCCTGTTGCACCTGTCCGCGCGCATCCTCAAACACCAGCGCGCCGTCGGCATATTGGTCGAAACGGGTCAAACCCAACCGCGCGATCAAGGCGGCAATACGTGGCTGACCGGGCCAGAACCAGGCAGGCCCCATGTCAAACGACGCAGTCCCTTGCCGTTCGGTCATGATCCGCCCGCCAAGACGCGCACGCGCCTCGATCAACTCGAACGCGGCACCCTGCTTTGTGAGGGCATGCGCGACCGCCAGACCGGACAGCCCGCCGCCAATGATCAGCGTTTTCACCTGACAGGCCGCCGTCACGCAGCGGGCGGTTTGGCAAAGGGCAGATGCCCGGTTTTGATCCAGAGCGAAGCACCCTCGGCCCCGGCCCGACAGTCCAGTGGCACGCCATCCGGTAGGCGCAGCCACACCCCCTTGGCCAGCGTATCTCCGTTGACCTCGACCGAGCCTGCGATCACCAACAACTCGATCCCACCCGTGTCTACATTGGCCCAAACCGCACCTGCATCGAGCTGATGATAGGTCACGATCTCACGTGCATCTTTGTGCAACAGGGCAGTTGCGACGCCATTGACCGGGGCGGATAACTCATCGGCCATGGTCTTACGAAACTGGGTGCGGTCCTCCAGATCAAACTGCCACAGCTTGACGAAGATCACACAACCCTGCTCGGCGCCGGGGGTGTGGGCGGTGGTCGGCGGATTGCGCACATAAGTACCCGCCGGATAATCCCCATGTTCATCCTGAAACACGCCGTCAAGCACGATAAACTCTTCGCCGCCAGTGTGGGTATGCTCAGAAAAGTGACTGCCGGGGGCGTAACGCACGATGCTGGTCGCCCGCGCCACTTCGCCCCCGATCCGGTCAAGCATACGGCGGTCAACGCCCGGCATAGGCGACGGCTGCCAATCCAAAGTTTCGGACTGCACCAATGCGGGCAGGCTAAAATCAGCGTTTAGGTCCATGATATATCCTCTTAACCATCAAAAACCGGCCATATCGTGCCGGATATTATTCTCACGCAAAGGCCTGTAGCCCTGTGATCCCGCGCCCCATGATCAGCGCGTGAACGTCGTGGGTGCCTTCGTAGGTGTTCACGGCTTCTAGGTTCATCACATGCCGGATAACCCCGTATTCATCACTGATTCCGTTGCCGCCGTGCATGTCACGCGCGTCGCGCGCGATTGTCAGCGCCTTGCCGCAGTTGTTGCGCTTCATCAGGCTGATCAGCTCGGCGGGGGCGGTATGGGCGTCAAACATGCGACCCAGTTGCAACGCGCCTTGCAGCCCGAGGCCGATTTCAGTCTGCATATCGGCCAGTTTTTTCTGGATCAATTGGGTCTGGGCCAGCGGTTTGCCAAATTGTTTGCGGTCCATCGTGTATTGGCGCGCCGCGTGAAAACAGGCCTCTGCCGCCCCCATCGCACCCCATGCGATCCCGTAGCGCGCGCGGTTGAGACAGCCAAACGGCCCCGCCAAGCCGCTGGCGTCCGGCAGCAGGTTTTCCTCTGGGACAAAGACCTCATCCATCTGGATCATGCCGGTGATCGAGGCGCGCAGCGAAAATTTCCCGTCGATTTTCGGCGCGGCCAGCCCAATCATCCCCTTTTCCAGAATGAAGCCTTTGATCTGGCCGTCATGCGCATCGGATTTAGCCCAGATGATGAACACATCCGCGATCGGCGCGTTGGTAATCCAGTTTTTCGCACCCGACAGCAGATAGCCGCCGTCGGTCACCTTGGCGCGGGCTCCCATGCTGGCGGGGTCCGATCCCGCATCGGGTTCGGTCAGGCCAAAACAGCCAACCAGTTCGCCGCTGGCCAGTTTGGGCAGGTATTTTTGGCGCTGATCTTCGGTGCCATAGGCAAAGATCGGGTGCATCACCAGCGAGCTTTGGACGGACATCGCCGAGCGGTAGCCGCTGTCCACCCGCTCGACCTCGCGCGCGACCAAACCGTAGGACACATAATTGGCGCCGACCCCGCCATAGGCCTCCGGGATTGTCGCGCCAAGCAGCCCAAGCGCACCCATCTCGGTCATGATCTCGCGGTCAAATATCTCGTGGCGATTGCCCTCTAGCACCCGGCGCGCTAGCCCGTCCTGACAATAGGCGTGGGCTGCATCGCGGATCATCCGTTCTTCGTCGCTGAGTTGTTGGTCGAGCAAAAACGGATCGTCCCAGACCAATGACGCAGGTTTGGCGCGGGCCTGTTCTGGCGTGGAGGGCGTGTGATCTAGGGACATGGGGCAGGCTCCGCAGGGCGTTAGTTTGAACACAAGCCTATATGCGCCGCGTCGGTGATACCAGCGGGGGGGCGGGGGTGGTTAGAGGTCGATTTCGATGACCCCGTCTTTGGATGCGGCCCGCGATTGACACAGTATAATGTCGGTGTCCCGCTGGCCCTTTGACAGGACGAAATCCCGGTGCTCGACCTCGCCCGAGACCACGCCGCATTTGCACACGCCGCAGATCCCGTCCGCGCATTTCACGTCAACCGCCACATTGTTTGCCAGCAAAACATCTGTCGCTGTCTGGTCGGCGGGCACCGTAAATGTGCGCCCTGATTTCGCGAGCTTGAGGGTAAACGCGTGGTTCACGTAGTCGGGCTGCTCTGGCACCGAAAAGTATTCAAGGTGTTGTGCGTCTTGCGGAAAACCCGCCTGTTCTGCGGCCGCCATAACGGACGACATATAGCGGTCAGCGCCGCAGGTGTAGAGGTGCCAGCCGCTTTGATATCCGCCCAAGATCGAGGTCAAATCGGCGCGGCTGCCCTCATCCGTGACATGCAGATGCACGCGGTCGGCCCAAGCAAAGCCTGCGATATCGTCAAGCAACCCCATGGTGCGCCGGGAGCGACCAGAATAATGCATCACAAAATCGCGCCCCGCGCGGTGCAGCTCATGGGCCATGGCGATCAGCGGTGTGATGCCGATGCCGCCGCCCATCAAGACGGTCTTGGTCGCCGCAGGATCGAGCGCGAAGTGGTTGATCGGGCGTGAAATGAAAATCTTGCGTCCGGCGTTGAAAATACGGTGCATCAACTTGGACCCGCCACGCCCTTGGTCTTCCAGTAGGACGGCAATTTGATATTTTGACCTGTCAGACGGATCACCAGACATGGAGTATTGGCGCAGAAATTCAGGGGCCACCACAATGTCGAGATGCGCGCCCGCCTGCCATTGCGGTAGATCACCGCCGCCGACGGGGGTGAATTCATATTTCATAACGCCCTCAGCGCTGCGCTCGGCGAGGGTGATTTCGACCTGAATAACCGGGCTGTCACCGTCGGCCGTGTAGATGTGTAGCCCGCTTTCGTCGCCGCGCGCCAACCGGGCTTTGTATTCCTCGGCTGTGATCATGGCTTGGTAGGCCTCGATCCCCGCTTCGCGGTCCATGGGGTGTGGATAGGGGTAGGGATGGGGGGCCAATGGGGCCGGATAGACAGCCAGCGTTTGGTCTTCATATTTAACGTCGAGATCCGTTTGCAGCGCGCGGGCGTTGACGGGCTGTGTGGTCGGGCGATACCCGCCGTCTTCATTTACTTCGAGATCCCACCACCATTTCTTGACCGTGTTCAGCCCACCGTTGCCCACCGCGTCGTCAAGCTTGGCGAGGGCAGGGGCCAGTTTAGGGACGGTCATTGCGGCCCAGCGGAACGGCTTTTCCTTGAAGATACCCTCTAAGTTCCACGGGCAGGTTTTCATGCAGCGTCCGCACATGGCCCCGCCCGGCGTCGTGATCCGGTAGGTCGCACATTTTTGGCTGTCGGATTTCCAAATCTCGTAGCCATTGAACATCAGCTTGGGGCCCGCCGTGATGGCACCTGATGGACATTCGCGCGCGCATTTGTTGCAGCTTTCGCAAAATGTTTGCAGTCCAAAGTCGATGGGTTTGTCATGCGCCATCGGCAAGTCGGTCGTGACCGTGCCGGATTTCAGGCGCGGCCCCAGATAGGGGTTCAGGATCACCTCGCCAATGCGGCTAACCTCGCCCAAACCTGACAAGAGCAACAGCGGCGGTTGCAACACTTCGCCATCCATCACGGTGTGCGCTTTGGCCTTATACCCCAGATTGCGGATCTGTTTGGCGATCACCCCCCCGAGCAGCGAAAACCGCAAATAGGCCCGCATGCTTTGGGCTACAGCGATCCAATCATCACCTGATGAGCCTTCCATCGTCTCGTAGCCTTGATCAATAACCATGTTAATCGCTTGATCATGGGGTGGATTTATCACATCTCCACGTGCATCATGGCTATACCACGCCCAATCTGGGCAGCGCGAAATGCCTACCGCGTCTGCCCCCAACCAATAGCTGGTTGCCTTGACCAAATCAGCCGCCTCTTGCGGGTCCAGCCGGATCTTGGCGTCTGCGCTGTCGCCGTCTTGCAATAGGACAAAGGCCCCCAGCGCGCGTCGTTGCGCCATCGACGGGGCGGCTTTGCGAACATAGAGACCACCGGTTGCGGCCCCTTGCAATTTCTTGCCCATATCCCCGAATTGCGCGCGCGCGAACATATCGGCGCGTTTGGGCACGCGGGCCACGCGGGCTTCATCGATATAGGTCGTGGGGGTATCGACCCGTTTGAGGTTTTCAAACGGGTGCGCGCCATCGACAAACCGCCGCTTGGCATAGGGCAGGGCGTTCATCGCGTTTTTGGCGGACGCCGTGCCGAATCGCCACCCCGCGCCAAAGGCCGATTTGGGTTGCTCTGACATCGGGGCCAGTGGCAAATCAGGTGCCACGTCAAAAGTTGTGGTGACGGCGGCAAGACCAAAGCGCGTGCCGATATAGGGGTGCGACAGGGCGCCGTTCTCAACCGTTGCCAGACCGGCGGCGACGGCCAGTTTGCCCAGATCGACGTCTGAACTGGACACCGTATGCCCCCGCGCATCATGGCCGAGCACCCGTAGGTAGTTGGCCACAACCACAGCCGTTTCGGCCGCGAGCAACCCTGCACGATGGGCCTGCGCTTCTTGCATCCACGCCGTCCCGACCTCATCCGCATCCGGTGTGCGGGGGTTTTCATATAGGAACACGAGCGCATGTGTGTGCGCGTCAATGCCTGCGGGCGGCGCATCCATCGATTCTGCGAGATCGGCCATGATCATGTCGATGCCCGCCGCCAGCGTTTTGGTTTGCCGCGTTTTGAGGTCCTGTGCGAGCTGGCTCACATCTGGATTAGCAAAGGGCGTTGGCAGCACCGCAGCCGCCGGCAGTTTGCACATGCCCACAATGGCGGCATCGGCAAAATAGCCAAAGGCCTTGAGATGGTCCGCGCGGGTCTGCGGGTCAGTTGGGGCGTCGGCCAGAGTGCGGTTGATCAACCCATCCCGGATCGCATCCAACATCGCCTGATGTTCGCGCATCGCGTTAATGATCGACCGCGGATCGGCGGCGTTTTCAAACCGACAGTGCTGCATTGCGGGGACGCACGACAGATCGACAGCCCCGCCCGCGCGCGCCAATCGCTCGGTCGGGTAGGGGCCCATGTGAACGGGGCGGTCCTTGTTGGAGAAAAAGCGCATCGTCATCGTCGTGGACCTCGGGCTGAACACGATGCCGGGCAAAACGCCGGGCACCTGATAAGGGGGACGTGACCACGTTTGCGGCCTGCAATGCAAACGACAATGGGGAAGTGGCGACTAACAAGGAGGCCATAGACCACGGCCTTCGGGGTCGACGCTTGGCCCACATCTGCGCTTTGCTATCAATCCCCGGCCTGATCTTGGCATTGTCACATCTGTGGAAACCAAAAGGTCAAAAGGTGGCGGGGATGTGCAGATTTGTTGACATGCCCTGCAAACTTGGAGTTTTTGAACCTGTCGATTTTGTTTGTGAGTGAAAGACGAAGCCCCCACCTTCGCCTTTGTCTGCTGTTTTTGAGTTCTGGCACCCCTCGGTATGGGGTGCCCTGTCGTCTGATCAGCCCCCACGCCGCGCGCATGTGAATTCGATGGCTGTAATTTTTAAGAAAGACACCCAATGCCCGTAGATACCAACGCCCGTGATCTCAATATCGTTGCGCATATTGATGATGACCTTTTGTTTATGAACCCCGATATCTCGGCAAGCATTCGGGCTGGCAACGAGGTGACAACCATCTACACAACTGCCGGAGATGCGGGGCAGGGCGAGGAGTATTGGCGCGGTCGCGAAGAGGGTGGCAAGGCCGCCTATGCCGTGATGGCCGGTGCCAGCGATTGGGTGGACGAAACCGTCACTATCCAAACCAGCGGCGGCGATTTTGATATCGCATCCTCGTATTTGGCCAGCAATCCGGGGGTGCGATTATATTTCATGCGCTTGCCCGATGGGGCGCGTGGCGGGTTGGAAATCAATAATTTTGAATCCCTCGACAAGCTAGAGAATGGTCGGATCGACACGGTCAGCGCGGTTGATGGGTCTGCGACATACACCCGTGCGCAAGTGGTCGACGTGCTGGCAGGCTTGGCAAACGTCCATGCGCCCACACAATTTCGCGTGCAAGATCACGAAAGCTTCTTCGCGGACCAAGAACACGCCGACCACCAAGACACGTCCATCCTCACGGACGAGGCGATTGCGCAGCATCAAGGCACGCAATACGCTGTGACCAGTTACGTGCACTACGGGACAAGCGGCTTACCTTCGAACCTAACCGGGGACGATCTGCAACTCAGCATTGACGTCTTCCAGGCATATGGCGCCTATGATTTGTCCGTGATCCGCGCGGACGGCAGCTATGCAAATGAGTACTATGAGGCTTGGCCAAGCCGTCAGTATATTGCCGATGAAACCTATGTCGGAGAGGCACCCACCAACACGATCTCGGGAACCTATTTCATCGACGGCAGTGGGGATGCGACGCTCGGTCTTGGTGAACGTGGTATGATCGGCGCGCCGATTACTTTGATTGATGCGCGCACCAATGCTGTCATCGAAACCACAACGGCCGGGATCAACGGCGGCTATAGCTTTCGAAACTTGGATGCAGGCACGTACCGCGTGTCTTTTGAAGCCCCAGGCGTGGTCAACAGCACGTTCGAAGGATCAAGATTTGTCGCGGCCAACCAAGGTCCAGACGCCATCGATTCCGACGTTAGCCTAGGCAGCAACGGTGTTGGGTTGTCGGACATCATCACTGTGAACGATGGCGCGCGTGTTGAGGGCGTGAACGCCGGTATCACATCCGCCAATACCACCTCAATCTCGGGTCGGTACTTCGTCGACGCCAACAACAACGGTGCCGAAGATGCTGGCGAAGAAGGTGTCGCAGGCGCACGCATCCAGCTCTATGATGATCGCGGCTATATCGTCGTGGCCCAGACCACCACGGACGAAGACGGCAACTATACGTTCTACGAAGTCGCAGCCCACCCCCGCTATGCCGTGTTCATAGAGCAGCCTGAACTGGTCGATGGCCCATATGCAGGCTACCGTTTTTCAAGCAGCCCGGCCGGCACCGCGTCCACAGTCAACGTCGACGTGGGGAACAATCTGGTGCAAGGAACGTGGGGGCAGGGTCCACGATTTGCAATTGAGCACGGTCAGTCGATCACCGACATCGACGGCGGTATCTATACCAACGCCTTCAACGCCAATGATGAAACCCTGCAATGGGTCGCGGCATGGCGTCCCAACGAGATTTCCTTGTTGGCCAATGACACAGGTGGTGACCTGACCGTGACCCGTTTGGACCGCACGATCGACGGTCTCTATGTCTCAATCCGTGAAAATGGCGATATCTGGACATCAAATCGCGGCGCATTCTCAAACCTAGCCCCCGGTGAAACCCGAACCGTCGACGTCACCTACGAGGTCACAAATGCTGCGGGCCTCTCAGAAATGGCCACAGTATCGCTGGAATACACCGACCCGCGCGAGCCCGTCGCCCAAGAAAGCAGTGTGTCAGGCAGGTACTTTGTCGACACAGATCAAGACGGTATCCAGGACCGCACCGAAGAGGGCGTCGCCGATGCGACCGTCTATCTTTACGATGACATTCGCTACCGGATCTTGGCCGAGACGCAAACCGATGCAAACGGCAATTACCGCTTTGATGATGTGGACCCACATGCCCGTCTCGCTGTCTTCTTCGAAGACCCCAACAGCATTGGCGGGGCCTATGCAGACTACACCTTCACGCTGGGCAACTTCGGGTCCGATGACACGGTGGATTCCGACGTGCGCAGCCAGCTACCCGATGGCCGCGGCGAAGTAGACCGATTTGCCATCGTGGCCGAGCAATCGCTCACCAATGTTGATGCAGGTATTCGCCTGATTGCCACGACCCCAGCGACCCCTACAGCAAGTGAGCCGCTGTTTTACGCGCTCGGCACCGGCACCGATGACTTCGTTTTCCAGATCAATGCAGCGACTGGCGTTATCTCAGCCAAAAACTGGTTCAGTCCCAACCCCGACGACGCATGGGACGCCAACGAAGACAATATCTTCGAGGTCACCCGCGTGCTCACAAGCGCAGACGGCATGACCCGCGACGAAGACTACCGCGTCGCTGTCACCGACCAGGGCACACTACAAGCGCTCGACAGCACAGACACGCCAATTCACCTCGCGGATGTGTTCTTGTTTTAAGACCGACACAGCACAAGCACTGCACGTCTCATCTGAGAGTATATGCAGGGCCACACGGCAAATGTCGTGTGGTTCCATTACCTTGGCTCTCATGGTTCGCTGCGAATGGTCCGAATAGACTAGTTTATTCAGGTCCCCTACATGCTTCCGTTGGTGGGCGTCCTCTGGATTCTCAAGGGTCGTTGCGACGGTTTCCGCTATCTCAGCTTCATCAGTTCTTCTCTAAATGCTTCAGTGGGGGTTCTCCATCCCAGGCACTTTCTGGGCGTGTTGTTCAAGCGGTCACAAATCGACTTCATATCTCGA
>CALHAP010000079.1 GCA_937931795.1 uncultured Paracoccaceae bacterium
CGGTGCAGGCCCTATGCGGCACCTTCACCGAAATTGCGAATATCAGGTACATTCACGACTGTGTGACCCGATCCGATGGCTATATAGGGTTGGGGGTCTGGCCCTGCAACCATCCGCCGCGAAACGAGGCCGGATTTTCGACTCTATTTTAGGAGGATAGCATGAACGCATCACCCACCCCCGACGTTTGCCTGCGCGGTGTGGACGTTTATTCAGGATTTTTGGATGCTCCCGCCCAGCAATCACTGGTCGATGACCTGCGACGTGTTGTGGCCGAGGCACCTCTGATCCAGCCCGTCACCCGCTTTGGCCAGCCTCTGAGCGTCAAAATGTCGGCGGCGGGTGCGTTTGGCTGGATTTCCGACAAACGCGGGTATCGCTACAGCCCCGAACATCCACGCGGCACCGCCTGGCCTGCCATCCCCGACAGTGTGATGGCGATCTGGGATGCCGTGTCGGATTGCGCCCGCGCGCCCGAGTGTTGCCTTATCAATCATTACAGCACCACTGCGCGCATGGGCTTGCATCAAGACCGCGACGAAGCGGATTTCTCCTGCCCGGTTGTCTCCATATCCCTAGGTGATGACGCGCTGTTTCGGATCGGTAACACGACAAAGGGCGGCAAAACCGAGAGCATCTGGCTGCGGTCAGGCGATGTGGCGGTGATGGGCGGGGACGCGCGGTTGGTCTATCACGGGGTGGACCGGATCGCGGCGGGCACCTCGACCCTGCTTAAAGACGGCGGACGGATCAACCTGACCCTGCGTGTGGTGACGTAATGGGGGTTCACACGGCGATTTGTTCAAAGACCGCCGATTGATCGGCCCGCGCGATGTCGATCCAAACGCTAACGTCAATGATCTGCCCTACGCTGCCGAGCGCATGGCCGAGCCGCTGCGGATCGCAATCCGCCAATTCCGCGTAAGTATAGACGCCAGTGCTGTTGAGCAGCCAGATCAGATTGTCCCCGATCCCCGGCAATCCCGCCAAATCAGATGCTTCGGTGTCTGGCTGTCCGAGACTGTCGGGTGTGGGCATCAAAGAGATCACGTCCGGTCCATTGCTATGGTTGGGCGCCCTATCGGCATCGGGCAGCGCGTCTTGGCGCATATCAAGCAAATGCCTGCGGTGCGCACGTCGGATGTTGCGTTTCGCGGCGGCAGACAATGGATGTGCGGCAGGGGTAAAGGATGACGACATGGCAGGGCCCTCGTGGTTTGAGTTGCGTTGAGGGTAGCCATGGCCCGGTTAGCCACTAATGAATCAGGCGTGGAAATATTTTTGCTCGGCTTCACGTCTCGTTAAGTCTCTGGTTCCTAGACTTAGGGTGCACGAGACGAACCGGAGGGGCATTGTTTTGATGACGGATAGCGACGACCAAATTTCCAATTTGGTGGACCTCGGCCTTGCGACGCATTTTCTAGAGCCACCCAGCAAGCATTATGTGTTTTCGATTGATCCCTTGCAGCTCAGCGCGATGGAGGGCGTGGAATTTGCCGCCATTTTGGGCGATGGACGGGTGATCATTGCCTGCCCGGATGGCGTGCCCGCGCCTATCGCCGCCTCGGCCATGCAAATCGACATCGCATCCCTGCCACCGCCCAAACAATGGACCGATGTGCTTTCCGAAATGGAAGACAACATGACCGAAAGCCCGCGCCAGAGTGAGGCGGCGATTGCGCGGATGGAAGACACAGCGTCACGGTTGCAAGACAGTGTTGCCGCAATGGAAGGTGCCGTGCAGGCCTTGATCGAACGCCCCAGCGCGCGGGACACGACATCGGCAGATATTCTGCCTGCCTTGGGCCAGATGACCGAGGATATCGAACACTTGTTGGTGTTGCCGGGCTTGGCGCAGGGGTTGGGCCGCCAAGCGCAGGCGGGGTTAGCGGCGTTGCACGAGATCCAGCAAACAGGTGCGGCGGGGCATGCTGATATCCCCGATTGGGCGCAGGATCTGCGCTATGCTTTGGCGGAAATGATTGCGGGTCAGATGCGGCAGGCACAGGCCGCATAGGGCGGGGTGGCATGATCTGCCGCCGGTCTTTCGCCCTTGCCCCGTTGCACATCACATGTCACCGATAGAGGATATGCCGCCAGCAATAGGACGCCCGCCCATGTCATATCACCCATCGCCCGACCGCTATGACCGCATGGTATATCGCCGCTGTGGGGCGAGCGGGCTGAAACTGCCTGCCGTTTCGCTGGGTCTTTGGCACAATTTCGGGGGCGACACGCCGCATGAGACCAAACGCGAGATATGTCGCGCGGCGTTTGATCACGGCATCACGCATTTCGATCTGGCCAACAACTATGGTCCCCCTCCGGGCAGCGCCGAACATGCTTTTGGCTCGATCCTGAAGGAAGATTTCGCCAGCTACCGCGACGAGCTGATCATTTCGTCGAAGGCCGGGTATCTGATGTGGGACGGCCCCTACGGCGAATGGGGCAGCCGCAAAAATCTGATCGCGTCCTGCGACCAATCGCTCAAACGGATGGGGTTGGACTACGTCGATATTTTTTATTCGCACCGCTTTGATCCTGACACACCACTAGAGGAAACGATGGGCGCGCTTGATTATATCGTGCGATCAGGCCGGGCGCTCTATGCGGGGATTTCCAGCTACAATTCCGAGAAAACCCGCGAAGCCGCCGCGATCCTGAAATCCCTTGGCACGCCCTGCGTGATCCATCAGCCCAGCTACAACATGCTGAACCGCTGGGTCGAACGCGACGGGTTGAAAGAAACGCTGCAGGATTTGGGCATCGGTTCGATCGCTTTTACCCCACTGGCACAAGGGTTGCTGACCAAGAAATATCTGGGCGGCATTCCCGAGGGCAGCCGCGCGAGCCAAGACAAATCGCTGGATCAAGGTACGATCACAGAAGGCGCGATTGAAAAGATCAAAGCGCTCAACGCCATCGCAGAACGGCGCGGACAAACGCTGGCGCAGATGGCGATTGCGTGGGTGCTGCGTGGCAATGGCATCACCACAGCACTGATCGGTGCATCGAAAGCGTCACAGGTCATTGATTGCGCCGGTGCGGTTGGCAATCTGGACTTCACCGAGGCCGAACTGGCCGAGATTGACACACATGCCACCGATGAGGCGATCAATCTGTGGAAGAAATCGTCAGACGGGGACTAAGCGTTAGCGCTTGGCCCCCCACGACAACGACGTATGCCGCCGCGTGTAAAATTCGCCCATCAGGCCGATCATCAGCAAGGCCAGCGATAGCCACATGGGGTAGCCTACATCCGTGTTGCGCGGAGTATAGTTCAAAAACAGATAGCCCCGGCACTGGTCGATGGCGTGAAACAGCGGGTTCCAGCTGAACAGCCCCAACCATAGGGCGGGCAGGGCGTTGGCGACAAACATCTTGCCCGAGGCAACCATATTGGCGCGCGCATAGGTCGACGATCCCAGCTTGACGATATCGGGCAACCACGGTTTTAGCGCCAAAAACACCATGCCAATCGCGGCCCCGGAAAACCATGCCAGCAGAAACATCCCCATGGCCCCGAACGGGTCGTCGATGACGATGGGTGTGATCAGGGCGTGGTATAAGAACAAGACCAACACCAGTGACAGCATCTGCATATAGAGCGCGCCCAAGGCCGCTGCCGCGATTGTCACGATGGTATTGAGCGGTGCATGTTGCATGATCGGCGAGGTCGGCCCTTCGGAGGCGATCACGGCTGTCATGGCTTTGGTGTGGGTCAAAAACAGAAAAATGCCCGACATCAGATAGAGCAGGAAATCAGCCCCCGCGATCCCGGATCCGCGCACGCCCACCAGCGTGAACATGGCATAAAACGCTGCGATATAGATGATGGATTGCAGCACCGACAACAGCAGCCCGATCAGCGCATTGCTGTGGCTCTTGCGAACCTCGCGAACGGTTGTGTGATAGATTAAATCCAGCAGGCCGATGGCCGAGCGTTTGGGTCTGAGCGGGCGGGCAGGTGTCACGGGCGTGGTCCTTTGCAGCGAATCGCTGGGTCACAACATAGCGCGATCCTACACGGACATCTTGCCCATCCCACGGCACAGACCCATAAACCCCGTGAAAACAGGTATGGAGTGCCGCCATGGATTATACTTTGCTCACAACCCGGATGCGCGATCTGGCGATAGACGCGGGCGCGGCCATCATGGCGGTCTACAACAGCCCCGAATTCGAGGTCAAAACCAAAGGCGACGACAGCCCCGTGACCGAAGCCGATGAGGCCGCCGATGCCTTGATATCCGCCGGATTGCGCAGCAGTTTTCCAGACATCGCCCTCGTCACCGAAGAACAGGCCGAGAGCCATGGCCAACAGGTCAGCACGTTCCTGATCGTTGATCCGCTGGATGGCACTAAAGAGTTCATCAACCGACGTGGCGATTTCACCGTCAACATCGCCTATGTCGTGGACGGCGTGCCCATTCGCGGGGTCGTCTATGCCCCCGCCAAGGGACGGATGTTTTACACCGATGCGGATGGCGTATCGGTCGAGGAGACGGGGCCACTTGTCGTTGGCAGCCCCGGACCAACCGCGCCAATCACAGTCGCAGCAGACCCCGACAACGCAGCGCTGATGGTTGTGGCGTCCAAAAGCCACCGTGACGCGGATACCGACGCCTATATCGCAAAATACAATGTGGCGGATATGACCAGCGCGGGATCATCGCTCAAGTTTTGCCTGATCGCGACGGGCGAGGCCGATCTCTACCCCCGTTTGGGGCGTACGATGGAATGGGACACGGCGGCAGGGCATGCGGTGCTGGCAGGTGCAGGCGGGCAGGTGGTGCGGTTCGATGATCATAGCCCGCTGGTCTACGGCAAGCCGGGTTTTGAGAACCCGTTTTTTATCGCGCGCGCGCCCGGCGTTGACCTCAAAACCGCATGAAAACCCTGATCGTTATCCCTGCGCGGTATGCCTCGACGCGCTACCCCGGCAAACCCTTGGTCGAGTTGCGGGGCGCGACAGGTCAATCGCGTAGCCTGATCCAGCGGTCGTGGGACGCGGCCATGGCCGTGCCGGGGATCGACCGGGTGGTGGTGGCCACAGATGACACGCGGATCAAACAGGCGGCAGAGGGGTTTGGGGCCGAGGTGGTCATGACATCCTCGACCTGCCGCAACGGCACCGAGCGCTGCGCCGAGGCGGTCACGGCCTTGGGCGGCGGCTACGACGTGGTGGTTAACCTGCAAGGCGACGCGCCCTTGACCCCGCCGTGGTTTATCGAAGCATTGATTGATGCCATGGCCCGCCCCGCGCCTTGTGATGTGGCCACGCCCGTTCTGCGCACCGATGGGGCGACCCTCAACAGCCTGCTCTCAGACCGCCGTGCAGGCCGGGTCGGGGGAACGACAGCGGTGTTCGGGGCCGATCACAGCGCGCTCTACTTTTCCAAAGAGGTGATCCCCTATCTGCCGCGTACCTACGCCGACGATGAGGACACCCCTGTTTGGCATCATGTCGGTGTTTATGCCTATCGGCCCGATGCGCTGGCAGCCTACCCATCGTGGACGCCGGGACCGTTGGAGGATTTGGAAGGGTTAGAGCAACTACGGTTCCTAGAGCAGGGGAGGCGTATACACTGTGTCCCGGTCGATGCGCGCGGGCGTCAATTCTGGGAGCTGAACAACCCGCAAGACGTCGCCTTGATTGAGGCGATGATGGACGACATGGGAATTATCTGACCCGGTTCCCTGTTTAGTCTCAAAAACGAAGCTGATAGATGCGTTTCTGCCCCGATAAAGGGGCTTTGTGGGGCCGATTGGAGTAGTTTGAAGGGCAGTTGTCTTAAAATTGAAACCAATATCTCGGTTCTTACGTTGATTGATAAGCGGATTTAGACCGATCGGTTTACATAGTGGCGGAGAACAGACGCTCTCTAGGGGTAGTGGAAACAATACTCGCGCATCGTGAAGTTTTCATAGAAACGCCCAAATGTAGCGACTAAAGACATAGATGTGTTAGTGAATATACAGTGTCAGGAAATTGGACCTGACCGAAGGAGTAAAGATGAAGAAACGCGTCACCAAGGCAATCTTCCCGGTCGCAGGACTGGGCACACGGTTTCTGCCGGCCACGAAATCGGTGCCAAAGGAGATCATGACTTTGGTGGATCGTCCGCTCATTCAATACGCCATCGACGAGGCGCGTGAAGCGGGTATCAAAGAGTTCATCTTCGTGACCTCGCGCGGGAAATCCGCGCTGGAGGACTATTTCGATCATTCACCCGAGCTGGAAGCAAAACTGCGCCGCGACGGCAAGACCGAGCTGCTCGAAGCGCTCGAAGACACCTATATGGATTCAGGCGCCATCGCCTATATGCGCCAACACAAACCTCTGGGTCTGGGCCACGCTGTCTGGTGCGCGCGCCGCCTGATCGGGGACGAACCCTTTGCGGTGATCCTGCCCGATGATGTGATCTCGGCGGAGAAGTCCTGCCTGTCCCAAATGGTCGAGGCGCACGCCGAAACGGGGGGCTGTATGGTCGCCGCGATGGAAGTGTCGCAGCAGAAAACATCCTCCTACGGTATTCTCGATCTGAAGGAAGACCACGGTTCAATCGTGTCCGTCAAAGGTATGGTCGAAAAGCCCAAGGCTGGCACAGCGCCGTCTAACCTCGCAGTGATCGGTCGCTATATCCTGACACCAGACGTATTGAAGAACCTTAACAAAATCGAAGCGGGTGCTGGTGGTGAAGTCCAACTGACAGACGCGATTGCCGCCGAGATCAACCATGACCGCGGTGTCTTTGGCTACCGTTTCCGGGGCGAGCGTTTTGATTGTGGTTCCAAGGCTGGGTTCTTGCAGGCGACTGTGGCTTTTGGTCTCGCACGCGAAGAGCTGGGCGATGAGTTCGGGCAGTATCTGTCGGAAATGGTCGCGATGCGCAGCGCCGCTCAGTAAGGCTGCAACATTCCACAGTATGAAAAAAGGGCGCTTCTGGTTTTTCAGAAGCGCCCTTTTTTTGTTGCTACCTCGTCTGACCTAGGCGGCCTGACTAGAGGTGATCTCGGTCAGGATCATATGTAGGGTCATTGGGTCGGCATTTGCGCGCAGTTTGGCGCAGACGGCCTTGTTGCGCAGCGTGCGTGACACCAGTGCCAGCGCTTTCAGATGTTCGACGCCTGCATTTTCGGGGGCAAGCAAGCAAAACACCAGATCAATCGGTTGGCGGTCGGCTGCGTCAAAATCGAGCGGTTTGTCGATGGTCACGAAGATACCGCGCACTTGGTCCAAGCCTTCAAGACGGGCATGGGGCAGCGCAATTCCGTGACCCACGCTGGTCGGTCCCAGGTTTTCACGGTCGATCAGCGCATCAATCGTGATGTCGGCTTTCAGGCCATATTCGGCCTCTGCCACATCTGCAATCGCCTGAAACAAGCGTTTCTTGCTGCTGCAACCGCTCATCACCTTCACGGCGCGCGGATCAAGGATATCGTTTAACTGCATCGTATCGTGCCAGCCTTGCGTTATGCGGGGTTAGCCGCCGTCTTTTGGATCAATCCAGCCGATATTTCCGTCGTCTCTGCGATAGACGACATTGATACCGCTGTGCTTTTCGTTCCTGAATACCAATACGGGAGCATGTGCCAGTTCTAGCTGCATCACGGCTTCACTTACAGATATCTCAGGGATTTTGGCCTGCATCTCAGCAATCGTCACCGGCGTATCCGGGGTTTGCTCTGATGCGTCCTCTTCCTCTGTTGCCGCGAGGATATAGGAGCCTGCATCGGAAAGTTCAACCGGTTGTGGGCGTGCACGGTGATGGTCTTTCAACCGGCGCTTGTAGCGGCGCAATTGCTTGTCCATCTTTTCAGAGGATGCATCAAAAGCTGCATATATTTCAGTCGCATGACCCTTGGCCTGAGCTGTCAATCCGGTGGAAAGGTGGACGATGCTTTCGCAGACATATTCATGCCCGCTCTTGGAAAAAACCACATTCGCTTCGGTCGGTCGGCCCGCGTATTTGTCGAGAATCGTTCCTAGTTCATCCTGCACGTGCGTTTGAAGGGCCGTGCCGATATCGATCTGTTTTCCACTGATTTGGTAGCGCATCTTATCTCCTTAGTCAGATGTCGACACTGCACAGGGGTGCATCAAAATAAACCATCCGTTTACAGTGCCGAAGATAGGGTGAATTGTGGGTTTTCTGGTGCAGTCCTGCGGCATTCGTGGGGCAGATATGCCCCCCGGTTTCGCAAGCAATGTTTGCAGATATTCCACCCCTCCATTGCGCCCTTTGAGCGGTAACTTGTCAATGACTCGTTTGATTTTATTGGTTAATGCCTAATTAACCGTAAAGGTTTCACCGAGGTAAACGCGGCGGACGTTCTCATCGCGTACGACTTCGTCGGTGGTGCCAGACATCAAAACCCGGCCGTCGTTGAGGATATAGGCGCGGTCCACAATTTCCAGCGTTTCGCGCACGTTATGGTCTGTGATCAGCACCCCGATCCCACGGGTTTTCAGGTCAGCGACCAGCCCCCGGATCTCGCCCACAGCGATAGGATCAACCCCCGCAAAGGGCTCATCGAGCAGCACATATTTAGGGTCTGCGGCCAAACAGCGCGCAATCTCGGCCCGCCGCCGCTCACCGCCCGATAGAGCCAAAGACGGCGCGCGGCGCAGGTGTTCAATCGAAAATTCAGACAGCAGTTGTTCCAGTCTGTCGCGCCGTTGGGTCCGGTTGGAGATGGCGATTTCGAGGATTGCGAGGATGTTGTCCTCGACCGACAGGCCCCGAAAGATCGACATCTCTTGCGGCAGATACCCGATGCCGAGGCGCGCGCGGCGGTACATCGGCAGCAGTGTCACGTCCTTACCGTCGATGATGATGCGCCCGCCTTCGGCACTGACCAGCCCCGCGATGGAATAAAAACACGTGGTTTTGCCGCTGCCGTTTGGCCCCAACAGGGCTACCGCCTCGCCACGCCCCAACCGCAGGCTGACATCGCGGATCACCACCTTTTTTCGGTAGCTTTTGCGCAAAGAAACGACCTCTAGACCGCCGGTGCCGTCTGTGACGGTCAGGGCGGGGGCGTCGGTCATCAGTTGCCGCCTTGGTTCAAAATCGTGCGCACGCGGCCTTCCATTCGGGCGGCCCCTGTGGCCAGATTGATCGTCATGCGCTGGGCTGAAATCGCATTTGGCCCTTGTGTCAGCAGCACATCGCCGCTCAGCAGCAGGGTCTGGCCTTTGAGATCATATTCTGCGCTGGCGGCCTCTGCCGCTTCGGTCGCGGTCACGAATGTCACGCCGTTGCTGGCACTCAGCCGGGCGATATCGCCGCTGGCCTCGTCGTAGATCACCTGCACTTGGCCCGCAGCAATCCGCAGATCCCCTTGCCCGATGACGACATTGCCCAGAAACGTCGCAGCCCCAGTGCTTTGATCTACGCTAAGGCTATCTGCCGTGATCTCAACTGGATCGGTTGGATTGGCGTTGATCGACCCGAGGGTCAGATCGGTTTGCGCGACCGCCAAAACAGGCGTCATGGCGATGGTGGCGGCAAGAACAAGAGTGCGGATCACAAGCGGGGGCTCCCTTAGGGTTGTGGGGTGTATAGCAGGCGAACGCCCTCATTGAAAACCATGCGTTGCCCGTCTGACCCGAGCGGGGCGAGGACGTTCAATTGTCCGGCGGTCAGCGCCCCGAATGGCGTGCGTATTTCCAACGGTCCTAGCGACGTCAAAGTGCCCGCAGCAAAGTCCGCAATCAGCCCTTCGGTTTCCATCACATAGCCGCCCGTCGCCGTCACCTGTGCCAACCCTTGCAGGCGGGCGGTGTTGGTCGTCGGGTCATAGGCGCCAAGTCCTGCGGTGATCTCGATCCGGCTGCCATCCATCGCGTCGATTTCGGCCTCGATGTCGCGAATATCAAACGCGCCGGGCGTCTCGGTCGAGGGCTGCAAGCGTTCCGCGCTGAGCATCACCATCGCCCCCGCATCCGTGACCCCGGTAAATGTGGGCGCGCTGATCCGTTGGTCTTCGGCAATCTCACTGATCTGGGCAAAGGGGATTTCGGGTTCGCCCCCTTGGTCCCTCGCGAACAAAAACAGCGTGGACAGCAGCGCAATGGCCGCCAATGGCAGGATAACTTTCAGCCAGACCACCAGCGTCGAGTGGATATCTTCGGTGCTATCGGGGGCCATCAGACCACCCCCGCGCGCAGGCAATCATGGATGTGCAGGATGCCCGCGACTGTTCCGTCTTGGGCGGTGACAAACAGGGCTGTGATCTTGGCTGCGTTCATCGTGGCCAGCGCGCGTTCGGCGAGCTGATCATGCGCGATACTGCGCGGCGCGGGTGTCATCACATCGCCTGCCGTCTTGTCGAGCAGCCCCGCCATGTTGCGCCGCAAGTCCCCATCGGTGATGATCCCATCGAGCCGCCCATCGCGCCCCGTGATCCCTACGACGCCAAACCCCTTTTGACTGATCGTCAGCAGCACATCGCTCATCGGGGCATCCGGCCCCGTTAGTGGCACCGCATCGCCCACGTGCATAAGGTCCGCCACACGGCTCAGCTGCGCGCCCAGTTTACCGCCCGGATGCAGGTCGCGAAAGTTGTCGGGCGTAAAGCCGCGTGCATCCATCACCGCAATCGCCAGCGCATCGCCCATCGCCAAGGCCATTGTCGTGGATAGCGTCGGCACCACGCCATAGCCACAGGCCTCGCCCATCGCGGGTGTCATCAGGCGGATGTCGGCGCGCTGGCCTAGGGCGCTGCCTGCGACACTGGTGATCGCGATCAGCGGGATGGAAAACCGCGCGGCATAGGCCAGCATGTTCGCCAGTTCCGGCGCTTCGCCCGAGTTCGACAGCGCCAGCACCACATCGCCGCGCCCGATCATCCCCATGTCACCGTGGCTGGCCTCGGCGGGGTGGACGAAATGCGCGGGCGTCCCGGTCGAGGCGAAGGTGGCGGCGATTTTGCGCGCGATATGGCCCGATTTGCCCATGCCCGTGACGATCACGCGGCCTTGGCACTCCAGTATCGCCTCGACGGCTTGGTTAACGCCCTCGTCCAGCCCTTTCGACAGGGCCATCAACGCGTCGGCCTCTTGGGCAATCACGCGCGCTGCGAGGGAGAGGGCGCTGGCGCGCATCAGTGCGAAAAGATGTCCATATCAGGCCAGCCCGCCAGATCGAGCCGCGCCCGTGTGGGGAGGAAATCATAGGCCGCCTGTGCCAAATCCATCCGGCCTTCGCGTTCCAGCATCACGTTCAGCGCATCGCGCAACTGGTGCAGGTACAGCACGTCAGAGGCTGCATAATTCAGCTGCGCTTCGCTCAGCTCGGGCGCGCCCCAGTCGCTTTGTTGTTGATGCTTGGACACATCGACCTGACACATCTCTTGCAGCAGGGTTTTCAAGCCATGCCGGTCGGTGAAGGTGCGAATCAGTTTCGAGGCGATTTTCGTGCAATAAACAGGCTCGGCCAATGCGCCAAACGCGTGATACATCGCGGCGATGTCAAAGCGGCCAAAGTGAAACAGCTTCAGCACATCAGGGTTGCGCAGCATGGCCGCGAGATTGGGCGCCTCGGTCTGCCCCTTGGCCACCTGCACGAGATGACATTCACCGTCGCCACCCGACATCTGGATCAGACACAGACGGTCGCGGTGCGGGTTCAGGCCCATCGTCTCGCAGTCAATCGCCACAATGGGTCCGAGGTCGAGACCGTCGGGCAGGTCGCCCTGATACAGATGATTGGCCATGTCGATCTCTCCCGGAATTGCGCGTTTGAGGTCGATGTAGTGCAAACCGCGCGGCGTGGAAAGGTGGCGCTAAAGCCGCTGGCCTGTCGCCCCGTCAAACAGATGCAGCGAGGATGTCGGCAGATCGAGCGAGAGCGTATCGGCCAGCCCCGCGTCATCATTGGGCGCATTGACGGTGAAATCCTGACCCGCGATCTTGCCATGCAGCAGACGGCTGGCCCCCAATTCTTCGATCAGGCCCAGTTGGAACGGGACGCCGCCCCCTGCCGTCACGGTGACTTCCTCGGGGCGGATGCCCAGATGCACGGCACCCGCGTGGCTGCCTGCCGCGACAGGAATGCTCAGGTCGCCCACCTGTGCATTGCCCGACCCATCTGTGGTGGCCGTCAGCAGGTTCATAGGGGGGGCCCCCATAAAGCTTGCGACAAAGGTGCTGGCAGGCTTGCGGTAAATCTCGGACGGCGTGCCGATCTGCTCGATCCGGCCTGCGTTCAGAACAAAAATCCGGTCGGCCATCGTCATCGCCTCGACCTGATCGTGGGTCACATACATCGCGGTGGTCCCGAGACGGCGTTGCAGCGCGCGGATCTCGATCCGCATCTGGTTGCGCAGCTTGGCATCGAGGTTCGACAGTGGTTCGTCAAACAGGAACAGTGCCGGATCACGCACAATCGCGCGGCCCATCGCGACCCGCTGGCGCTGTCCGCCCGATAATTGGCTGGGGCGGCGGTCGAGGTAGGCGTTGAGGTCGAGCATTTCCGCCGCCTCGCGCACCTTGGCGTCGATATCGCCCTTGGAGGTGCCGCGGTTTTTCAATCCGTAAGCCATGTTTTTAGCGACGGTCATATGCGGGTAGAGCGCGTAGTTTTGGAAAACCATCGCGATGTCTCGCTCGGCGGGCTCGACCTCGTTGACCACACGGTCGCCGATGCGCAGCTCGCCCTCGGTGATGTCTTCGAGGCCCGCCACCATGCGCAACAACGTGGACTTGCCACAGCCCGAAGGGCCGACGAGCACGATCAACTCGCCATCCGCGATGCTGAAACTGGCGGGATGCACGGCCTGCGCGCCGTTGGGATAAGTCTTCGATATGTTGGTGACGCTGACGGTTGCCATGGCGATCTGTCCTTATTTATCGGATTCTGTGAGGCCCTTGACGAACCAGCTTTGGAAAAACACCACGATCAACACGGGCGGCAAAATCGCCAGCATCGCCAGCATGATCCCGCGCCCAAACTGCGGAATGGTCGCGCCGTCCTGGTCTTGGATGATCTGCCGGATGCCGCGCACGAGGGTGTACATATGTTCCTCGGTCGTGATCAGCGTGGGCCAGAGGTATTGGTTCCAGCCGAACACGAACATGATGATGAACATGGCCGCGATCATGGTGCGCGACAGCGGCACGAGGATGTCGATGAAGAATTTCACCGGCCCCGCGCCGTCGATCCGCGCCGCCTCGACCAATTCCTCAGGCACCGACAGAAAAAACTGCCGGAAGAAGAACGTGGCGGTGGCGGATGCGATCAGCGGTAAGATCAGGCCGGTGTAGGTGTTCGTCAGGCCCATTCCTTGGACCACCTCGTAGGACGGCATGATGCGGACCTCTAAAGGCAACAACAGCGTGGTGAAGATGATCCAAAACGCGAAAGTCGCAAACCGCAGGCGGAAATAGACGATCGCATAGGCTGCCATCATGCCGATGATGATCTTGCCCACAGCGAACCCGATCCCGAGGATCATTGAGTTTTGCAGCATCAACATCCCCGTGATCTCGCCCGAAAACCCGCCTTGGGTGAACAGCGCGCTGCTGATGTTGTCGTCTAGCTGGTCGCCGATTTGAAAGCTCAGACCCTCTTTGATGATCTGCACGTCGGGTTGCGACGCGGTAGTCAGGGCGATGACAATCGGCAGGATCATCATCAGCGCACCGAGGATCAGGATGCCGTGGTCGATGACGGGCTCCCACTTGAAGGCGCGTTTTGTCTGTGTGTCAGCCATATCCCGCGCCCCTTATGTGTAGTGAATCCGGCGCTCTAGCAGCCGGAATTGGAAGATTGTCAGGATCAGTACCAACACCATCAGCACAACCGATTGCGCCGATGATCCGCCCAGATCGCCGCCTCTGAATCCGTCGCGGAACACCATGTAGACCAGCGTGATCGGGTTATTGCCCGGCTCGCCTTTGATCAGCGTGTCGACCACGCCGAACGTGTCGAACAGCGCGTAGGTGATGTTGATGATCAGCAGGAAAAACGCGGTGGGGGCCAGCAGCGGGAACGTGATGTCCCAGAACCGCTGCGTACCTGATTTGTTGTCGATCATCGCGGCCTCGCGGACCGAGCGCGGGATGGATTGCAGGCCTGATAGGAAAAAGATGAAGTTCACGGGGATCTGCTTCCAGACCGCGACCATGACCATCGCTGTGGCGGTATCAAACGAGTTGACGCCTAGTTTGAAATCCCAACCGAGGCCTGCCAAGAATTCCGTGATCGGCCCGACGTTCTGGTCGAAAAACATCAGCCCCAGAAACCCCGCGACGGGGGGTGCCACGGCATAGACCCACATCAGCAGCGTGCGGTAGGTCTTGGCGCCGCGAATAACCTTGTCGGCCTTCACGGCAAGCAAGAGTGCTATGCCCAGAGACAAAAAGGTGACGAGGGCGGTGTAGATCAGCGTGAACCACGCGACCTTGCGGTATTCGGATGATCCGGCCAGACGCGTGTAGTTTTCCGCACCCACGTAGGTCGATCCGAACCCAAACGGGTCTTGCAGGTAAAATGAGGATTGGATGGCCCAGCCCGCAGGCCAGTAGAAAAAGATCCCGATGATCACCAGTTGCGGCAATAACAGCAGCATCGGCAGTGATATCGTGCGAAAGCCTGCGCGTTTCATTGGCCCGTCCCCCCGGTCGTCAAAATCGAAAACAGGGGGCCGCTATGGCCCCCTGCCTTTGGTGTGTCAGGCCTTAGCCTTGTGTACGTGCGAACCGGTCGAGCAGATCGTCAGCTTCCGCTTGAATCGCTTGGAACGCTTCCTCGACGGTGGTCTCACCTGCTAGGATGCGGCCATACTCGCGCTGCATCACGTCACGCACTTGCACGTAGAAGCCCATGCGGTAGCCACGGGTCCATTCGCCTGCTGGCAATTGCAGCTGCTGAACGCCGACCTGAGCGGTGGGCTTTTCCTCGTAGTAACCATCGTCGAGCGCCAGTTGATACGCAGCCTCGGTCACAGGCACATAGCCCGTGTCGCGGTGCCAGCCGTACTGCACGTCAGCCGATGTCAGATACTCGAAAAACGCAGCAGTTGCGGCGTTCTCTTCGTCTGATTTGCCCGACATCGCAAACAAGGCAGCGCCACCGATAAAGGTCTGTGTCGGCTCTGCGTTGATGCCTTCCCAATAGGGCAGGAACGTCGAAGAGAAGTTGAAGTCAGCGGTCTGCAACAGGCCACCGAACGAGCCGGATGAGCCGAGCCACATCGCCACGTCGCCCTCTTCAAACGGGTTCTGGTTGTCGCCCCAGCCTGCGCCGAAGTATTCGTAGTAGCCGTCTTCAACCCAACCCTGCATCGCGGTGAAATGCGCGCGAATTTCTGGTTGGTCGATCAGGATTTCGGTGGTGCCGTCGCCATAGCCGTTCTCGTTTGTGGCGAACTGGATGTTGTGACGCGAGTAGAAGTTCTCGGTCATGGTCCATGGCAGCAGTGACGCGCTGAGGGCTGTAAAGCCTGCGTCTTTCAGGGCGGGGGCTGTGACCTCTTGGAATTCTTCCCATGTCGAGGGCACGGGTACACCGGCCGCATCCAGCGCGTCTTGGTTGTAGTACATCACTGGCGTGGACGAATTGAACGGCATGCCGATCATCATACCTTCGGTATCGGCATAGAAATTGCGTACGCCGGAAATGTAGTCTTCGCTGTTAAAGCCAGAGCCGTACTCGGTCAGCAGCTCTTCGACGGGGACAACTGCGCCTTGGGCCGCGATCACAGTGGCGGCGCCTGCGTCGAACACCTGCATGATGTTGGGCTGCTCGCCCGCGCGGAATGCCGCGATGCCCGCGGTCAGTGTTTCTTCGTATGTGCCCTTGAACACGGGCGTGATCACATAGTCAGACTGGCTGGCGTTGAAATCTGTGGCCATCTGATTGACCGTCTCGCCCAGGCTGCCGCCCATGGCGTGCCAGAAGGTGATCTCGGTCTGCGCCCAAGCCGGGCTGGTCAACGCGCCCAAAATGGCGCTGGTGGTGAGAATGGATTTGAGTGTCATAGCAGGCTCCCTGTGGTGCGGGAGGTCATCTGCCCCCCTGACGCTATTAGACCCGCTCATGCGTTTCTGATCTAGCACTAAAGTGACGGTTTTGTAAAAGATTGATGAAATGGTGAGTGGGGTCGAAAAACACCGACCCGCTAAAATACCTGTGTTCGTGTGGTACAGCGCGCAGGGAGGCGATGCGGAGGACCGGGCCAAATGACAAACACCCTCTATGATCAGTTGATTGCCCCACATATGGCGTCTCAGGCGCTGTTTGCGGTTGATGATGCGGGGCAGGGTCACAGCTATGCGCAGTTTGCGGGGCGCACAGCCCAGATTGCTCATGTGCTGGTGTCTATGGGCCTAACACCCGGTGATCGGGTTTTGGTGCAAGGGCCGAAGACGCTTGATTTCATCGCCCTCTATCTCGCTACCGTCGCCGCAGGCGGGGTCTTTTTGCCGCTCAATCCCGCCTATACCCGCGACGAGGTCGGTTATTTTGTCGGTGATGCGGCCCCGCGTATTGTTGTGTGCGGCGCGGATCAGCTGGGCCAAATGCAAGATGTCTGTGCGGGGACGGATGCGCAGCTGATGACGCTCACCCCAGATGGCGCGGGCTCGCTCCAAAGGCGCGCTGATGCGCAACCCACCACCTTTGACCCTGTCCCGCGCGGCCCGGACGATTTGGCGGCGCTGCTATATACTTCGGGCACGACGGGCCGGTCCAAGGGCGCGATGATGAGTCACCGCAATCTGCTGTCTAACGCTGTGTCGCTGGTTGATTTGTGGGGGATCACGGATGCGGATCGTTTGATCCATGCACTGCCGGTTTTTCACACGCATGGGCTGTTCGTGGCGATGAACACCTGTCTGCTGGCGGGCGCGCAGGTTCGGTTCATGGCCGGGTTTGATCTGGATGCAATCGTGGACGAGATGCAGAACAGCACACTGTTGATGGGGGTGCCCACATTCTACACACGGCTGCTAAGCGATGCGCGCCTGACGCCGGAGACGACCGCCAACATGCGCCTGTTCATCTCGGGCAGCGCGCCGCTGCTCGCGGAAACGCACGCGGATTTCACCACGCGCACGGGCCGCGCGATCCTCGAACGCTACGGCATGACGGAAACCAACATGATCAGCTCTAACCCGTTGGCGGGCGACCGGGTGGCGGGCACTGTGGGGTATGCGCTGCCGGGCGTCGAGGTCCGGGTGATTGCGGGCGATGATCCGGCACCCACGGGCGAGATCGGCATGGTCGAGGTGCGCGGCGCAAACGTATTTCAGGGCTACTGGAACATGCTCGATAAGACCAAAGCCGAACTGCGAGACGACGGATTTTTCATCACCGGTGATCTGGGTCAAATGGATACGGATGGCAGGCTTAGTATCGTCGGGCGGGGCAAAGACCTCATCATCACAGGCGGGCTGAATGTTTATCCCAAAGAGATCGAAGACGCGCTAAACGCTTGCGACGGCGTGCTTGAAAGCGCTGTCTTCGGACTGCCTGACGCAGATTTCGGGGAACAAGTCGCAGCGGCGCTAGTCATGGTCGAGGGCACAGATGCAGACACCGCCCAGATCGCGCAAACGATCGCGCCGCAGCTGGCCCGCTTCAAACAGCCCAAACGCTATGAAGTCATGGCAGAGCTGCCCAGAAACGCGATGGGCAAGGTGCAGAAAAACGTGCTGCGGGATCGGTTTGGGTAAAGGTGCGGAATCATATCCGGCGTGGTGTCGCGGTTGACTATGTTGGGAAAACTTGGTGCCCAGGAGAGGACTCGAACCTCCACGTCCATACAGACACCAGCACCTGAAGCTGGCGCGTCTACCAATTCCGCCACCTGGGCAGGTCACGTTTGGTGGGCTTTAAGGGGCTGTGTGCAGCCTGTCAATGTGATTCCCGCGCGCCTGTGTAACTTCGCCCGCTGAGGGCTTGTTTGCGGCGTTCTGCGCGGATAGACCCGGCCCTGCGCCATCTGAGAGGAACCAGCATGTCAAACGTCGTCACCATCTTTGGCGGATCCGGTTTTGTCGGACGCTATGTCGCCCGCCGTATGGCCCAACAAGGCTGGCGTGTGCGTGTCGCTGTGCGCCGTGTGAACGAGGCGATGTTTGTGCGGACCTATGGCGCCGTGGGGCAGGTCGAGCCGGTGTTTTGCAACGTGCGCGATGACGACAGTGTGCGTGCTGCGACGGTGGGTGCTGAGGCGGTGATCTATTGCGTGGGCGTGCTCGATAGCGTGGGCGCGAACACTTTTGAGGCTGTGCAGGCCGAAGCGCCGGGGCGTGTGGCGCGTATCGCGTCGGAAGAAGGCGTGGGCCGCATGGTGCATATCTCGGCCATCGGTGCCGATGCCGATAGCCCCAGCGAATATGCCCGTACCAAGGCCGCTGGCGAAGAGAACGTGCTGGCCCATATGCCCAGTGCCACGATCCTGCGTCCGTCGATTGTATTTGGCCAAGAGGATGAGTTTTTCAACCGCTTTGCCGGTATGACCCGCTTTGGCCCTGTCCTGCCGGTGGTGGGTGCGGACACCCGTTTTCAGCCTGTTTATGTGGATGATGTGGCTGCTGCCGCGGTCCAAGGTGTGGTGGGCGACGCGAAGGGTGTCTATGAGCTGGGCGGTCCCGATGTAGAGACGTTCCGCGATTTGATGCAGCGGATGCTGGATGTGGTGCGCCGCCGTCGGTTGATCATCAATATCCCGTTTTGGGTGGCGCGTGTCATGGCGTTTGGCTTTCGCGTTGGACGTTTTCTGACGCTGGGGCTGGTCAAAGGGCCGATGACCGCCGATCAAGTCAAGAACCTCGCGATTGATAATGTCGTGGCCGAGGACGCGCGCGGCTTTGCCGATTTGGGGATCGACCCTATCGCGATGGAAGCCGTACTGCCCGACTATCTGTGGCGCTTCCGCCCGTCGGGTCAGTATCTGGCGATCAAAGAAAGTGCTGCCAACCTCAAAGGTTAGGTCAGCGATATCACCAGCAGAACGACCCCTAAAACCACGCGGTAGATCACGTATGGCGTGTAGCTGACCGAGCGTAGCAGGCGCATCATCAGCGTGAGGGCGAGCAGTGCTGCGATGAACGAAAACACTGTCACGATGCCCACATCGCGCAATGCGGGCGCGTCAGGGTTGCCGATCAGATCGAGGCTGGCCAAGGCACCAGCCGCCAAGATCGTGGGGATTGACATCAGCATCGCGAGACGCGCCGCGTCTGTGCGTGCATAGCCCAACGCCCGCGCGCCCGTGATGGTTATCCCTGACCGCGATGTGCCGGGGATGAGGGCCAACACCTGCCACAACCCCATGATCACCGCGTCTTTGAGGCTCCATTGTTTGGCTGTTTTGGTGACGGGTTTGCTTTGGTCCGCCCAATAGAGGACGAGGCCGAAAAAGATGAAGGCCGAGGCGATGATGGTGATATTGTCACGGATCACGTCGTCGATGCCGGTGATTTTCAGGATGAAACCTGCGATGATCACGGGGATTGTCGCGATCAACAAGCAAAGGGCCAGCCACGCGCCTTGAGTGTCAACCTTGCCCCGAATGAGCCGCAACGTGCCGAAGAGTGCCGAGCGGACATCGGACCAAAAATAGAGGACCACGGCGATCAATGTGCCGAGGTGGGCTGCGACGTCAATGGTCGCCCCTTGGTCGGAAAGCCCTGTTAAATAAGGTAGGAGGATCAGGTGGCCCGAGGAGGATACAGGGAGGAATTCGGTGATCCCTTGGATCAGGGCGACGAGCAACAGGTTAAACGTGGTCATTCTTTAAGGGTCCTTTGGTCCGGCCCCGATTCGGACCTTTCGCGCACCATAGGGCCTGAATAAATTGGGGGAAGAGGGGATATAGGTCCGATACGGAACCATAATTGTTGCACTATCTGCCCGTCGCTTTGAAAATATTACGCTGATTGCGATAATAGGTCAGCAATTATGCCTTTTCATTCGCAACTGTCGCACTTATGAGGAAAGTCCGGAGAATTTGGGCGGAGTATTTCCTGTGGCTGAGAACAAGATGCTGAAATTTGTCGATGTGGCGCGTGATATGCCCGAAAAGCGTGCGCCCAATCTACGCACCGAAGACTTCGGCGAGATTTACCGTGAGTTCGCCGCCGAGAAAGCCGCCGAGCAGGCCGGGCGTTGTAGTCAATGTGGCGTGCCGTATTGCCAGACCCATTGCCCGTTGCACAACAATATACCCGACTGGCTGCGATTGACCGCTGAGGGGCGCTTGCAGGAGGCCTATGAGGTTTCACAGGCCACCAACACCTTCCCCGAGATTTGCGGTCGCATCTGCCCGCAGGATCGCTTGTGCGAAGGCAATTGCGTGATTGAACAGTCGGGCCATGGCACTGTGACCATCGGCTCAGTTGAGAAATATCTGACCGATCTGGCGTGGGAAAATGGCTGGGTGAAACCGATCAAACCCGCGACCGAGCGCCCCGAGAGCGTGGGCATCATAGGCGCGGGTCCGGGCGGGCTTGCGGCCGCCGATGTGCTGCGCCGTCAGGGTGTGCAGGTGACCGTTTATGACCGCTATGATCGCGCGGGCGGGCTGCTGACCTACGGGATCCCCGGCTTCAAGCTGGAAAAAGATGTGGTGATGAAGCGCAACGAGCAACTGGCCAAGGGTGGCGTTGAGTTTGTGCTTAATTGTGCCGTGGGCGAGGACATCAGTTTTGACGCCATTCGCGGCAAGCATGACGCGGTGCTGATCGCCACGGGCGTCTATAAAACAAGGGATTTGGTTGCACCGGGATCGGACGCGGACGGCGTTGTCGATGCGATTGATTTCCTGACGGTGAGCAACCGCAAGAGCTTTGGCGACAGTGTGCCTGAGTTTGACAGCGGTGAGCTGAACGCCAAGGGCAAACGCGTGGTTGTTATCGGTGGTGGCGACACGGCGATGGACTGCGTGCGGACTTCGATCCGGCAAGATGCGGCGAGCGTGAAATGCCTGTACCGCCGCGACCGTGACAACATGCCGGGCAGCCAACGTGAGGTGGCGAACGCCGAAGAAGAAGGCGTCGAATTTGTCTGGCTGACAGCGCCTAAGGGGTTCGAGGGCGACGATGCCGTGACGGGTGTGGAGGTCTCCAAAATGCGCCTCGGCGCACCCGATGCCACAGGCCGCCGCAGCCCCGAAGAGATCGAAGGTGCGGAATACATCGAAGAGGCCGATCTGGTGATCAAAGCGCTGGGATTCTCGCCCGAAGACCTGCCCAAGCTTTGGGGTGTCGAGGGCCTGGAAGTGACCCGCTGGGGCACGGTGCGCGCGGATGTGACGACGGGCAAAACCTCGCTGGATGGCGTCTATGCGGCGGGCGATATCGTGCGCGGCGCATCGCTGGTGGTCTGGGCCATTCGGGACGGGCGCGATGCGGCGGAGGCCATCCTAGAGTACCTGTCTGGCGCCGCGGCAGTGGCCGCTGAATAGAGCCTGTTTTCGCGGTACACACGGTGTGCACAGGCTATGCACGGGGCGTGCGCATGATCTGGCATCTGGGATTTTACGTGGGTCAGGCGCGCTGACCTAACCTGAGGAAATGAGAATGAACGCTGGGAATTGGAGCAGGATGGTCGCGGGGGTGCTATGCGCCACGTGGACGGCCGCGCCGGTGCTGGCGGAGGATGCGGTGTGGTCAGCGCCGCAGGTGTGTGCGCCGCAGGTCCGTGTCGAAACCGGGGATTGTTCATATATGATCCAATATGATTGCGGGGAAGATTTCCAACCTCGTTGGCCCGCCGCGTTTTTTTCGGCTGGCGGCCAGTTGCTTGGGAGTATTCATCACGATCCAGATTTTGAGGGTCAGCCCATAAACGAAAATTTCACGTTCGTAGTACGATCCTCGTTCGATCCTGTGTTGGAAGCGGAACCAACCAATTGGGCTGAAGTGATTGAGACGGGTTCGACAGGGGCCACTGGCGCTATCACAACGCGTGATGGGGACTTCCTTTCTGAGGTCAGTCTCAACATTCAAATTTCTGAAGCCAGGCTTTTCGATCAGGTCGATGGCGTGGATGTTTACACGGCGATCAAGACGCGAGACACAACTATTCACCCAATAATAGACACGACGACCGGTGAGCCGATAAATCCTGATGAGGAGGTTGTCACTTTTCAGAATGAAGACGTCATATTCTTCACTGACACCCAGCCCGTTTTGCAATCACTACGGCAACCACCCACCGCCATCACCCCCGCCACATCCCCTGACTTCACCCTCGCGCCCCTTCCTCAATGTCTGGAGACCGAATGATCCGCCTCGCTTCATTTTGTGCCGCCGCCGCTTTGCTGGCCCCTGCCGCCATTGCTCAAGACACCTTCACTCCGCCGGAGGGATGCGAGGGCGTGCTGACGATTCAGCATCGTTCGTGTCTGATGACCAATGTTTGGCAGTGCGAAGGTGATGCCGAGGGCGAGCAATGGGTGGCCTTGTTTGTGCGCCCCGGTCCCTATTCTGTGCGCAAGGTTGATGCCGAATTTCAGTGGCTGGAGACCTATTATCTGCTGGACCGGAGTGTCGAGACGATGGACCCCGAGCCTGCTGATGATGCCAGTATTTCAGAACTCGTGGCCAGCCAGATCGACACCTATGACTTTGTGACCACCAGCAATGACGGCACCCCGCCCGAGCGTGTCGTGGGCTTTGATCGTTTGACGGGTGAGACCTCTGAGATCGACGGCGAGCCGCTGTTGAACACCGAGTTTTCCTATGAGGTCCGCCTGCCTGATGGCGAGATCGAGAGCCGGGGTGCGGGTGCCCAATTTGTCAGTCTGCGCCACCGGATTTTCGTGCTCGGCACCTCTTGGGACGCGGAAACCCCTGACGATGTGCTTGATATGAGCCCTGTTGAATTCATCTACCCCGGCGAGCCCGGTTTCTTTTCCGAGAACCCCAAATATGAATGCGGTGCCCAAGGTGCCGCCTACCCGTTGGAGCGTTAAATGCGTGTATTGAGCCTAGCCCTGATCCTGTCCGCCCCTGCCGTTCCTGCCTTTGCCCAACAGGTCCCTTTGCCGCAGGGCTGTGAGGCGTGGCTGACGATGCAGTCGAATGTCTGCACCGTCGATCACATCTTTACCTGCGAAGGTGACGCAGAGGGCAGCAACCGCCGTGTGACGCTGGACGCGGGTGGTGTGACCTACTTTGGCCAGATCAACCGCGAGACCGAATGGGTCGAGAGCACCTACACCCGCTCTGGTCATTCCGAGCGTTTGGAGGATGACCCTGCGGATCGTGCCAGCTTTACCGAGCTGTTGGAAATCGGGGCGAATGCCTTTGATTTTGTGATGCTGTCTGATGAGGTCGGTGACACCCGTTATGTGGGCGCTGATCTGTTGACTGGCGAGACCGCTGAAATTGACGGTGTTGAATTGCTGCGCACGGAATATGTGATCCGCGCTGAAAACGCGGCGGGTGACGTGATGTGGGAAGGCACGGGGCAGGAATATATCCACCCAGAGTGGCGCATCTTTATCGCGGGCACCACCCAGACGCAGGCCGATGGCGAGACCTATGAAGACGACCGCACCCCCCGCGAATTTATCTTTCCCGGCGAACCCGGTTTTGCCTCGCGTAACCCCAAGTACAATTGCGGCGTGACCGAGAGCAGTTTCGCCCCCCTATTTGACGCGCCCATCCAAGGAGACAGCCAATGACCAAGTATGATGCCGCATGGGTTGCTGCCGAAGAAGCGAAACGTCAGTGGATGGCCGAGCATGGCCTCTATGCCGAGGATGAAGAGCATTCGTCCTGTGGTGTGGGTCTGGTTGTTGCCATTGATGGCACCAAGTCCCGTCAGGTCGTGGAAAACGGCATCGCCGCGTTGAAGGCGATCTGGCACCGCGGTGCTGTGGATGCCGATGGCAAAACCGGCGATGGCGCGGGTATTCACGTGCAAATCCCCGTCCCGTTCTTTGCCGATCAGGTCGCGCGGACGGGTCACGAGATTGACATGGGTAAGCTGATCGCCGTGGGTCAGGTGTTTTTGCCCCGCACCGATCATGGCGCGCAAGAGACCTGCCGGACCATCGTCGAGAGCGAAGTGCTGCGCATGGGCCACTATATCTACGGCTGGCGGCATGTGCCTGTGGATGTGTCGTGCCTCGGCGAAAAGGCGAACGCGACCCGCCCCGAGATCGAGCAGATTTTGATCCGCTGTGAAAAGGAAATCTCGGAGGAAGAGTTCGAGCGCGAGCTGTATGTCATCCGTCGCCGCATTGAGAAAGCGGCCACTGCCGAGGGCATCGGATCGCTCTATCTGGCGTCGCTGTCGTGCCGGTCGATCATTTACAAAGGAATGATGTTGGCCGAGCAGGTGGCCGAGTTTTACCCCGATCTGATGGACGAACGGTTCGAGAGCGCCTTTGCGATCTATCACCAGCGTTATTCGACGAACACCTTCCCGCAATGGTGGCTGGCGCAGCCGTTTCGGATGCTGGCCCATAACGGCGAGATCAACACGCTGAAGGGCAACCTGAACTGGATGAAGAGCCATGAGATCCGCATGGCGTCCGGCACCTTTGGCGATGCGGCGGAAGACATCAAACCTATCGTGGCGGGCGGGTCATCTGACTCTGCCGCGCTCGATGCCGTGTTTGAGGTGATGGTGCGCGCGGGGCGCAATGCGCCGATGGCCAAGACCATGCTGGTGCCCGAAGCGTGGAGCAAATCGGCGATCGAGATCCCCGAGGCGTGGAAGGACATGTACAATTATTGCAACGCGGTGATGGAGCCGTGGGACGGCCCTGCCGCCCTTGCCATGACCGACGGGCGCTGGGTCTGTGGTGGCCTCGACCGGAACGGCTTGCGCCCGATGCGCTACGTGGTGACGGGCGACGGCTTGCTCATCGCGGGGTCCGAGGCGGGTATGGTGCCGGTTGACGAACGCACGATCAAAGAAAAAGGCGCGCTTGGCCCCGGTCAGATGATCGCGGTGGACATGCAAGAGGGCCGCCTGTTCCACGATACCGAGATGAAGGACACGCTGGCGGGCGAACACCCCTATGCCGAGTGGACCGATCACATCGTGGACCTGAGCGTCGAGATGAAGGGCCTGACCGAAAAGGCGCTCTATGATGGTGCCGAGCTGCGCCAACGCCAGATCGCGGCGGGCTATTCGATGGAAGAGCTAGAGCAAGTGCTGGCCCCCATGGCCGAGGATGGCAAGGAAATGATCGCCTCGATGGGCGACGACACGCCGAGCGCTGTGTTGTCCGAGACCTACCGCCCGCTGAGCCATTTCTTCCGCCAGAACTTTTCTCAGGTCACCAACCCGCCGATTGACAGCCTGCGCGAAGCCCGCGTGATGTCGCTGAAAACGCGGTTTGGGAACCTGAAAAACGTGCTGGATGCCGATGGCAGTCAGACCGAGATTCTTGTGCTCGACAGCCCGTTTGTCGGTAACGCAGAATTTGACGCCATGGTCGATCAGTTTGGCGAGAGCATCGCGTTTATCGACTGTGTGTTTGAACCCGGTGCCGGTGCGCTGGGTCGCGCGCTGGAACGTATCCGGTCCGAGGCTGAGGATGCCGTGCGCTCCGGTGCCGGACATATCATCCTGAGTGACCGCGCTCAGGATGCGGCCCACGTGCCGATGCCGATGATCTTGGCCACCAGTGCCGTGCATTCGTGGCTAACGCGCAAGGGGTTGCGGACGTTCTGCTCGCTGAACGTGCGCTCTGCTGAATGTATTGATCCGCATTATTTCGCCGTGCTGATCTCGTCGGGTGCGACCACTGTGAACGCCTATCTGGCGCAAGATAGTATCGCGGACCGGATTGATCGTGGGTTGATTGACGGCACGCTGACCGAGGCGATTGCGCGCTACCGTGCCGCGATTGATGCAGGTCTCTTGAAGATCATGTCGAAGATGGGAATTTCCGTGATCTCGTCTTATCGCGGGGGTCTGAACTTTGAGGCTGTGGGCCTGTCTCGCGCGATGTGCGCCGAGTATTTCCCCGGTATGAAGAGCCGAATTTCCGGGATCGGTGTGGGTGGTATCCAGACCAAGACCGAAGAGGTCCACGCCCGTGGCTGGTCCGGTGGAAAGGATGTGCTGCCCATCGGTGGTTTCTTCAAAGCGCGCCGCTCGGGCGAGAAACATGCCTGGGAAGCGACCACGATGCACATGCTGCAATCGGCATGTGACCGCGCGAGTTACGAGCTGTGGACGCAGTATAGCCGCGCGATGCAGAACAACCCGCCGATCCATCTGCGCGATCTGCTGGCGATCAAACCCATGGGCGAGGCGATCCCGATTGAGGAGGTCGAGAGCATCACCTCGATCCGCAAACGCTTTGTCACGCCGGGCATGTCGCTGGGCGCGCTGAGCCCCGAGGCGCACCGCACGTTGTCCATCGCGATGAACCGGATTGGTGCCAAATCGGACAGTGGTGAAGGCGGCGAGAGCCCGGATGATTTCACGCCTGAGCCGAATGGTGACAACGCGTCGGCCAAGATCAAACAGGTGGCCTCTGGGCGCTTTGGCGTCACGGCGGAATATCTGCTGGCCTGCGAAGAGCTGGAGATCAAGGTCGCCCAAGGTGCCAAGCCCGGTGAGGGCGGACAGCTGCCGGGGATGAAGGTCACGGACCTCATCGCCAAGCTGCGCCATTCGACCAAGGGTGTGACGCTGATCTCGCCCCCGCCGCACCACGATATCTATTCGATCGAAGACCTCGCGCAGTTGATCTACGACCTTAAGCAGATCAATCCGGTCTGTAAGGTGACGGTCAAACTGGTCGCCTCAAGCGGTGTCGGCACGATTGCCGCCGGTGTGGCCAAGGCGAAGGCCGATGTGATCCTGATTTCGGGGCACAATGGCGGCACAGGTGCCTCGCCGGGGACCTCGATCAAATACGCGGGCCTGCCGTGGGAAATGGGTCTGACAGAGGCGCATCAGGTGCTGGCGATGAACAACCTGCGCGAGCGGATCACGCTGCGCACCGACGGCGGGTTGCGGACGGGGCGCGACATTGTCACCGCCGCGATGCTGGGGGCCGAGGAATACGGAATCGGGACCGCGGCACTGATCGCGATGGGCTGTATCATGGTGCGTCAGTGCCAGAGCAACACCTGTCCCGTCGGTGTCTGTACGCAAAAGGACGAGCTGCGCGACAAGTTTACAGGGACGGCGGATAAGGTCGTCAATCTGATCACGTTTTATGCCACCGAAGTGCGCGAAATCCTCGCCTCTATCGGGGCGCGCAGCCTCGATGAGGTGATTGGGCGCGCGGATTTGCTGACGCAGGTCAGCCGTGGCTCGGCGCATCTGGATGATCTCGATCTGAACCCGCTGCTGATCACTGTCGATGGCGCGCAAGAGATCACCTATGACCGCAATCAGCCGCGCAATGAGGTGCCTGACACGCTGGACGCGCAGATCGTGAAGGACGCCGCGCGCTTCCTGCAAGATCGCGAAAAGATGCAGCTGGAATACGCGGTGCAGAACACGCTGCGGACGATTGGCACGCGCACGTCGAGCCATATCGTGCAGAATTTCGGGATGCGCAACGACCTGCAACCCGACCATCTGACGGTCAAGCTGAAGGGGTCGGCGGGGCAATCGCTGGGGGCATTTGCGGCACCGGGGCTCAAGCTGGAAGTCTCGGGTGACGCCAATGACTACGTCGGCAAAGGCCTGTCGGGTGGCACGATTGTCGTGCGCCCGCCGATGGCCTCGCCGCTGGTGGCCGAGGACAATGTGATCATCGGCAACACGGTGCTCTACGGGGCCACAGACGGCTATTTGTTCGCCGCAGGCCGCGCGGGCGAACGGTTCGCGGTGCGCAATTCGGGCGCCTCGGTGGTGATCGAGGGCTGCGGGTCGAACGGCTGCGAATACATGACCGGCGGCGTGGCCGTGATCCTAGGCGATATCGGTGCTAACTTTGGCGCGGGCATGACCGGCGGGATGGCCTATCTCTATGATCCCAAAGGTGAGACCGGCCCGCTGATCAACCCGGAAACGCTGGTGACCTGTTCGGTGACCGTCGAGCATTGGGAAGCGCAATTGCGCGGGCTGATCGAGCGTCATCGGGACGAGACAGGCAGCCGCAAAGCGGAAGAGCTGTTGCAACATTGGGAAATGGAGCGCGGGAATTTTGTGCAGATCTGTCCCAAAGAGATGCTGGTGCATTTGGCGCATCCGCTGGGCGATGAAGCGCGCGCGGTGCCGGCGGAGTGAAAAAGCTACTAGGAGCGACCGCCTTAATCGCAGCAGGGCTGATCGGCTATTTTCTAGTCACGGGCCGATCGACACAAGATGAGCTTATAGCCCTGCTACAAGAGGTAGCGGGGCCAGATGCAAACGTAACAGTAGACGGTTGCACATGTTTATACGAACGGAAGTGGCCGGTGCAGATGGGTCTGGGCTCAGCCGCGTGGTCTTACGCGCTGATATGCGAGACTACGATTTCGAAACGGTGCGGCTGAATACGCGACCCGATAGCGTGACGCTTCGTGCGTCGCGCAAAGACACGTCCACGTCTATGCTGACGACACTCGACACCATAGTGGACCGGCTGGAAATGACATCGAACAATCTGGACATAGATCGTGACACAATGCGTGATCTTCTCGCTCAACAAGACGGTACAGTAGCGTTTCGTCTCATGGCCGAAGTCATTGTCGAGGATGGGGAAAATACCCTGGTCGCACATGAAGATGCTCCGGCATTTTTCGAATTTACTCAATTGGTTGAAGCGATGCCCGCCCCCGCGTCGTTTCGCAGCGCAACCGCGTTTGCGCCCGGAGAGCCATCTGCCGAAACATTTAGAACCGGAGAAATCGCTGTCGTTCCTGCTCTGGATTTCACCCTCACGACCCAAGAGGAGATTAACCAATTGGGACAAGCGCTGTTCAATCATTCAGTTGCGAGCGATTGCATCTAAATTCACGATGCAACCACCCCATTGGCCAATCGATTTTGATTTTGCTAAGCCTTGACCCAAGCTTCCCCCGGTGGCTTATACCCCTATGGCCCGTACCCCCGCTAAAAAATCCAAACGCAAACCTGCGAAGAAGACCGCGCCGAAGCGGCCTCCGTTTCGCCCCTTTGCGTGGTTGTTTGGCTGGATGTTTCGGCTGGTGATGCTGGCGCTTGCCTTTGCGGCCCTCGCGATCTTTGCCTTTGCTGTGATCAACCCTTCAATGACGCCCTATATGTACAGCGAACGTCAGCGGTTGGGCGCGATTGAGCATGAGTGGGTCGATTGGGACGATATCGCCAGCGTCATGCCCCGCTCGGCTGTGGCCGCCGAAGATGCCAATTATTGCCTGCACTGGGGATTGGACGTGACCGCGATTGAGCGCGCGTTGGAGGATGGTCGCGGTGGTGCTTCGACGATCTCGCAGCAGGTCGTCAAGAACGTCTACCTTTGGCATGGCCGCTCGTGGTTTCGCAAAGCATTAGAGGCTGTGATCACGCCTGCGGTTGAGCTGGTTTGGACCAAGGAACGTATCCTAGAGGTCTACCTCAACGTCGCGGAATTTGATGAGGGCGTGTTTGGGGTGGGTGTCGCGGCCCGGCATTATTTCGGGGTTGAGGCCGCTGATTTAACGCCAATACAGGCGGCGCGACTGGCCGCGATTTTGCCCAGCCCAAAGTCCCGATCCGCCTCGAATCCATCTGATTTTGTGCGCAGCCGTGCCAATTCGATCCGCGACGGGGCCGCGACAATTGCCCGTGATGGGCGCGCGGGTTGCTTTCAATAGCTTGAAGGCCGCTGCGTGATACGGCATGGATGTCACCATGTCAGATGCCATTTTGTACCATTACCCGCTCTCGCCGTTTTCGCGCAAAG
>CALHAP010000080.1 GCA_937931795.1 uncultured Paracoccaceae bacterium
TTATGCTTATGGGGGGTCTTGAGCAGGCCACGGGCGGGCGCATTTCCGCTCTTGGCACCGATCTCACCCATAAATCAGAGGACCAGTTGGCCCGCTTTCGTAGGGACAATATGGGGATCGTTTTCCAATCCTTCCACCTCATTCCGACGATGACAGCGCTTGAAAATGTCGCAACGCCGCTGGAACTGGCAGGCGCGGAGGATGCGTTTGCGCGGGCGCAGGCCGAATTGGAAGCCGTAGGTCTGGGCCACCGCGCCGATCACTATCCTGCCCAGATGTCGGGGGGCGAACAACAACGCGTGGCATTGGCCCGCGCGTCCGTGTCCCGGCCCAGGTTGTTGTTGGCCGACGAGCCGACAGGCAACCTCGATCATACCAATGGTGCCGCGATCATCGACCTGCTGTTTGGCTTGCGCGACAAACACGGTGCCACACTGATCATGGTGACCCATTCAAACGAGTTGGCGCAGCGCTGTGACCGGGTGATCCGCCTGCGAGACGGGCGCATAGCCCCACAGGCCGCTGCATGAGCCTCTCGCTCGCCACCCGGTTTGCCCGTCGAGAGCTGCGCGGCGGATTGCGCAATTTTCGCGTTTTCTTGGCCTGTCTCGCACTGGGTGTCATGGCAATTGCCGCCGTGGGAACCGTGCGCGCAGCCGTTGAGGCGGGGCTGGACCGCGAAGGTGCCGCGTTGCTTGGCGGGGATGCAGAGGTCCGGTTCGCCTATCGTTATGCCAGTGAAGATGAGCGGTCATGGATGGACAGCATCGCGCTGCAAACATCTGAAACCGTTGACTTTCGCTCGATGGTGGTTGTCGGGCGTGGCGATACAGCCGAGCGTGGTTTGACCCAAGTGCAGGGCGTCGATGCCCCTTATCCACTGATCGGCGAGGTCGCGCTAGACCCTGATATGCCACTGGCGCAGGCATTTGCGGGAGACACAAACCTGCCCGGCGCTGTGATCGAACAGGTCTTGGCCGACCGATTGGGCCTGACCCCCGGCGACACGCTGCGGTTGGGCACCCAAGAGTTCGTTTTATCCGCGATCCTGCTGCGCTATCCCGACAGCGGCGCGGGCAGTTTCGGGCTGGGGCCACGCACGCTGGTGCTGACCGACGATTTGGCCGCTTCGGGTCTGCTCGCGGAAGGCACGTTGTTTGAGACCAACTATAGGCTCGACCTGCCAGAGGACGCAGATCTGGACGCTTTAGAACGCGAGGCTGCCGAGACATTTCCAAACGCCGGGCTGCGCTGGCAGGACGCGCGCAACGGCGCAGGCGGGCTGAGCCGGTTTGTTGATCGCTTAGGCTCGTTCTTAGTGCTCGTGGGACTGTCGGGACTGGCCGTGGGCGGCATCGGCATTTCTGCCGCCGTGCGCGCCTATCTTAGCGGGAAAACCAATGTTATCGCGACGTTGAAATCATTGGGGGCCACGCGCGCCACGATATTTTTGACGTATGTTTTGCAAGTGGGCGTGCTCGGCCTGATCGGCATCACCATCGGCGTGATCCTCGGGGCGGTGATCCCCTTGGCGCTGGCCCCTGTAATCGAGGCTAACTTGCCCGTGCCTGCTGCGTTCCAGCTTTATCCGCTGCCCTTGATTGAGGCCGCGCTCTATGGGGCTTTGGCCACGCTCATCTTCACCCTTTGGCCCTTGGCGCGGACCGAAGACATCCGTGCGGCGACCCTGTTTCGTGATGCGTTCGCTGCAGGGCGGTTTTTCCCGCGTTGGCCCTATCTGATCGTTTGGGGGCTGTTGGTCGCCCTGCTGATCGGCAGCGCGATGTGGTTTTCTGGCAGTCCGATGCTGACGCTGTGGACGGCGGGCGGGATCGCGGGCGCGTTGCTGGCTCTGACAATTGCGGCCCTGATGATCACATGGCTCGCGCGGCGCAGCACCCGGTTTGTGCGCGGACGCCCTGCCTTGCGTCTTGCCGTCTCAGCCATTGGCGCGCGTGGGGGTGAGACATCGTCGGTGGTCCTGTCACTGGGGCTGGGGCTGACCGTGCTGGCAGCCGTGGGCCAGATTGACGGCAATATCCAACGCTCGATCACCGAAGAACTGCCGGACGTCGCGCCATCCTATTTCTTTCTCGACATTCAGCCGGGGCAGATCGACGGCTATCTTGCGCGCCTCGACAGTGATGCCGCCGTCAGCCGTGTGGACAGCGCGCCGATGCTGCGCGGTGTGATCACCCAGATCAACGATATGTCAGCTGCAGATTTCACCGATCATTGGGTCATCCGGGGCGACCGGGGCGTGACTTATTCGGTCGAGGTGCCCGACAACACCAGCGTCACCGCAGGCACGTGGTGGGAGGCCGACTACACCGGCCCGCCTCAGATCAGCTTTTCCCAGATCGAAGCCGAAGAGATGGGATTATCTTTAGGCGACACGCTGACGGTCAACATTCTGGGGCGCGATATCACTGGCACGGTGACCAGTTTTCGCGATGTGAATTTTGACACCGCAGGCATTGGGTTTGTGATGTCGATGAACCCCGCCGCACTGGCAGGTGCGCCCCACAGTTGGATCAGCACCGTCTATTCCGAACCACAGGCCGAGGCACAGATCCTGCGCGATCTGGCCAGCGCCTACCCCAATATCACCGCGATCCGCGTCCGCGACGCAATCGAACAGGTCAACCGCCTTATAGATGGCATCGCATCGGCCACGCGTTACGGGGCCTTGGCCACGTTACTGACCGGGGTGATCGTGTTGATCGGGGCGGCCTCAGCGGGGCAGCGGGCGCGGACACATGAAGCGGCGATTTTGAAAACGCTGGGGGCCAGCCGCGCGCGTATTTTGACCAGCCTTGCGCTGCGCGCCGCGCTGCTCGGCGCTGTTGCGGGCTGTGTGGCCCTCGCCGCTGGTATCGCGGGGGGATGGGCTGTCAGCACATTTGTTATGGACACCGGGTTTCAGGTGGTTTGGGGCAATGCGGTTGGCATTATCCTCGGCGGGGCGCTGGCGACTTTGTTGGCGGGACTGGCTTTTGCGCTGCAACCCTTGTCGGTCAAACCGGCACGCGTGCTGCGCAGTGCCGAGTGACGAATAAACGCTAGCTTTCGCCTAAAACTTGGACAATATGGCTCAGTTACGACTCGGGGGGAAAAATCATGAAGTCACGTACAAAAGTTGTCGTCATCGGCGGCGGTATCGCCGGGTGTTCAACGCTCTATCATCTGACCAAAGAGGGCTGGACCGACGTCGTCCTGATCGAGCGTGACGAGTTGACATCGGGCACCACGTGGCATTCTGCAGCCCAAGTAACCAACTTTGGCATGAACCAGACCATGGTTGGTCTCAAAACCCATTCGATCAACTTGTATAAAGAACTGCGCGATCACCCCGATTATCCAGTGGGCTATCATCACGGCGACGGCGGTATTCGACTGGCCAACACCGAAGCACAGATGCAAGGCTACCGGCATTTTGCCTCGATGGCGCGGGGGATGGGCGTAGACTTTGAAGTGATCGACGCGGACGAATGCGCGCGGCGGCACCCGCTGATTTCAACCGACAATCTGGTCGGGGGCCTGTGGGACGGCGAAGATGGCGATATTGATCCCGCGCAATTGTGCCAAGCCCTCGCCTTTCACGCGCGTAAAGCCGGGGCCGAGGTCTACCGCCACACCAATGTGACCGCCCTGACCCAACACAGCGATGACACCTGGACGGTTGAGACCGATCAGGGCAGCATTGATGCCGATATCGTCGTCAACGCCTGCGGCTACCGGGTGAACGAAGTTGGCGCGATGATGGGCGTGGCCCACCCTGTCGCCTCGATGGAACATCAGTATTTCATCACCGAAGACATCCCCGCGATTGCACAAGCCGGCCATAGGATGCCGCTGCTGCGCTGTCCGATCTCTGACTATTATTGCCGCCAAGAAAAAGGCGGGCTGCTGGTCGGGTTTTATGAACAAGACTGCAAGACGTGGGGGATGGACGGGATCAGCCCGTCGTTTGCCAATGACCTTTGCCCCGATGATCTGGACCGCGTGATGGATGTGCTCGAAGGCGCGTTCGAGCGGATGCCTGCCTTGACTGAGGTCGGGATCAAACGAGTGGTGAACGGGCCGATCACCTATACCATCGACGGCGCACCGCTGGTGGGACCGATCCCCGGCAAGCGCAACGCATTTTGCATCATCGGTCTGCGCGCGGGCGTGGGCGAAGGCGGCGGGCACGGCTGGCTGCTGGCGCAACAGATCGTTCACGGTGAAGCACAATACGACACATGGTGCATTGATCCGCGCCGGTTCACTGGCCACGCCACTGTCGAAATGACCGCGCTCAAGGCGATTGAGGACTATCAAAACGAGTTCCGCTTCCATTTCCCCCACGAGCACCGCCCTGCTGGACGCCCTGCGAAGACAACGCCGCTCACGCCAATTCTGGCGGCCCGAGATGCGTCCTTCACCGTGGTCAACGGCTGGGAACGTGTGGAGTATATGAAGCCCACGTCAGATTTTCATCCGACCCTAGGGTTCGATTTTGACGAGACGTTCGACATTGTCGCAGCCGAAGTCAAAAACGTGCAAACCAATGTTGGCATGGCCGAGGTTAATGGCTTTAACCGGATCGAAATCACCGGATCTGACGCCCATACATTCCTCGACCGGATGTTCTGCGGGCGTGTGACCAAAAAAGCGGGCCGCGTCGGATTGGCCTATCTTCTTAACCACCACGGCGGCGTCAAGGGTGAGGCAACACTGGCCAATCTGCCCGCTTCAGATCGCGGTCCGGATCGGGTGTGGTACGGATCTGCTGCGGCGTCGGAATATCACGACATGGACTGGCTGCGTGCGCATGTGAAGCCGGAGGAAGACGTCACATTGCACAGCCTGACGAACGATCAAACGATCCTCGTGCTGGCCGGGCCAAAGTCCCGCGATGTCCTGTCCGCCTGCGCGCGCGGCGATTGGTCAAAATCCGCGTTTCCGTGGCTGTCTGTGCGCGAGGCCACAATCGGCTTTGCGCCTGCCACCGTGATGTCTGTCAGTTTCTCGGGCGAGCTGGCCTATGAAATCCACGTGCCCAACTCTGCACTCTACGCGGTCTATCTGGCGCTGACCGAAGCCGGGGCCGCGCATGGCCTACAAATGTTCGGCGCGCGTGCGGTCGATGCGATGCGGATGGAAAAAGGGTTTTTGCATTGGAAAGCCGACATCATCACCGAATTTGACCCCTTTGAGACCGGGCTCGACCGCTTCATCAAAATGGACAAGGGCGACTTTATCGGGCGCGAGGCCCTGAGCCAGAAACAAGAGACACCGTCCCGGACCCGATTGGTCAGTCTAGAGATCGACAGCACCCGCGCCCCCGCCCATGGCGGTGCGTCACTGATGCGCGACGGCGTTGTGGTCGGCACCGTGACATCGGGCGAATGGGGACACCGGGTCGGCAAAAATCTGGCCTATGCCTTTGTCAAACATCCCTACACGGACGCAGGCACCACGCTGGACCTCGATCTGTGCGGTACGATTGTCGGCGCGCAGGTGATCGCGCCGTCGCCCTATGATCCAGAACATACGTTGATGCGGGGGGCGTAAAGCGCCCCCACACTACAGCAAGACGAACAGCGTGATGCTGGGGAATGCAACCAACAAGGCCACGCGGATCAGATCAGAGGTCACGAACCACATCACCGCGCGGTAGGTCGCGGACATTGGCGTGTCTTTGTCCATCGCGTTGATAATAAACAGGTTCATGCCCACTGGCGGTGTGATCAACCCCACCTCGACCACGATCAGCACGAGGATGCCGAACCAGATAGCGGTCAGGGTTTGGGAGAAATTCTCATGCGCCCGCTCGGTGATCGGGCGCACGCCCATTTCGCGGAACTCATCGCGGGTCAGGGCGATGCCGTCGGCCAGCTTGTCTTGCGCCGCGCGGATCATCTCGGGGGCGGCCTCTAGACCGCCCCCGATGGCCTCTGTCAACCCAGCCGATTGCATCTCGATCAGGGTGATCAGGCCAAAATCCATTGATTGCATCACCGGCCAAAAGATCGGGATGGTCAGCAGGATCATCGACAGGCTGTCCATCAAGCACCCCATGATCAGGTAGAAGATCAGGATCAGGATCAGCACGGTGATTGGCGCATATCCTTGGCTGACGACCCAGAGCGACAGTTCTTGGGGCATCTGCGTGAGCGCGAGGAACGAATTGTAAAGCTTGGCCCCCAGAATGATGAAAAAGATCATCGCAGAGGCCACGGCCGTGATCAGCACGCTTTCCTTGAACAACGCCCACGTCATATTGCCCCGCGCGACGGCAAGCAGCCCCGTGCCAGCGGCCCCAACAGCGGCCCCTTCGGTTGGCGTAAACCAGCCTTGATAAATGCCGCCGACCACCAGACCAAAGACGAGGATCACGGGCCAGACGTCAATAAACGCCCGCAGCCGTGCCGCATATGGGATGCGGGTGCCAGTGCCAGCCCCCTCGGGGTGGACCCGCACATAGACCGAGATCGTGATCATATAGCCAATGGCCGCGAGGATGCCGGGGATAAATGCCGCGAGAAACAGCGATGCGATGTTTTGCTCAGTCAGGATCGCGTAGATCACGAGGATCACCGACGGCGGGATCAGGATGCCCAGCGTGCCGCCCGCGGCGAGGGTCGCTGTGGCAAAGCCGCCTGAATAGCCGTTGCGTTTCAGCTCGGGCAGCGCCACCCGGCTCATGGTAGCGGCTGTCGCCAGCGACGATCCGCAGATCGCGCCAAATCCCGCGCAGGCCCCCACCGACGCCATCGCCACCCCGCCCTTGCGGTGGCCCAACCAGCCTTCCGCCGCTTTGAACAGCGCTTGCGACATGCCTGAGAGCGTGGCGAATTGGCCCATCAGCAAAAACATCGGAATGATTGACAAAGAATAGCTGGAAAACGTCGAATAGCTTTCTGTTTTCAACAGGTTCATCGACATTGATGCATCGCCCGTCACCAGCCACAGACCGCCCGTGCCCACCAAAAACATCGCCATGCCAATCGGGGCGCGCAGAAAAATCAGCACCAACAGGACCGGAAAGGACCAAAACCCCATCTCCAGCGCGGTCACGCGTCACCCTCATCCGCGCGGGGCATCATGTGGCTGCCGGTAATGTGATCCACGGCGCGTCCAACCGCGCAATACAAACCGATACCGCCCGCGATACATGCCGCAAAACAGCTCGCCGCATAGGACCACCAGACGGGGAATTGCAGCAAAAACGAGGTCTGCCCATTGTCAAACTTGACCAAAAATCCTGCAAACAAGCGCCAAGCGATGATCAACACGACAATCGACAAGATCACCTCCCAAAATGCCGTGAGGCCACGATTGGCGCGGCCCGACAATCCATTGGTGAAGATATCGACCGTCGCGTGATCGCCCCGAAACTGGCAGATCGGCAGAAATGCAAAGATGGTAAAGGCCATGCCCGCTTGGACTAATTCGTAGTCGCCATTGATCGGACCGACGCCGGTGTCAATGAGCCACCCGGCAAAACCGGGGGCATAGGCCTCTAACAATGTGCTGTGGCCAAAGGTGTTTAACCCGCGCCCAAGAACGCTGACGCAGGTTAAAATGATCAGGGCGGTCAGGACCAGCCCACCCAAAATGGCCATCGCCCGAGCGACATATTTCACACCGTCGCGCAGGGGATGTCCTTTCCAGAAAATAGCCGCCTTAGGCCTGTCTACGTCCCCTTCGGGATTGGGGCGGGCATAGACCTATTGGTTCTGCGATATCAAGGCCCGCGCGGCCGCGATCAGACCCGTGCCGTCCTTGCCATCATCGTCCATTTCCGCGACCCAAGCGTCAATCGTGGGTTGCGATGCGGCACGCCATTCCGCGACCTGATCCACTGACAGATCAATGATGTTATTGCCCAAATCTTCGGCAATCTCGCGCGCGGGCGCATCATCCAGCTGCATTTGACGCCCGGCAAAGGCCGACAATTCCAACCCAGAATTATCGTCGATGACCGCCTGCAAATCGGCAGGCAGCGCGTCATAGGCGTCTTTGTTCATCGCGAAAATAAAGGTCGTCGTGTAGAGGGAATCGTCCCCGAAGGTGGTGTGGTTGTCGACCAATTCCGCAACGCGCAACGCGCCTGTCACTTCCCACGGGATCACGGCCCCATCAATCACGCCTTGGCTCAGCGCTTCGGGCACGGCGGGGACGGGCATGCCCACGGGTGTCGCACCCAGCGATGAGAACAGCAGATTGGTTGTCCGCGTCGGTGCGCGCAGTTTCACGCCGTTCAGATCATCGACCGTTTCAATCGGGTCGGCGGAATGGATCAAACCGGGGCCATGCACCCAAAGACCGAGCACGTGGAAATCGGCAAAATCATCCTGCATCGTTTCTTCGGCAAGGGTCCAGAACGCGCGTGACGCGGCCTCGGCGTTGCTGTTTTCCATCATAAACGGCAGCTCGAACACTTCGGTGCGCGGGAACCGACCGGGGGTGTAGCCCGCGACAGTCCAGATGATGTCGGCGGTGCCATCAATCACCTGATCAATCAACTCGGGCGGCGCGCCACCCAGTTGCATCCCGTGGAACCGGTCAATTTTGATCCGCCCCCCCGAGGCTTCCTCGATCGTATCGGCCCAAGGCTCTAGAATATGCGCAGGCACATTTGCAGGCCCCGGCAAAAACTGGTGCATCCGCAATGTGACCTCTTGCGCGGCCGCACCCGTGGTACAGCCGCCCAGAGCAACCGCTGCAATCGCCGCCTTCAAAAATTGGCTCCGTGTGATCATCATGCCCTCCCAGACCAATCGAACGGCAAAAATCGCCGCCCCCTTCCCTCAATTGGTAAGAGCCGCCGCCAGCAGCGTCAACTCATCGGCTCAAAAGCGATCTACCGCAAAGGCCGAGATATCCATATTCTGCGGCACACGGCCTATGATGTCAGCCACAAGACGCCCTGTTTTGGGCGCCATCATCAGCCCATAATGGCTGTGGCCAAATGCCGTGACGAGACCGGGGAAATCCGGCACCTCTTGTATCGCGGGCAGGCTGTCTGGAAAGGACGGACGCACACCCATCCATGTCTGGGGCGTATGGTCTTTCAGACCGGGTATCATGGCCATCGCGGTGCGCTGAACCGCATGCAGGCGCTTTGGGTTCGGGGGCGCATCCGGGCCTGAGAATTCCGCGATGCCCGCAACCCGCAAACCGTCCTCCATCGAGCTGGCAACCGTGTGGCCGTCCGTGTCCATCACCGAATGACTGAGCGTGAGACCGCTATCGGCAAAAGACACGTGATACCCCCGCTCTGCCGCAAGCGGGACAGTGACGCCCAGCTTTTTCAACAGGGCCGCCGACCAAACACCTGCCGCGAGAACAACTTTGTCATAGTGCGCCACACCGTCTGCGCTTGTGACCTTCCATTGCGCATCACTGGGGGCGATCTCTTTGACCTCGGTGCGGTGGATCGCCCCCCCGAGCGTCAGGATTTTCTGCGCCAAAACAGCGCCCAACCGACCCGGATTGCGGGCGCGGGCCTGTCCTTTGATCAAGATCGCGGCTTGGAAATCATGGCTGAGCGCGGGCTCAAGGTCGCGCAGATCGCTTGCGCCAATACGTTCCTGCACGGCCCCTTTTTGCGCGCGCATCTGAAAGCCTAGATTGTCTAAATCGGCGTGTTTCGCATCCCGAAACGCATGGACGTAGATCGCATCCGCCACCAGATGGTCCTGCCCGGTGCCGTCGAGCAGATGGCGGTACAGCGTCACCGCATCCCCGCACAGCAGGTGCATGGCATCCGAATTGGCCTGCGCGCGGCCTGCCCGGCTTTCCTTCAAAAACCGCATAAACCACGGCAGATAACCCAAGCTATGGCGCGCCGAGACGCTGGCAGGCCCATCGGGCCGCAGAACCATACCGGGAATTTGCTTCCATATACCGGGCATGGCCTGCGGTACGATGGACCACGGCGAAATAACCCCAGCATTGCCAAACGAGGTGCCTTGTCCGGGGGCATCGCGCTCGATCAGGGTGACGTTATGCCCAGCCTCTAGCAGGGCCAACGCCGAGCATAT
>CALHAP010000081.1 GCA_937931795.1 uncultured Paracoccaceae bacterium
CGGCTTGAGGATGAACATGCCGCCCTTCATCGCGTTTGCGGCCAGCAGGACCTCGGGGACGAACAAAATTCCGTCACGAAAGTCGTGGCCCACAATCGTCATGCCGCCGACCAGTGCTTCGGTCAAAACGCGGTAGGGTTCCCAGCCGCGTTCGAGCAGGATATTCACGCCGTCTTCGATCTCTTCTTTGAGACCATCATAAAGGTCATCAAACATCTGGGCGACGAGGTCTTCGTCATTCAGATCAGCCAAGATGATATCGTCTTCTTCGGACATGGCGTGCAACTCCGCGCAGGTGTATTTCCAGCACCCTATGCCCTTAGGATGCTGGACGAAACACGTTTTCCGACTTCTGGATGTCGCTGCGCGACCTGTTAGCTGCGGCGGCGCAGACCCGCGACACCCAACGCACCGATCAACAACATGCCAGAGGCGGGTAGCGGCACGGCGGCGAGATCGTTTGCCGCACTTTGCGCGACACCCGCGATCAGGCTATGCGCCCGCTCGGTCGGGTGAAAGCTGTCGTAGTAGAGATAGCTGTCGGCGGCTGCGAAACCGCAGAAATCCGTGGGGCTGACAAAACACGCGTCGGTGGTGTTGGTGAACCCTGACGCCGGATCGTCGATCAAGGCATTGGTCTGGGCGATCACATCCACGAACGCAATGTTATCAAATGCCCCGTCAAACGCCCCAACAGTCGCTTTTAGTCCCTCGTTAAAGGCCCCGGTAAGCTGTGTGGCACCTGCGGCGGCCGCATCCCCGAACCCGCGCAAGAACGGCGTGGCCCCGACATCAGGCACGCCAAAGACCAACACGTTTTCAATCCCGAGACTGACCATCGTGGTCAGACCTTCGGCAATCGCGGCCAATCCCTGCTGCACGCGGGTGACCGGATCGCCAGACAATGCTGCATCGCCCACGTCATTGCCGCCAAACCAAACTGCTGCCAGTGCGTTATCGCCCAAGGCAACCCCGCTGCTCGCATAGGACATCAGTTGCTCTGCGAAATCATCCGTGTCGTCGCCGTCAGACAGCGCCGTTGCCCCTGACACGGCAAAGTTCCGTCCAGAGGCTGCGTCCGCCCCCAATTGCACGGCCCAATTGTCGCCGTTGGTGACCTGTTGGTTCGGGTAGAACACCTGCGGCAGGGTTTCTACGAACGGGTCGCTCAGGCTGTCGCCAAAAACGATGAGATCAGAAAAACCGCCGATCGTGGTGGCTTGTGCCCCCAGCGGCAACAATGCGGCTGTGGTGAGTGCGAGTGTCTTGAACATATCCATCCCCTATGTGTCCCGTTGGTATTAAGGTAACAGGTTCGATAGGATGGTCCAGCGCTTGCGTATGTTCACATTTTGTTCTATTTGTGTTGGCATGGAAAGACCGCTCTACGAAACCCCCGGTCGCGGCAGCACCAGCAACTCTGCTGGTAGATATGAGCGCCTCCAGAACGAGGCGTTTGATGACGGTTGGGATGTTGGCTGCGAAGACGCGCTGCCCGTGCTGCGGACGCATGTGCGCGACGAACGCCCCCGATCTGTGATCACCCGCAATACATCGCCCGATTCGTCGTTTGATCGGTCGATCAATCCGTACCGTGGCTGTGAGCATGGCTGCACTTATTGTTTTGCGCGCCCCAGCCACGCCTATCTCGGGCTGTCCCCCGGCCTTGATTTTGAGACACAGCTGATTGCCCGTCCCGATGCGCCTGATGTGTTGCGCCGTGAATTGGGCGCAAAATCCTACCGTCCCGAGGTGATAGCCATCGGCACAAACACAGACCCCTATCAGCCGATTGAGCGTGATCGCGGGATTATGCGTGCCATTTTAGAGGTGCTGTCCGAGGTCGGCCATCCGGTTGCTATCGTGACCAAGGGCGCGTTGATCGAGCGCGATATTGATATCCTAGAGCCCATGGCCGCACGCGGTCTTGTGCGGGTGGGTATTTCGGTCACGACGCTTGATCCGGCGATTTCGCGCGCGATGGAGCCGCGGGTGCCATCGCCCGCCCGGCGGATCGCGGCAATCAAACGTCTGAGTGCGGCGGGTATCCCCGTGCGTGTTATGGCGTCTCCAATGATCCCCGCGCTGACCGATCATGAGCTTGAGATGATTTTACAGGCCAGTGCGGATGCCGGGGCCGTTGCGGCCAGTTCGATCCCGCTGCGTCTGCCGGGCGAAGTGGCTGGGCAATTTCGCGAATGGGTCGAGGCGGCATTCCCAGACCGCGCCGCGCGCATTATGGGGCGTGTGCGTGAGTTGCATGGCGGTAAGGACTACGATCCTGCATTTGGAACACGTATGCGCGGGCAGGGACCTTGGGCGCACTTGCTGCGGGCGCGGTTTTTGGCAGCCTGCAAGCGGTATGATCTGCAAGAACGCTTGCCGCCTCTGCGCTGCGATCTGTTTCGCAAGCCGGGACCGGTTGGGCAATTGCCGTTGATCTAGGTCGTCGCGGCGCGTCTGCGCCCGCGTCTGGGCGATGGCGCGGGGCCGCCCGGTTCGGTGCCGTCCGATGTTGATGAAAACCCGCCCAGCGTGGTTTCAATCTGTGCGAGGGTCGGCAGGGGGCCTTTTGGTTTGGTCTCCAACGCGTGCCGCATTTTTCGCAGATGGGCGGCTTCGGTGCCGCAACATCCGCCGATAATCCGCGCGCCCGCATCGCGCGCCAGCAGGGCGTAATCGGCCATCAGTTCTGGCGTGCCATCGTAATGGATGTGGCCATCGACGTATTTCGGGATGCCCGCGTTGCCCTTGGCGATCACAGGTGTGGTTGGCGTGGCCCCTGCGAAACCTAACGTGGTGCGCAACAAATCAGACGCGCCAACGCCGCAGTTCGCCCCAAACGCCAGCGGCGGATGGGGCAGTTTGCGGACCATCTTGACCATGTCTTTCGACGTCAGCCCCATCATCGTGCGCCCGGCGGTGTCAAAGCTCATGGTGCCGCACCATGGCATATCCGCCAGCGCAAAGGCTTCGGCGGCGGCTTGGAATTCGGCGGCGGCGGAAATAGTTTCCAGCCACAGCACATCTGCGCCGCCCGCTTTCAACCCTTCGGCCTGTTCGTGAAACATCTCAACCGCGGTGGCGTGGGTAAGGGTGCCCATCGGGGCCATGATGTCGCCGGTCGGACCCACCGATCCTGCGACAACCACGCGCCGCCCCGATTTATCTGCCACTTCGCGCCCAATGGCGGCAGCTGCACGGTTCAGCTCTAGTACGCGCGATTGCGCATTATGCAATTTCAGGCGGGACGCATTGCCGCCAAAGGTGTTGGTCAAAAACAGATCAACGCCCGCATCGACAGCACCCTGATAAAGTGCGGCGACGCGGTCGGGGTGATCGACATTCCACAATTCAGGCGCATCGCCCGCCATCAACCCCATATTAAACAGGGTCGTGCCCGTTGCCCCATCGGCTAACAACCAGTCTTGGCTGTCGAGCATCTGTGTCAGGAGATCAGGCATCACTTGGGGTCCTATCGCATAGTGTGTCGGGTCGGGCGGGGGTCGCAGGTGCGGGGCATGGGTGCAAATGAAAGATATTCATGAACATCTTGCAAAATTCGAATGTTCTGAAGGGCAGAATGAGCAAAGGCCGCCCACTCATAGGGCGACCTTTATTGTGACATACCTTAGGGGAATGCGATTTACAGTTCGGTCATCAACTGCGCTTTTGCCTCGACCATCAGCTCTGCCATCTTGGCGCGCAGGGTGGCTTCATCGGCTTTGGCGCCCAGATCGCCGGAGACTTTGCGGTAGACGTCTTCGTCGCCTGCTTCTTCGAAGTCTGACTTGATCACCTCTTTGGCGTAGGCGTCCGCCTCGTCGCCGGTTTTGCCCAGCAGATCAGCGGCCCAAAGCCCCAGCAGTTTGTTGCGCCGGGCTTCGGCCTTGAACTGCATTTCTGCGTCATGGGCGAACTTGTTTTCAAAGGCGTTTTCGCGATCATCAAAACTGGCCATGGGTGTCTTCCTTGCTTAGGGGCACAAAACTCTCCCCAGTGATATGACGACCCAAGGACCGGGCTTCAAGAGCCGTCATAGGGATAAGCGCCGCGTGGTGGCATCACGGCGCATCCCGCGCTAGGCTGCTTCAGATCGAAAGGATACGACTATGTTACGCATGTTTGCCCTCGGGCTGGCCCTGATGATGTCTCAACCACTGAGCGCGCAGCAAACCCTAATGGCCCCGCTCGATATACCTGTCGGCGTGGATGGGGCTTGGACGGTCGGCGCGATTGATGACTGGGTTGTGTTCACCAACACGACCGGGCGCGGCGATGTGAAATACCAGTTCAGTGGCTACCGCGAAGCCCCTGAGCGCTACCGGATCAGTGTAACAGTTGATCTGCGCCCAATGACCGAAGTGTCCGCATTTGCCGGCCTTTTGTTCAATTTTGTCCAGCAAGACACCACATATCTCGCCTTTACCATCAACGAAGACGGCGCGCCGGTTTTGTTTGCGCGCGGGGTTGGGGGCTTTGAGACCTTCCCCTCTGACACGTCTGAGGTCGCCCGTATGGATGGCACGGATCGGCTAGAGATCGAAGCGCAGGGGGCCGCAACCGTGTTCAAGCTTAATGGCGTGACCGTTTTTGAGGGGGATATCCCTGTTGTGGCCGCGCCGCGTTGGGGGATTGTCACCATCGGGGCGGCGCGCGCGGGCTT
>CALHAP010000082.1 GCA_937931795.1 uncultured Paracoccaceae bacterium
GATCGCGCGCTGTGACAGGATATTGCGAACTGTCTTTGAGGGGTCTCTGTCGTGACAATGTCGCAGCGTTTTGGCCATGGGGTCGTCGTCTTTTTGGATCTCGCGCGTAGTGGCGATCCATGCCGCAAGGGCGAGCAGAAGCGCGTCATTTGGTTGGTCCTTTGACTGGTTGTCAAAGATCGTGGCGAGCAGGCGTTGTGGTATTTTTTGACTGCCGTCCATCGCGATTTGGCGCAACTGGTGTTTGATGCCGGTGTTGGCGAAACGGGCCAATAGGGTCGCCGCGTAGTCATTGAGATCCGTATTTGGGGGCGCGGTGACTGCGGGTATGATTTCGCCCCAAAGATGAGTGAGATAGGCCCGCATGGCATCATCGGCCACGGTCTCAGCCACGGTGTTATAACCTGCGAGCAGGCCAAGATAAGCCAGTGCCGAATGCGCGCCGTTGAGCATCCGCAGTTTCATATGCTCAAACGGTGCGATGTCGTCTACGATCTGGACGCCTACCGCTTCAAAGTCAGGGCGTGGACCTGCGAAATCATCGGTGATCACCCATTGCGAGAACGGCTCATGCAGAACGGGCGCGGCGTCGGGCTGGCCTGCGATGTCTGCTATGCGGGCGATATCTGCGGGCGTCGTGGCGGGCACGATCCGGTCAACCATTGAAGACGGAAACGCGCCGTGGGTGTCGATCCATGTGGCGAGGTCAGGGTCGATGCGTGCGGCGAGGTCGAGCGTCACGGCACGGGTGATTGCCCCGTTGTCGGGTAGGTTGTCGCAGGACATCACGGTGAACGGGGGGAGGCCCACCGCGCGGCGGGCTTGAAGGCCGCGCACCAAAAACCCCGGCGCGCTCTGGGGTAGGTGGCTGGCGAGGTCGGCTTGGATATCGGGGTGATCCGCGTTCAACCGGCCCGTTGCGGGGTCGTGGCAGTAGCCTTTTTCGGTGACGGTGAGGCTGACGATCGAGACGGCGGGGTCAGCGAGGGCTGCGATCACCGCCGCTGGGTCTTCGGGGGCGACCAGCACATCGCGCACCACGTCGATCTGGCGCAGCTCCATGCCACCCGGCGTCAGTGCTGCGGCAGTGTAGCGGTAGTCGCGCGGGCGGAGCGCGTCGCGGACGCTAGGTGAGCGCAGGCTGACCCCCAGCACACCCCATCCGCCGAGGTCTTGGAGATAGGCGCAGGCGTGGGCGCGGTAGAATGCGCCCAGCCCGAGGTGGACGATCCGCACAGGCGGTCGCGCATCGCTCAACGCAGGTCGCCCATCGGCACCATGTCCATATCTGCGAAATCGACGTTGTCGCCGGCCATGGTCCAGCAGAATGTATACGCCGCCGTGCCCGCCCCGCAGTGGATCGACCAAGGCGGCGAGATGACGATTTCCTCATTCGCTATGACCAGATGGCGGGTCTCGTCAGGCGTGCCCATAAAGTGGAACACGCGCGCGTCTTCGGGCACGTCAAAGTAGAGATAGGCCTCCATCCGGCGGTCATGCAGATGCGCGGGCATCGTGTTCCACAGCGAACCGGGGGCGAACTGGGTGTAGCCCATCAGCAGCTGACAGGTCTCGCAAACCTCGGGGTGCAGGAACTGGATGATCACCCGCTCATTTGCCGCCTCCCGGCTGCCTAACTCGACGCGGCGCGCATCGCTGAGCTTGATCAGCTTGGTCGGGCAGGTGCGGTGCGCCGGCGAGGATGTGATGTAGAACCGTCCCGCGCCGCCGAATGTCACAGCGCCGCCGCCCATCCCGATGTAGAGCAGCTCGCCCGCTTCAAGTGTATAGCTCTCACCGCCCACCTCGACGGTGCCAGTCTCGCCAATATTGAGGATGCCCATCTCGCGGCGATCCAGAAAGCCCGGTGTCCCCGTCTCGTCCATGTGGTCGAGCGTCAGGCTGCCGCTGCCCGGCACGGCGGAACCAACAATCAAGCGGTCGTAGTGGCTGTAGAGCAGGTTGATCTCGCCTTGGGCAAACAGCCCATCCTTGTGGAAATGGCTGCGCAATCCGTCGGTGTCGAGTGTTTTGGCCGTGGCGGGGTCGATGGCGTAGCGGGTTTCGGTTTTGAGGGTCATAGGGTGTCCTTTGAATAGATTGTCAGAGTTTGTAGGCGCGTTTGGCGAGGCGGTAGGCGAGGTCATGGGCGACCTCAGATGCATCCACGCGGGAGAGGCGGCCTGAGGCTACCAGCGTCGCCAGATAGGCGCAGTCGACGCGGCGCGCGACGTCGTGGCGCGCAGGGATTGAGCAAAAGGCGCGGGTGTCGTCGTTGAAGCCCACGGTGTTGTAGAAACCCGCCGTTTCGGTCGTGGCCTCTCTGTAGCGGCGCATGCCTTCGGGGCTGTCGAAGAACCACCATGCGGGGCCGAGCCTCAGGGCCGGATAGACGCCCGCCATCGGGGCCAGCTCGCGCGCATATGTCGCCTCGTCCAAGGTGAAGACGATGAGCGTCAAATCAGGGCTCAGCCCGTGTTTGTTCAAAAGCGGTTTAAGGGCTGCGACGTAATCGACGGCTTTAGGGATGTCGAAGCCTTTGTCGGGGCCGAAGGTCTCGAAGATATGCGGCGCATGATTGCGGTGTGCGCCGGGGTGCAGCTGCATGACCAAGCCGTCCTCGATGCTCATTTCGGCCATTTCGGTCAGCATCTGTGCGCGAAACAGGGCGCGGTCGGCGGGGGAGGCATCACCTACGATCACGCGATCAAACAAAGCCGTTGCGGCGGTGTCGTCGAGGTCGGCTGTTGTGGGCTCTGGGTGGCCGTGATCCGTCGCCGTCGCGCCGCGCGAGATGAAGAACGCGCGGCGGATGCGGTGGGCCTCTAGGTAGCCTTCCCATGTCTGGGTGTCCTGCCCGGTTATTGCGCCCAGCTGTTCGACATTTTTTGCAAATTCAGGTGTATCAGGGTCGATTATCGCATCGGGGCGATAGGTCGGCACCACACGTCCAGACCAGTCGGAATCTGCAATTGTCTGGTGATGATCGAGCGGGTCAAGGGCCGCGTCCGTGGTGGCCAGCGCCTCGATCTTGAACCGATCAAACAGGGCGCGGGGGCGGTAGTCCGGGGTCGCGAGGCAGGCGGCGACATGGTCGTAAATCGCGTCTGCGGTGTCTGGCGTCAGCGGATCGGAAACGCCGAAGACCTCAGCCAATGCGTGGTCCATCCACAGCTGTGAGGGCGTTGCGCGAAATAGGTGGTAGTGCTGCGCGAAGGTGCGCCAAATGGTGCGCCCGTTGGTTTGGACCGGGCCGCCATCCCTGCGCGCGACCCCGAGGTTTTCGAGCGGCACGCCTTGGGAGAACAACATCCGAAACACGTAGTGATCGGGCGTGATAAACAAGGCAGCCGGGTCGGGAAAGGCCGCGTTTTGCGCGAACCACGCAGGATCGGTGTGCCCATGCGGGCTGATGATCGGCAGGCCTGCTACGCTGTCGTAGAGATCGCGCGCGAGTGTTCGGGACGCGTTGTCCAAAGGAAAGAGGCGATCCGCGTCGAGCTGAGGCATGTCAGGCGGTCCCGCGCGTAGGTCTGTCGTTTTCAATATTGAAAATCATACCGTCCAACAGCTCGGTCAAATCCGGGCGCGCGGCAGGGCCGTTGGATATATCAACCAGCATTAATGTGCCGTCTGGGCGAAACGCAAAAGCGCCCGGTTCGGCGAAGTTAGTGTCTGTTTCGGCGTCTGACAGTGGGGTCGAGACATAAAGACCGAGGGCGCGCATGTGGTCTTCTTTCAACCCGTAGCACAGGTCAAAATCCCAGCCGAATTCCGCTAAATCCGCCGCCGCTTTGTCGGCTGTGTCTGCCGAGGCCACCATGACATCCAAATGGGCGGTCCAGTCTGGCAACACCGCGTTGAGCTTGTCGAGGAATCGTTTGCAGCGCGGGCAATGACGGCCTCGGTAGATGAAGATCATGCTCCATCTGTCCTTGGTCCCGCCGATGGTGCGGGTAGCGGCGGAGCCCACCATAGGTAGGCTGATAGGGGATACTGCCGTGTTAACTGGGGGTTTTATCTGTGCCATGGGTGATCCTCTCAGGGGTGATTTTGGTCTTGGCTTTGCGCCAATTTCACGGGTGACGCTAGCCCAAGACAACTCCCTTGACAACTCTGGTATACTAGTCTCCAGTTGAAGGCGTAGGCCGTGGCTACCTGTGAGGGGGGGCGTGGTCTGCATGGTGCGGGACGAGGAATTCGGGGAGCCAGAGAATGCTCCGGGATGCGCCAAATGTTAAATTCTGGGAGAGAACAATGAACCATTCACTTTTGAAAACGCTTTTGGGCTCAGCCACTGCGCTGGCTTTTGTCGCAACCTCCGCCGTCGCCGAAGATTGGCGCGCGTGGAATATTCACACCGATGGTCACCCCAATACGGCGGCGATGGACCGCTTTGCCGAGTTGGTCGCAGAGAAAACCGGTGGCGAGATCACTGTCGAAGTGTTCCATGGCGGTGTTCTGGGCAGCCAGCCTGACGCGCTAGAGCAGGTGCAATTGGGCGCGATTGATGTCGGCAACTTTAACCTTGGTCCCATCGGCCCGATTGTTCAGGAAGCCAACCTCGTGTCGCTGCCGTTCATCTTCCGCGATGTCGATCACATGTTTCGCGTGATGGCCGGCCCAGCAGGCGATCGCGTGTCTGCGGGTATGGCCGAAGCGGGCATCATGCCCATCGGTTGGTTCGACGCCGGTGCGCGGTCATTTTACAACAACACTGGCCCGATCAATTCACCTGACGACGTGGCTGGCATGAAAATCCGGGTGATGAACAACGATCTGTTCACCGGCATGGTCAACGCGATGGGCGGCAACGGCACACCGATGGCATTTGCCGAAGTGTATCAGTCACTGAGCACGGGTGTTGTTGATGGCGCCGAGAACAACCTGCCGTCGTTCCAGTCGGTTGGTCACTTTGAAGTTGCGGGTTTTTATTCGCTGTCCGAGCATTTGATCATTCCTGAGTGCATTTGCGTGAACACATCGCAGTTCGAAGGTTTGTCTGCTGACATGCAGGCCGCCGTTGTGGCCGCGGCTGAAGAAGCGTCTGTCTTCCAGCGCGAGCTCTGGGCCGAGCAGACCCAAGCCAGCCGTGAAGCGGTCGAGGCCGCCGGTGTTCAGATCAACGAGATCGCGGACAAAACACCGTTCCAAGACGCGATGGCCCCGGTCTATGCGGACTATCTGGCGGCAAACCCTGCTATGACCGAGCTGGTCGAGCTGGCTCAGTCAACCGAGTGATCGACGCATAAAATACGATAGAAACGCCCGGTGTCACCGCCGGGCGTTTTATGGGAGCAGGGGGCAGTTTCATGAGTGATACACCGGACAAGCAGACGGGGCTGGGCCCTGTCGATGGTCTCTTTCGCGGGATCGTTTGGGTCTGCCGCGTGATCACCGGCGTGGCCCTCGTGGCGATGACGCTGCTGCTGGGGTATCAGGTTTTTGGGCGCTATGTGCTGAACGCGACGCCCACATGGGTCGACCCGTTGTCGCTGCTGCTGGTGATGCTGATCGCGTTTTTAGGCGCAGGCATCGGGGTTTATGAGAACACCCATCTGTCTGTTGTCATCCTACGCCAGATCGTCTCGCGCAAAATTCGGTCGTTACTGGTGATCATGACGGATCTCATTATGGCGACTTTTGGCGGGTTGATGCTGTGGTACGGTGGGCAACTGACGATGTTCAAATGGAAATCGCTGATCCCCCTTATTCAATGGCCTGAGGGCCTGCGTTCGCTGCCGCTGACGATCTGTGGCGGTATGATTTTCATTTTCGCGCTCGGTCATCTGGTGCGGCACCTTCTGGGGCGCGACACGCGCACTGACAGCGTTGAATAGGGTCTGATTGATGGGACTTGCACTCCTTTTGGGCGTCTTTGCCCTATGT
>CALHAP010000083.1 GCA_937931795.1 uncultured Paracoccaceae bacterium
TCGTCTCGGCGTCGAGGTGGTTGGTCGGCTCGTCAAGGAGCAGCATGTCGGGCGCTTCGAGCAGCAGTTTGCACAAGGCGACCCGGCGGCGTTCACCGCCCGACAGGTTGGCTACGGTCGCGTCATCGGCAGGGCAGCGCAGCGCCTCCATCGCAACGTCGATCTGCGCGTCGAGATCCCACAGGTTGGCGGCGTCGATCTGGTCCTGGAGGGCGGCCATCTCGTCGGCGGTTTCTTCCGAGTAGTTCATCGCCACTTCGTTATAGCGGTCGAGGATCGCCTTTTTGTCGGCCACGCCCAGCATCACGTTTTCGCGGACGGAGAGTTCGTCTTCGAGGTGCGGTTCCTGCGACAGGTAGCCGATCTTGGCGCCCTCGGCGGCCCAAGCCTCACCGGTGAAGTCCTTGTCGAGGCCCGCCATGATTTTCATCAGCGAGGATTTACCCGCGCCGTTGACGCCGACCACGCCGATTTTCACGCCGGGCAAGAAGTTTAGGCGGATGTTTTCAAAGACCTTTTTGCCGCCCGCGTATTGCTTGCTGACACCGTCCATGAAGTAAACGAATTGATTGGCGGCCATGATGATCCCCTAAAGACTGAGCGCGATTTGCGCCTGCATATCGACAGCCGGGCGCAGGGGCAATCGGTCGTCTGTTCACGCGCGTTTGCGCAAGCTGCCCCGTGTTGCGGCCAGCGTGCTGCGAATGTCGCTGGGCGTATAAGGACGCAGCGGGATGGGTTTGTGATTGCGCAGCCATGGCACGACGGCGTTGAACCGCATAGGGCGCGCGAACCAATAGCCTTGGATGATCTCGACGCCCAGCTCTTGGAGTTTGCACGCGCTTTCGTGGGTTTCGACCCCTTCGCCAATCAACCGCAATCCCAGATCATCGCATAGCCCCACGAGCGACCGGATGATATGGCTGCTGGCGGGATCACTGACCGCATGGACGGTGAGCGATTTGTCGATTTTGATCCCGTTCAGGTCGAGCCGTGACAGATGGGCCAGACCCGCAAAGCCCACCCCAAAGTCATCGAGAAAGGTTTGCACCCCCAAATCGTGCAGATAGCTGACCGCATTTATGGCCATGTTGTCATCGTCATCCGTGTCCAGCACGACGGTCTCTAGGATTTCGATGGCGAATTTGTCCATGTCGAGATGGTGCGTTTGCGCGGCCGTGATCAGATCGTTGACGTAATCGGGGTGCCGCAATCCTTCGGCGCTGGCGTTCAGCCCGATGCGCACGTCTTGCAGCCCCGCCTCGCGGATCGCCAGTTTGAGCGCGATGCCCGCCCGCATCGAGGCCAGATCAAGCTCGGCGGTGCGTCCCAACTCATGGGCCAAGGGCAAGATATCATCGGGCCCGAGCATCCCGTCGGTCGGGTGATCCCATCTCAGCAGGGATTCAAAGCCCGAGACCGCGCCGCTGTCCATGCGCCACGTTGGTTGGAAGTGGAAATTCAGCCCGTCTTGATCCAGCGCTTGGGCCAGATCGGTCAACCGCCGTGCGGTAATCTCATGGCGTTTTTGCAAAGCGGGCGTAAACATCGCCGCCTGCGCGCGCCCCTGATTTTTTGCCTCATAGAGCGCCACATCGGATTCGAGCATCAACACGTCTGGCGACAGCATCCCCGGTCGCGACAGGGCCCCGCCAAAGCTGGCAGTACAGGTGAGCGTGGCCCCGTTCCATGCCAAAGGTTCTGCGATCTGCGCGCCCAGTTGCTCGGCAATCGCACTCAGGTCGTCCAGCGTGCGCACATCTGGGCAAACCACCACAAATTCATCGCCGCCAACGCGTGCAATCAGATCGTTTTGCCGCATACGCATTTGCAACGCGCGTGCCACATGGATCAAAACGGCATCCCCCGCCGGGTGACCGTAGGTGTCGTTGATGACTTTGAACTTATCGAGATCAACCCGCAGCATCGCGATGACCCCGCCGTTTGCCTCTGCTTGGCGCAGATGTGCTTGCGTCATTTTGAGGAACGCGGCCCGATTGATCAGGCCCGTCATGCTGTCGTGCGACGCCTCGTGTTCCAATTTTTGGCTGATCTTTTCAAGTTTTTCGGCGTCAGCGACCTGTTTGCTGACATCCCGGCAGACCATGATCGCATGTTTGTTGCCGTCTGGTGTCGGAACGATACGCATGCTCATCTGGTTCCAGAACTCGGTGCCGTCTGATCGCGCGTTGAGCCGCAAGTGCAGGGCGCTCGCAGTGCCGTCGTCGTAGGAAAACGCATCAATCTCGGCTTGGGGCGGTTTGTCGCGGTCGGGTACTGCAAAGCTCAGGGGGTTTTTGCCCACCATATCGTCCAGCTGCCGCCCCAACATGTCGCAGTAGGCCCGGTTGCCCCATATCACCCGTCCTTTGAGGTCGAGCACCACCAATCCATCATGGGTGTGATTGACCACTTGGCGGATGAAAAAACCCTCCTTGGCGAGCTGGCTATACGTGCGGTCTTGTGCGCGTTGGGCTCTTTCGTGCCGCTTTGTAATAGTGTTCCAGACCAGAGTCCCGCCTGCGGTTGCGCCGCAGAGACCGGCCATCAGCAGCACCCCCCAAGTCGTCACGAGCAGCGAGATTTGATCGAAAGTGAGCGACATGAGCGACAGCCAATCCGTGTGGCGTGGGGACGATCTGGTTTGTGGCGCGCAGGTCTCAAAGACCTGTTAAAACGAAGGCCAGCTCGCGGGTCTTTCTGTGTGGGTTTTGGCTAAAACTGTGAAAAAATACCCGCTGAATTTGCCTTCGCGCTTTGCAATCCCGTCCGTTTCTGACAGCGCTGAGGGCAGACGGCAGGGGGCCAGAGATGACCAGTGAAATTTGTATTTATGATCTCGCCACGGCCAGCGAGCGCGTGGTGTTTGAAACGGATCAGCATATCGAGGCCCCGAATTGGCACCCGGATGGGTTCTTGGTCGTCAATGGCGGGGGCGGTCTGTACCGCGTGCCGCTCGATGCGCCCGCGCTGCACCGCATCGACACCGGGTTTGCGACCCGCTTGAACAATGACCACGGCATGTCCCCCGATGGCAGGATCCTGGCCATCAGTGACAAGGTCGAGACGGGCGAGAGCTGTACTTATACCCTGCCGGTCGCTGGTGGTGCGCCGCAGCGGATCACGCAAAATGTCCCGAGCTGGTGGCACGGCTGGTCGCCCGATGGTGCCCAAATTGTCTATGCAGGGGCGCAGCGCGGTGACCGGGTGGTGCGGATCTATACCTGTCCCAGCACGGGCGGGCCGGAGCGTTTGGTGGTCGATGGCTTTGATCACGCCGATGGCCCAGATTATTCGGCTGATGGGGCGTGGATTTGGTTCAATGGCGAACGCGAGGGTGCCGTCAACATCTGGCGCATTCGCCCCGATGGCCGCGATTTGGAACAGATGACCGGGGGTGACAGTGTCGATTGGTTTCCGCATCCGTCGCCTTGTGGCGCCCATGTGGTTTACTTGGCCTATCCTGCGGGCACCATCGGCCACCCCGGCGGATGCGACGTGACGTTGCGCCTGATGCCGCAGGGCGGCGGTGCCGCGCGGCAGATCGTGGCCCTGCATGGCGGGCAGGGGACGTTGAATGTCCCCTGCTGGGCACCGGATGGGGCTGCTTTTGCCTTTGTGCGCTATGGTCCGTAGTATGTGCGCGGGCAAAGGCCGAGGGGGCGAGATGACGCATAGTGGATGGCCAGCGGCCGGGCGCGGGCAGGTTGTGGGTCTGCTTGGCGGATCGTTTGATCCTGCGCATGACGGGCATGTGCATATCACCCGTGCGGCGATGACGCGGTTCCAGCTGGATCGCGTCTGGTGGCTGGTCAGCCCCGGTAACCCCTTGAAAAAACAGGGACCTGCGCCGATAGACAAACGGCTGGCTGCGGCGCGTGAGGTGATGCGCCACCCGCGTGTGACGATCACCGATATCGAACGGCGGCTGGGCACGCGCTATACGGCGCAAACCATCGCAGCGCTGCAAGCACGCTACCCAACGGTGCGTTTTGTCTGGCTGATGGGGGCCGATAATTTGGTGCAATTTGACCGCTGGCAAAATTGGCGCGGGATCATGGACAGCGTGCCTGTGGGCGTGTTGGCCCGGCCCGGTGATCGCCTCGCCGCCCGTGTGAGCAAGGCCGCGCGCGTCTACCGGGGGGCGCAACTACTGGGGCGGCAGTCCGAACTGATCGGCACGGTCGCAGCGCCTGCGTGGTGTTTTGTGAACCTGCCGCTCAATGACGCTAGCTCGACCGCCATTCGGGCGACGGGGCGTTGGGGCTAGGCCGTTGATGCCTCAAAATCGGCCCAGTGGCCGCGATACGCCAAAAACACGCGATGGGCCGTTGTGATTGGCAGCACGCCTGACGTAAGAGACGCCAATGTCTGCTGATATTCGAAAAATACTTACCCGCCGTGCGGTTTTGTCTGGGGGCGCTGCGGCGCTTGGATCGGCTGTATTGGCCGAGGCCCCGCTGACGGCCCTGCGCCCTGTCGCGCGGGCGGGTGGTGCAATTGCACCTGCCGTTGAGATCACAACCGGTGGCCCGAGCCGCCCCGAAGACCGCATTGTCGCCCGCCCGTCGCTAGAGACGCTGATTGCACGGTCGCGTGCGGGCGGGGATACGGGCGTGGCCGTGGCAGATTTGGAAACCGGAGACATTATTGCGGGGCACAACGCCGATCTTGCGATGATGCCCGCCAGTGTGACCAAAGCTGTGACGGCGATTTATGCGCTGGAAACGCTGGGGGCGGCGCACCGGTTCCACACCAACCTTGTCTCAGATGGCACGGTGGACGACGATGGGGTGCTCGACGGGGATGTGACCCTAATCGGGGGGCATGATCCGGTGCTCGATACCGATGATCTGGCGGTGATGGTCGAAGTGCTGGCCAGCGCCGGTGTGACCAAGGTGGCGGGGGCGTTTCGCGTTTGGGGCGGTGCCTCCGAGGTGAGCGAGATTGATCCGACGCAGCTGCCGCAACTGGGGTATAATCCCGGTGTGTCTGCGCTGAACCTCAATTTCAACCGTGTTCATTTCTCGTGGGAGCGTAGCGGGGACGGGTACAATCTGTTCATGCAGGGCCGGTCAGCCCGCAGCCGCCCTGATGTGCGCGTGGCCACGATGGAACTGTCGGATCGCGCGGGTCCTGTGTTCCAATATACCCCCGGCAGTGGGACGGATCGCTGGAGCGTGTCGCGCCGCGCGCTGGGCCGGGATGGTGCGCGGTGGTTGCCGGTGCGCATTCCGGCGCTTTATGCGGGGGATGTCTTTGCCCAATTGGCCCGCGCCCGTGGCATCGAGATCACCAATCCAGAGCTGACGACGGATATTCCTGGCGGCGAAGTGTTCGTCGAACATATCAGCCCGCGTCTGGATGAAATCGTGCGCGATATGTTGAATTATTCCACCAATTTAACCGCCGAAGTGATTGGCCGTGCCGCGACCCTCGCACAGGGCGGGGCCGTCGACACGTTGCAGGGGTCTGCGACGGCGATGAACGCATGGTTGGCGGCGCGGTTTGGCACGCAGGTGCAATTCGTCGACCATTCAGGCCTTAGCGATACGTCGCGCGTGACGGCAGGCGATATGGTGCGCATTCTAACGGCGGCCCAGCGCGGCCCGCTGCGCCCGCTGTTAAAGCCGATCCCTTTGGTCAATGACGCCCGCGAACGCCTGACCGACCCGCCCGGTTCGGTGGCGGCCAAGACCGGAACATTGAATTTCGTCAGTGCCTTGGCCGGGTATTACACGTTGGATGATGGGCGCGATCTGGCCTTTGCGATATTCA
>CALHAP010000084.1 GCA_937931795.1 uncultured Paracoccaceae bacterium
AGATAGAGGGTCAAAGGCTGGGTCATGGCTGTGGCTCCGGCTGTGATTGGTCACAGGTATGCGGTCGGGGCAGGGGCGTCCAGAGGGCAGCGGGTGGGCGAATGCAAAAACGGCCGGGTTTTAACCCCGACCGTTTCAGTAGATTATCAACTGTCCAAGGGCGTTTTAGCCGTCGGCATCTTCGCTCACCGGCTCTGCGGCCATTTCGCGCGGTTCACGCGGTGGGCGACCTACGACATCGCGCAACTCATCCAGCTCGATGAAATTGTCGGCCTGACGGCGCAGTTCGTCCGAAATCATCGGCGGCTGAGAGCGGATGGTCGAGACGACCGAAACACGCACGCCTTTACGCTGGACGGCCTCGACCAACGGGCGAAAATCGCCGTCGCCCGAGAAAATCACGATGTGGTCGACGTGTGGGGCCAGTTCCATGGCATCGACAGTCAACTCGATGTCCATATTGCCCTTCACCTTCCGGCGGCCCATGCTGTCCGTGTATTCTTTGGCGGGTTTCGTCACCATGGTGAACCCGTTGTAATGCAACCAGTCCACGAGGGGGCGAATGGGCGAATATTCGTCATTCTCCAAGAGCGCCGTGTAGTAAAACGCGCGTAGCATTTTGCCGCGACGCATAAATTCCTGTCGCAGCAGTTTGTAATCGATGTCAAACCCAAGCGACTTGGCAGCCGCATACAGATTTGATCCATCAATGAAGAGCGCCAAACGCTCATCACGATAAAACATAAATCGTCCTTCCGATCGAATGTGGCTGCGTCCGTGAGTGTGAGTGGTAATATAGATAATGCAGCGACATGTTTGTCCTAATGTAAAGCGAGGCTGCTGTGCAACAAGCCCCAGTGAAATCTGTTCCAACTCAGTCAGCGATTATCGCGCTCGGCGGTAATACACCCTCCCCATCTGGGCCGCCGACTGACACGCTTCAAAGCGCTATGGATTGCATAAAAAACGACGTCGGACAGATCACGGGGAAAAGCCGACTGTTCGTCACCCCGGCGTTTCCAGCAGGCGCTGGCCCGGATTTTGTCAATGCGATCATCGTGGTGGAGACCTGTTTAGCACCGGTTAAAGTTTTAGAGGAATTACATAAAATCGAAGCAGATTTCGGCAGAGAACGGCTCAAACGGTGGGGGCAGCGCACGCTGGACCTCGATTTGATCGCCTTGGGAGGGCAGATTGTCCCGGATTTGGAAACTTTTGTGACGTGGCGTCACTTGCCCTTGGCCGATCAGATGGAACGCGCCCCAGAGCAGTTGATCCTGCCGCACCCGCGTCTCCAAGACCGCGCATTCGTCTTGGTGCCGATGGCGGATGTGGCCCCGGATTGGGTGCATCCAGTGTCGGGGCAAACGGTGGGGCAGATGCTGGCCGCACTAGATGATGCTGATATTGAGAGTGTGCAGCCGCTGGCCGATGTGGCGTGAACCGTGGTTTGCGGCGCAATGGACTCATTCGACTTGCGGTATTGGGCAGAGGGGCCTATGTGATGGGTCTTGGTTGGTGCGCGCAGCACGGGCCAAATTTTTGCGTTCGTACAGCAGGAGAAGCGATATGGCTCGGGTGACGGTTGAAGATTGCGTTGACAAGGTTCCTAACCGGTTTGAGCTGGTCATGCTGGCGGCCCATCGCGCGCGTGAAATCGCGTCTGGCGGCCCCCTGACTGTTGGGCGTGACAACGACAAAAACCCAGTGGTGGCGCTGCGCGAGATCGCGGAAGAGACCCAAGGGGCGGATCATCTGCGTGAGCGCATGATCGAAAGCCACCAGACCCAGATCGAAGTTGACGAGCCAGAAGACGACAGCATGGCTTTGCTCATGGGCGCGGAACAAGACAAGCCGGCGCATGACGACATGCCAGAAGAGCGCCTGCTTCGCGAGTTGATGGAAGCGCAAGGGCCACGCTAACCCGGCCAAAGGGGGCGTGTCCCCCGGCCATAGCACGGACAAACACAACGTGATGACTTCGGCAGACGACCTCATCTCTCTTGTCCGTGCCTACAACCCCACCACCAACGAACAGATGTTGCGCGATGCGTTTGCCTTTGGGGCGGACATGCACAGCACGCAATTTCGCCATTCCGGCGAGCCGTATTTTACGCATCCGATTGCTGTGGCGATAATCCTAGCACAGCAGCAGATGGACGATGACACGCTGGTCACGGCCCTGCTGCACGACACGGTTGAGGATACAAAAGCCAGTTATTCCGACATCGAGCGTCTGTTCAGTCGCGAGATTGCCGAACTCGTTGACGGGGTCACAAAACTCACAAATCTGCAATTGTCCTCAACTGAGACAAAACAAGCCGAGAACTTTCGTAAGCTGTTTATGGCTACCAGCCGCGACCTGCGTGTCACCTTGGTCAAGCTCGCGGATCGGTTGCATAACATGCGCACGATCAAAGCGATGCGCCCTGATAAACAGGTACAAAAAGCGCGCGAAACCATGGACATCTATGCCCCCCTCGCGGGTCGCATGGGGATGCAATGGATGCGCGAAGAACTAGAGGACTTGGCCTTCCGCGTGCTCAACCCCGAAGCGCGCAACTCCATTATGCGCCGCTTCATCACGTTGCAAAAAGACACGGGCGATGTGATCGACAAGATCGCGACGGACATGCGCGCCGAATTGGACAAAGCGAACATCACCGCCGAAGTGATGGGGCGCGCCAAAAAACCCCATTCGATCTGGCGCAAGATGCAGGAAAAGGACATCGGCTTTTCGCGCCTGTCCGACATCTACGGCTTTCGGGTGCTGACCAGCAGCGAGGCCGATTGCTACCGGGTGCTTGGGGCCATTCACCAACGCTGGAGTGCTGTGCCGGGGCGGTTCAAAGACTACATTTCACAACCCAAATCCAACGGCTACCGCTCGATCCATACCACGGTGTCGGGTCGTGACGGCAAACGGGTCGAGGTGCAAATTCGCACCCGTGAAATGCACGAAGTGGCCGAAGCAGGCGTTGCCGCACATTGGTCTTACCGCGACGGACAACGGGTCGAAAACCGCTTTGCCGTGGACCCGGTGCGCTGGATTTCGGCACTGTCAGAACGCTTGGACGATGACCACGAACACGACGAATTTCTCGAAGCAGTCAAGCTGGAGATGTATTCGGACCAAGTGTTCTGCTTTTCGCCCAAAGGCGAGGTGATTAAATTGCCGCGTGGGGCCACGCCGATTGATTTTGCCTATGCGATCCACACGCGCATTGGGCACGCCACCTTGGGCGCGCGGGTCGATGGGCGGCGGGTGCCGCTCTGGACCAGGCTCAAAAACGGGCAATCCATCGAGATCATCACAGCAGAAGGCCAAACCCCGCAATCCACATGGATCGACATCGCGGTCACAGGCCGCGCCAAATCGGCCATCCGCAAGTTCCTGCGCGAAGAAAATCGTGAAAAATTTATCCGTCTGGGCCGGGAATTGGCGCGGGTGGCGTTTGAAAACGCAGGCAAACGGGCGACGGACAAAGCGCTCTCCACAGCGGCACGGGCGCTCAATATCACCGATGTCTCCGAAATGCTCACGCTTTTGGGCAGCGCCGAGATCACGGCACAATCGGTCGTGCGGGCTATCTACCCCGATCTGTCGGCGCGCACCGGCGATGAGGTCGAGGCAACTCATGCGGTCGTGGGCATCGAGGGCAACCAAGGCCACCAATTGGCGCATTGTTGCAGACCGGTGCCGGGCGAACGGATCGTCGGCATCACCTACCGGGGCAAGGGCGTGTCGGTTCACGCGATTGATTGCGAAGCCCTCGCCGATTTCGAAGAACAACCCGACCGCTGGGTTGATCTGCAATGGCACGAGGGCACGCATGGCGCGGTCAACACGGTCACCTTCGATCTGGCCATCACCAATGACGCGGGCGTGCTGGGGCGGATTTGTACGCTGATCGGCGAGCAAAAGGCGAATATCAGCGACTTGCGCTTCATCGACCGCAAGCCCGACTACTTTCGACTGCTTATAGATGTGGACCTCAGCAACCTGACACATTTGCACCAAGTGCAGACGGCATTAGAGGCCGAAAGCAACGTATCGGCCCTGTCACGCCATCGAGACCCGGCTTTGGTGTCACAGGCCTTTGCGCGCAGCGAAAAATGACCTACCTGCACTATAGGTAATCTAGGAACGCCGCACCTTGGTCTTCAAACGTCGCGACAAACGCCCGATCTGGAAAGTGGTGGCAGATTTTCTCTATCCGCGCGGCGGATGGCTTCGGGCGTTCGAATATGTCAAACACCGGGTGCGCCGTTTGCCCGACAGCCCTGAAAAGATCGCACGCGGCATCTGGGCGGGGGTCTTTACCGCCTTTACACCGTTCTACGGCTTTCACTTTTTGATCGCGGTGGTGCTGGCCAAGGTGATGCGCGGCAATATTTTGGCCTCGCTTTTGGCCACGTTCTTTGGC
>CALHAP010000085.1 GCA_937931795.1 uncultured Paracoccaceae bacterium
GCCATGCCTTCGTCTTCGGCTTTGTGGGCCAGCATCGGGCCGGTGATCGCGTCGCCAATGGCGTATAGGCCTTTGATATTGGTGGCATAATGCCCATCGGTCTTGATCTGACCGCGCTCTTCCATCTCGACGCCCAGATCATTTAGCCCCAGACCGTCAACAAATGGTTTACGCCCCGTTGCAACCAACACGGTGTCGGCGGTGATGGAATGCTCGCTGTCGTCTTTGCGCAGTTTGTAGGTCACGGTGGCTTTGCTGCCTTTGACGGTCACGCCCTGCACTGCGGCCCCCATCGTGAAGCTAAGCCCTTGTTTTTCCAAGATACGCTTGAAGGTCTTTTGTACTTCCGCGTCCATGCCGGGGGTGATCGCGTCGAGGAATTCGACGACCTGCACATTGGCGCCCAGCCGGCTGTAGACGCTGCCCAGTTCCAGACCGATGACGCCCGCGCCGATGACGATCAACTCTTTGGGAATCTTGGACAATTCCAGCGCGCCGGTCGAGGAGACCACGGTCTTTTCGTCGATCTCGACGCCGGGCAATGTGCTGACCTCGGAGCCGGAGGCGATGACGGTGTTCTTGGCCTCGTGGATGTCGTCACCGACCTTGACCTTGCCTGCCTCGGGGATGCTGGCCCAGCCTTTTAGCCAGTCGATTTTGTTCTTTTTGAACAGAAATTCGATGCCTTTGGTGTTGGCCTCGATGGTCTCGCCTTTGTAGGTGAGCATCTGTTTCCAGTCGACCTTGGGGGTGCCCACGGAGATCCCCATTTTGCCAAAGTTTTCATGGACTTCGTGGACCTGATGGCTGGCGTGAAGCAGTGCTTTGGACGGGATGCAGCCGACGTTCAGGCAGGTGCCGCCCAATGTCTCGCGGCCTTCGACGCAGGCGACTTTCATGCCTAATTGGGCTGCGCGGATGGCGCAGACATAGCCGCCGGGGCCGGATCCGATTACGATGAGGTCATAGCTTGCCATGGGGATTTCCTAGGTCGGTTTGGTCAATTTTGAGCGGTACACGCCGTATGCACAGATTGTACACAGGCTATGCAGACGATTGGGTCACATTAGCGTCACGAGGATCATTGCGAAAGTGGCCCCGAAGCCTACGAACCAGATGAACGACCGCCACGGTGAGAGGCCGAAGTAATAGGCGGGCAGGTAGAGGATGCGCGCGCCGAGAAACGTGTAGGCGCAGATTGCGGTGAAGCCTGAACCGTAATCGCCGAGAGTGACCAGAACGACGGCGATGGTGAACAGGATCAGCGCCTCGAAATGGTTGTTGAACGCGCGGATGAGACGCCCCGTCTTGTCGCTGACCTGATCCTCTAGGCTGCCGCCAAGGCGGGATCGGTCGCGGGGCGAGGCGGTCTTGCCCGTGCCCAGCTCGATATTGGCCCCGAGCGCCATGAGGACGAATTGCAGCCCTTGGAGGAGAGCCGCGTAGGCGAGGACGGTAAGTTCTGGCGTCATGAGAGCAGCGACACGATCATTATGCCCAGACCCACAAGCGAGGCGAACCACGGCAAGGAGCGGACCATCGGGATGCCCGACGCATAAGCGGGCACATAGGCGACCCGCGCCCAGAAGTAGATCGTGGCCCCGAGCACGGTCTGCGAGGTGCTGGCTTCGGTGACTGTGATGATGAGCACGAGAGCGATGAAGGCGGGGTAGGTTTCCAGATAGTTGCGCAAGGCGCGTTGGATACGGGCGGCGATTAGGTTCTGATCGCGTGCCTCGTCCTGTGGGCCGATGGCCCACATGATCCCTTTTGACAGGTCGCTGAACGTCGCTTGGATTAGGACGTGCACGATAAGCAGGATGACGGAATAGAGCAGGTAGGTGAGTTCTGGCGTCATGGGTCTGTCCCTTTGTCTATGGAGGCGATGGTGGCTTCGAACTCGTTTATTTTGCGGTTCTTGAAGCGCATCGCGATGATTGAGAGTGTCAGTGAAAACAGCGCATAGGCGGGCCAGAGAAACCAGATGTTCTCAAATGGCCCAAACCAGTGATTGAGAGCGTAGAGCGCGATCCCCATGATGCAGATGCGCACGAGCCATGTGATCAGGACGCTTTGCAGAGTGTCGCGGGGGATGGTGGTCATGTTTCTACTTCCTCAATGCCAGGCGGCTTTCCACCAAGTTTTCGGCTCATTGAGCGGAACCTGACATACCCACGAACGAGCTGTATCCAAGACAACAGAATACCAATGCCTATAAAGTACAATGTAGACTTACTCAGCAAGAAGACAGCGGCTGTGGGTATAATGAGCGTAATGAGGCACAAGAAACGAAAGTTCCATTGAAAGCTCTTCCTCTCATTCTCTAGATTTAGTTTGCGTCTTTCAGTGGTTTCTTCGAATTCTTCTGATCTGGACAGTCGCCGGTCTCTTTCTTCCTTACGTAATTGAGACTTTGAAGGAGGCTTGCGCGCCGGAATATGATTTTCTGTCAGCATACAAATATCGAAAGCTCGTAGTGGCCCCCCTCCAAAGTGTCTGTTTCACTTTTAGTAGCAGGGGCCATATTCGGCCTACAAATCCATCAACAACCGTCGCGGATCTTCCAGCGCTTCTTTCACCCGCACGAGGAATGTCACGGCCCCTTTGCCGTCGACGATGCGGTGGTCGTAGCTGAGGGCGAGGTACATCATCGGGCGGATGACGACTTCGCCACCTATCGCCATCGGGCGGTCTTGGATTTTGTGCATGCCCAAGATGCCCGATTGCGGGGGGTTGAGGATGGGGGATGACATCAGGCTGCCGTAGACGCCGCCGTTCGAGATGGTGAAGGTGCCGCCTTGCATTTCGGCCATCGACAGTTTGCCGTCGCGGGCCTTGGCACCCATGACGCCGATCGCTTTTTCGATGTCGGCAAATCCCATGCCGTCCGCGTCGCGGATCACGGGGACGACGAGGCCGGTGGGCGTGCCTGCGGCTATCCCCATATGCACGTAGTTTTTGTAGACCACATCGGTGCCGTCGATCTCGGCGTTGACCTCGGGGACTTCGCGCAGGGCGTGCACGCAGGCCTTGGTGAAGAAGGACATAAAGCCCAATTTGACGCCGTGTTTCTGGAGGAACAGGTCTTTGTATTCGGACCGTAGCGCCATCACCTCGGTCATGTCGACCTCGTTGTAGGTGGTGAGCATGGCCGCCGTATTTTGGCTGTCTTTCAGGCGCTTGGCGATGGTCTGGCGCAGGCGTGTCATCTTCACGCGCTCTTCGCGCGGCGCGTCATCGGCGGATGTGGGTGCGCGTGGCGCAGCTGCTGGCGCGGGGGCGCTGTTGTTCGAGAGCGCGTTCAGCACATCGCCCTTCATCACGCGGCCGTCTTTGCCGGTGCCTTGGACGTTCGACAGGTTGTTCTCGGCCATCAGCTTGTTGGCGGAGGGCGCGTTCTCGACGTCTTTGCTGGCCGCCGCGGGGGCGGGGGCTGCTTCGGCCTTTGGCGCTTCCGCTTTGGCGGGGGCGGTTGAACCACCGGCCCCTTCCTCGATTTGTGCGAGCAGGGCGTCGACGCCCACGGTGTCGCCTTCGGCTGCGACGATCTCGGACAGTTTGCCGGCAACGGGGCTGGGGACTTCGACGGTGACTTTGTCGGTTTCCAGCTCGCAGAGCATTTCATCGACCGCGACGGCATCGCCGGGCTGTTTGAACCATGTGGCGACGGTCGCTTCGGTGACGCTTTCGCCTAAGGTGGGGACGCGGACTTCGGTGGCCATGATTTAGTTTCCTTCGAGACCAAGCGCATCGTTCACGAGTGCTGCTTGCTGGGCTTTGTGTTGAGAGGCGAGGCCGGTCGCGGGGGACGCGGCGGCGGCCCGACCGGCATAGGCTGGACGGGTGTTTTTGGCTTTGATCCGGGTCAGAACCCATTCGATGTTGGGCTCGATGAACGACCACGCGCCTTGGTTCTTGGGCTCTTCCTGGCACCAGACCATTTCGGCGTTTTTAAAGCGCGACAGCTCATCGACCATGGATTTCGCGGGGAACGGATAGAATTGCTCGACGCGCATCAGGTAGACGTCGTCGATGCCCGCCGCGTCGCGTTGTTCGAGCAGGTCGTAGTAGACCTTGCCCGAACACATGACGACGCGTTTGATCTTGTCGTCGGCCTTGAGCTTGGTGTCTGAATTGCCGTGCTGCGCGTCGTCCCACAGGATGCGGTGGAAGGAGCTGCCGGTTTGGAACTCTTCCGCTGTTGAGACCGCCATCTTGTTCCGCAGTAGTGATTTCGGCGTCATCAGGATCAGCGGTTTGCGGAAGTCGCGGTGCATCTGGCGGCGCAGGATGTGGAAGTAGTTGGCCGGTGTGGTGCAATTCGCCACGATCCAGTTGTCGCCGCCGCACATGGTGAGGAACCGTTCTAGGCGGGCTGAGGAGTGTTCTGGCCCTTGGCCCTCGTAGCCGTGCGGTAGCAGGCAGACGAGGCCCGACATGCGCAGCCATTTGCTCTCGCCTGACGAGATGAACTGGTCGAACATGATCTGCGCGCCGTTGGCGAAATCGCCAAATTGCGCTTCCCATAGGACCAGCGCGTTGGGTTCTGCGAGGCTGTAGCCGTATTCAAACCCGAGTACCGCATATTCCGACAGCATCGAGTCGATGACCTCGTATTGCGCCTGTCCGTCGCGGATGTGGTTCAGCGGGTAGTAGCGCTCTTCTGTGTCTTGGTTGATGAAGGCCGAGTGGCGTTGGCTGAATGTGCCACGTGTTGAATCTTGGCCGGATAGGCGCACGGGGTAGCCTTCGGTGACGAGCGCGCCAAAGGCCAAGGCTTCGGCTGTTGCCCAGTCAAAGCCCTTGCCATTTTCGAACATCGCCTTCTTGGCCTCCAGCTGACGTCCGATGGTCTTGTGCATCGAAAAGCCGTCAGGCGCGGTGGTTAGCGCTGTGCCGATCTGCGTCATCGTCTCGGGCTTGATCGCGGTTGCACCCCGTTGGTAGTTTTCGCCGTCACGGCGGTCTAGATGGCTCCAGCGTCCGTCCAGCCAGTCGGCTTTGTTGGGTTTGTAGGTTTTGCCGGTCTCGAATTCTTCGTTCAGATGGGACTGAAACTGCGCCTTCATATCTTCGATCTCGCCCTCGGGGATCAACCCGTCACGCACGAGGCGGTCGGTGTAGAGCGTGAGCGTTGTCTTTTGCTTCTTGATCTTTTTGTACATCGCGGGGTTCGTGAACATCGGTTCATCCCCCTCGTTGTGACCAAAGCGGCGATAGCAGATGATGTCGATGACAACGTCTTTGTGAAACTTTTGGCGGAATTCGGTCGCGACCTTGGCCGCGTGAACGACCGCTTCGGGGTCGTCGCCGTTGACGTGGAAAATAGGTGCTTCGACCATCAGCGCGATGTCGGTGGGGTAAGGGCTGCTGCGCGAGAAATGCGGGGCGGTGGTAAAGCCGATCTGGTTGTTGACGACGATGTGGATCGTGCCCCCCGTCTTGTGACCCGTCAGCCCCGACAGGCCGAAGCCCTCGGCCACGACACCCTGACCTGCGAAAGCCGCGTCGCCGTGCAGTAGAATTGCCAGCGCCTTGGTGCGGTCGGTGTCGTTGTTCTGGAACTGTTTGGCCCGCACCTTGCCCAGCACGACGGGGTTGACCGCCTCTAGGTGGCTGGGGTTGGCGGTGAGGGACAGATGCACGGTGTTGTCGTCAAACACGCGGTCCGAGGATGCTCCGAGGTGGTATTTCACGTCGCCGGATCCATCCACGTCTTCGGGTTTATAGCTGCCGCCCTGAAATTCGTTGAAGATCGCGCGGTAGGGTTTTTGCATGACATTTGCCAGCACCGACAAACGGCCCCGGTGCGGCATGCCGATGACGATGTCTTCGACGCCGAGGCTGCCGCCGCGTTTGATGATCTGCTCCATCGCGGGGATCAGGCTCTCGCCGCCATCAAGGCCGAAACGCTTGGTGCCCATGTATTTGACGTGCAGGAATTTCTCGAAACCCTCTGCCTCGACCAGCTTGTTGAGGATCGCTTTGCGGCCGTTTTGCGTGAATGAGATTTCCTTGCCGAAGCCTTCGATGCGTTCTTTCAGCCAGCTCGCCTCGGCGGGGTTGGAGATGTGCATGTACTGTAGCGCGAAAGTGCCGCAATAGGTGCGCTGCACGATGGCCATGATCTCGGTCATGCTGGCCACTTCGAGGCCCAGCACGTTGTCGATGAAGATCGGGCGGTCCATGTCGGCGGCGGTAAAGCCGTAGGTCGCGGGATCCAGCTCGGGGTGGGGTGTGGTTTCGCGCATGCCCAGCGGGTCGAGGTCGGCGATCAGGTGCCCCCGGATGCGGTAGGCGCGGATCAGCATCAGCGCGCGCAAGCTATCCTCGGTGGCTTTGCGGACCTGTGCGTCCGACAGGGATACGCCTTTTTCCGCCGCTTTGCCTTTGATCTTATCGGCGGCGGCAACCGGTTCTGCAGGCCATTGGCCGTCGAGGGCGGCTGTCAGATCGTCGTTGGGCACAGGTGGCCAGTCGCGGCGGGTCCAAGAGGGGCCGCTTGCCTCTGCCTTGGCATCCGCAGGCGCGTCGCCGAGCGAGGCAAAAAACGCCCGCCAGCTTTCGTCGACGGCACCGGGATTGTCGGCGTAGCGCGCGTAGAGCTGTTCGATGTATTCGGCGTTGTGCCCTTGCAAAAAGGACGAGCCGTGGAAGACGTCATTGGGGCTGTGATCGTTCATATCGGGGCCTCGGGCGGTTGGTGCGGCGGATGAGCCGCAGCATAGGGCAGATTGTGGTCAGATGCGGTCAAGCTGTGGGCACATTTACGTGAAGGGCCTGCGGCAGGAAAAAATGATGCTGGCCGTGGGACCAGAGGTGGGGGCGGGGTGGCGAAACACCGCGAGCGTCTGCCCGCGCGCTTCGCATTGCTCTTGGGCATAGGCCTCGGCTTCGGCCTTGTTCATCAGGGCGGTGAGGTAGGACACCGTGATCGCGTCGCCGCTGTCATCCGTGGCCACGATCGCCTCGGGGTTGGCGGTAAGGGCCGCTGGGCCGATGGGGATCATGTTGCAGGCGGAGAGCGTCGCACAAAGCGCGCAAACTGCGATGAATTTAAGGGTATGCGTCATATATACCTACAGTCCCAACGTCTGGTGATTGTGAGGGGGCGGGCGGGGGCGTCGCTCAGCGTGGCTGCGGCCGCGCGCAAGTCTGGATCACGCTGTTCAAGCATCAGCGTTTCGCTGTGCCCATCTCGGCCGGGCCCAGATGTCAGGCGCGCGGCATGTGTCCGTGTGCCGCTTTGGGTAATCTCATAAGATAAATCGTTGTAACGGTCGAGCAGGCCTTCATCCTCGAGCGGCGCGATCAATGCGGCGACGTCGGTCGTGTCGGCCTCAAAGATGATGCTCGCCGATGTGAAGTCAGCGCCCCGTTTCAAACCGCGCCCTCTGATCGCTGCAATGGCGCCATCGGGACTTTGCAATCCGATTTGGAAACATGTCTCGTCAGTGGGGTCATGCTCTTCAAATTCTTCCAAGCGCCGCGCGAGTGCTTTGCGAAAAATGTCGTGGTTTATCCTACGATTCGAGCGTTTTAGGAGATCCGAGGCTTCCCCCCAGAGCGCATTGCTGACCAGAACTTCTCTAACAGCACTGTCGCGGCTGACCCAGCCGTGCTGTTTGAGCGCGTTTGTGAAAGTGGTCAACGCCGCGCGATACGCGCCCTGATCAGTGGCCACGAGACCTATGGCACGCAGCAGATCAAATGCCTTCACCAAATACCCACCGGCAGTCGCGCCGGGGGTTAAGGCTACCAGATGTGATCCGCCCTGTGACATGTCTAGCCAATTGCCTTCAGCACAGCCTCGCCCAATGTCGCGGGGCTGTCGGCGACGATGATGCCGGCGGATTTCATGGCTTCGATCTTGCTCTCGGCGTCGCCTTTGCCGCCCGCGACGATGGCACCTGCGTGGCCCATGCGGCGGCCGGGAGGGGCGGTGCGGCCTGCGATGAAGCCTGCGACGGGCTTCCAGCGGCCCTTTTTCTTTTGCTCGGTCAGGAATTCGGCGGCTTCTTCCTCGGCGCTACCGCCGATTTCGCCGATCATGATGATCGAATGCGTCTCGTCGTCGTCGAGGAACATATCGAGCACGTCAATGTGCTCGGTGCCCTTAATCGGGTCGCCGCCGATGCCCACGGCTGTGGATTGGCCGAGACCGCTGTCAGATGTTTGCTTGACGGCCTCATAGGTCAGCGTGCCTGAGCGGGACACAACGCCGACGCTGCCGCGCTTGTGGATATGGCCGGGCATGATGCCGATTTTGCAGGCATCGGGTGTGATCACGCCGGGACAGTTCGGGCCGATCAGGCGGGTGGCGGACCCTTCGAGCGCGCGTTTGACGCCCATCATGTCGAGCACGGGGATGCCTTCGGTGATGCAGATCACGAGGGGGATTTCGGCGTCGATTGCCTCGAGGATAGAATCAGCGGCAAAGGGCGGCGGCACATAGATCACGCTGGCATTGGCGCCGGTTTTAGCGACGGCCTCGTGGCAGCTGTCGAATACGGGCAGGTCAAGGTGGCTTTGCCCACCCTTGCCCGGTGTCACGCCGCCGACCATCTTGGTGCCATAGGCGATGGCTTGTTCGGAGTGGAACGTGCCTTGGCTGCCGGTGAGACCCTGACAGATCACTTTTGTATTTTCGTCGACGAGAATGGCCATGTCTTGGTCCTTATGTGGTCGGTCTAGCGTGCGGCGCGGCAGGGGTCTGACGCGCCCATTTCGGGTTACAGGGCGCTGATTAGCACAGCGCTGTAGAAGTTGTTGGTCGGGTTGTACTGCACATCTGTGCCGGGAACGGTGCCGCCAACGGCAGAGCGGTTTGCGTCTAAGCTTGCGCCGTTGCGCCATCCCATTTCGCAGTAGCTGCGGCCTGCTGACACTTCGCTGGTCACAAACGACAGATCGAGCGTGCGGTGATAGTAACGTCCCACGGTGCTGTTGAGCACGAAGTCGTTGCCGGAGATCACCGACAGAGCGCCGCGCGCGTTATTGCGGTTGTTGCCACAGACCTGTTGGAACCAACCTGCCGCTTGGGCGGGGCTGACAGCCGTCTGGCCGGGCAAGGCGTTTGGATCGGTGGGAACCGTACAGGCCGACAGGGCGGCGGTGGCAACAAGGGCGAGGGCGGTAATGGATTTGTGAAACATTGAGGGGTCCTTTTCAGATCATTTGAGGCGGAGCCGGTTGTTCTAAGTCTCAGTCATCGAGGGGCGAAAGCGTACCGATTGGTGCGCTTTCGCCTGTAAGTTTATTAGCCCTTCACCGCTTTCACGATCTTCTCGGCCCCGTCCTTCAAATCGTCCGCCGCGATCACATCGACGTCCGAGTTGTTGATGATGGCTTTGCCTTCTGCGACGTTTGTGCCTTCCAGACGGACGACCAGCGGCACTTGCAGGCCCACTTCTTTCACCGCCGCGACCACGCCTTCGGCGATGACGTCACAGCGCATGATGCCGCCAAAGATGTTGACGAGGATGCCTTTGACCTGCGGGTCAGAGGTGATGATCTTGAAGGCTTCGGTGACCTTTTCCTTGGTCGCACCGCCGCCCACGTCGAGGAAGTTGGCAGGTTCGGCACCGTAAAGCTTGATGATGTCCATCGTTGCCATCGCCAGACCCGCGCCGTTGACCATGCAACCGATTTCGCCGTCGAGCGCGATGTAGTTGAGGTCGTATTTCGACGCTTCCAGCTCTTTGGGGTCTTCTTCCGTTTCGTCGCGCAGGGCGGCGATGTCGGCGTGGCGGTAGACCGCGTTGCCGTCGAATGCGACCTTGGCGTCGAGCACTTTGAGATCACCACTGTCTGTGACGATCAGCGGGTTGATCTCAAGCATTTCCATGTCTTTGTCAGTGAAGGCGCTGTAAAGCTGGCCCATCAATTTCACGCATTGTTTGATCTGCGCACCTTTGAGGCCGAGCGCAAAAGCTACGCGGCGGCCGTGGAATGCTTGGTAGCCGGTGGCGGGATCAACGGTGAAGTTGAGGATTTTCTCAGGCGTGTTGGCCGCGACTTCTTCGATGTCCATGCCGCCTTCGGTCGAGCAAACAAAGCCGATGCGGGATGTTTGGCGGTCGACGAGCAGAGCGAGGTACAGCTCGGTTTCGATGCCGCTGCCGTCTTCGATGTAGATGCGGTTGACCTGTTTGCCTGCGGGGCCGGTTTGGTGCGTGACCAATGTGCGGCCAAGCATTTTCTTGGCCTCTTGGGCGGCTTCTTCAACCGATTTGGTCAGGCGCACACCGCCTGCATCCCCGGCGTCGGGCTCTTTGAATTTGCCCTTGCCGCGGCCACCTGCGTGGATCTGCGCTTTGACCACCCAAAGGGGGCCGTCCATTTCGCCTGCGGCGGTTTTGGCGTCTTCGGCTTTCAACACCGGGCGGCCATCGGACACAGGCGCGCCGTAGGACTTCAAAAGGGCTTTCGCCTGATATTCGTGGATGTTCATGAAAAACGGTCCCGTTTTTGTTCAAGTCACAGGCAGGCTCGCCAGTGAGTCTTATGGTTCCTATCCAGCCTTGAGTACTTTTTGTCGCATTGCCAGCAGAAAGCGACATTTGTGATCACAGGGCAAAATCGTGTGATCACAAATTAACCATCCAAATCTCGTCATCACATTTTTGCCATAAAATGTGAGCAAATATGAACAAACCCATACGGCAGGATCAGATCAAAAGTGAGCGACAAATGACCGACCCCCGTCCGACGCCAAGATGGGCCGCGGTTGCCACCGTGGACGAGCCCGCCCCATTGGTGGTCGCTATGGTGTTGCATCATTTGGCGCAAGGCGCGCAGGCGTTTCATCTATTTTTGGATCGCCCAAACACAGAGGTCAGTCAGATGTTGGCTGATGAGCCACGCTGTCTGGTGACCGTTTGTGATGATGCCTATTGGGCCGCGACCGAGCAAGGCAGCCGCCCGTCGCGCACGACGCTGCGCCAATGTTTGAATGCGCAGCGGGCGTATAGCGAGACCGATGCCGAGTGGCTGTTGCATTGCGATGCAGATGAATTTCTGGCGGATGGCGCTGGGTTGCAGGATGATTTGCAACGGATTTCCGCCCATCCAACTGCCTCTATCTTGCGGCTGCCAGTGGCCGAACGCGTGTTTCGCCGTGGCCAGACGGATGGCGTGTGGTCGGGTGTGTTTCGTGTGGCGCGCAGGCGGCGGATGGCCCTGATCGGGCGTCTAATTTACGGGCAGACCAGCGGGTTTTTGAACGAAGGCATGAGCGGGCATTGCGTTGGCAAAGCGCTGGTGCGCACCGGGCGTGACTGGGTCATGGGTGTGCATGGCCCGGAAGGCGCGCTGGGGGATCGCGCGGCGTGGAAAGAACACTGGATGGATGCGCATGCCGCAAAAATCCTGCATTTCGATGCGATTACTGTGCGCCACTGGCGCTCGAAATTATTGCGCAAGGTGCATGTTTTGGGTCGCGAAGGGCTGGGCTATCACGCGCCTGCGCGGCGTCGATTGATGTTGGCGATTTCCGACCGCGTCGAGAATACCAAGCCGATTGATGACATCGTGGATGACGTGCTGACGATCACCGCCCGGCAAGAGCGGATGCTGGCGCTGGCCGGCATGTTGACCCGTCCCGCCTGTGACCCGGTGGCGGCCTATGCGGCCAAGTTTGGGCGGCGCGACGTGAGCGCTGCCGCAATGGATGACGCGTTTGATGCGCGTGATGACGGGTTAGGGATCAAGATCGCGTCTTAGAATGTCGTTCGGCCCCAAAGGATAATTGGGACTTTATCGGCCTGCAATGAGGCGTCTGATTTTCCGGAGCGCTGATCGTGCGAAGGGTAACTTGGCGACATTTTCCTTGTGCCCTTGAAATCCGGGTCGCTGGAGGCTGGGATCACCTCCCAGCTGTGCATCTGCGGCGAGCAGCCATTCTATGATCTTAGCGTTTTTGGGCCCATATTCTTCTTTTAAGTCAAACAGTTGCTCGGGGTCGCCCGGCGGGCGTTTGTGCATTTCGGAATTGTGTAAAATACGGGGCGCGCCCATCAGCGGCACCCATGATTTAAGCAGGTTGGGGCGTTTGAAATTGTAGATATACGGCAGCGTGGCGAACCGTATGGTGGTGTTGTTAAAGAGCATATGTTCCAGATCAGGCTGATCAAGTTTGCGCTGCGACTTGCGCAGTCGTGTTGACCATCTGTCCAAATAGGCCCTCGTCGCCGGTGACTTTTTGACAACGAAAACACCCGAATTGATCGGTGCGAAACTGAGCGGGATAGGCGGTTTGCCCTCGGCGGGCGGCGTGCCTCGGCCAAAGAGGATCTCTTGTGCAGCCGCCAAATCATGTGTGTCGAGGACATCAAACAGTTCGGGTACAGGCGCGCACACGATCACATCGGCGTCGAGGTACACGGTGCGCTTAAATCGCGAATCCCGCATTGCCGTGATCTTTGGCCGAAAGTAGCCTTGCTCGGTGGGGTGAATTTGGTCGAATGTAGGATCATTAACCTGCTGATCCGTAAACAAATCAATTTGCGCATCCGGCATCTTCTGCCGTAAATGCCGCGCGGCACGACGGGCGAGAATGGTGTATTTCTCGCCCGTCGCCGCAAAAACAAACCCGTCCCTAGACAAGCGTGTCGTCGATTTCTTTGCAGGCTGCGACCAGCCCTTTGACCGCGTCGACGGATTTGTCGAACATGGCCTGCTCGTCTTTGTTCATTTTGATCTCGACCACGCGCTCGATCCCGCCCGCACCGATCACTGTGGGCACACCAACGTAGAACCCGTTGAGGCCATAGGCGCCGTCCACGTGCGCGGCACAGGGCAGCAGACGCTTTTGGTCCTTGAGGTAGGCTTCGGCCATCTCAATCGCGGAGGTGGCAGGTGCGTAAAAGGCCGAGCCGGTTTTCAGCAGGCCGACGATTTCTGCGCCGCCATCACGGGTGCGCTGCACGATTGCGTCGAGCTTTTCTTGGCTGGTCCAACCCATGTCTACCAGATCGGGCAAAGGGATGCCTGCGACGGTGGAATAGCGTGTCAGCGGCACCATCGTGTCGCCGTGGCCGCCCAGAACAAAGGCTGTGACGTCGCGCATGGAGACGTTGAATTCCTCGGCGAGGAAGTGACGGAAACGCGCGCTATCGAGAACACCCGCCATGCCGCAGACCTTGTGGGCGGGCAGGCCGGAGAATGTCTGCAAGGCCCAGACCATCGCGTCGAGCGGGTTGGTGATGCAGATGACAAACGCGTTGGGCGCGTGGGCAGCGATGCCTTCGCCGACGGATTTCATGACCTTGAGGTTGATGCCCAGCAGATCGTCGCGGGACATGCCCGGCTTGCGCGCCACACCAGCCGTGACGATGCAGACGTCCGCGCCTGCGATGTCGGCATAATCGTTGGTGCCTTTGAAGATGCCGTCGAATTTAGCGGCGGGGCCTGATTCTGCGATGTCGAGCGCTTTGCCCTGAGGGATGCCCTCTGCGATGTCGAACATGATCACGTCGCCGAGCTCTTTAACAGCTGCGAGGTGGGCGAGCGTGCCGCCGATTTGACCTGCGCCGATGAGGGCGATCTTGGGTCTAGCCATGGGGAATATCCTGTTGTGGTTGGCAGTTGCGCGCAGGCCTACCCGCAAAAGGGTCCAAAGCGCAAGCGCGCCGCAGTGCAGCGCAGAGATTGTGATCGTGCCATCGGTGCATGAAAAAGGGCCCTGCGCACGTGCAGAGCCCTGTGGTGCTCGTTATAAGCGGAGTGCTTAGCCTTCGTATTCAGGCATTGCTTCCAACTCGTCTTCGGTCATGGCCACGCTGATGCGCAGGCTTTCGTCTTCGACGTCGCGCTGGATATTGAGGTCTTCAAACGAGACTTTTACCGGCTTTTCGCCCAGACCGATGAAGCCACCAAAGTCGATGATCGCGCTCTCGATGTCGCCGTTATCGGCCAGGATCAACTCGCCAATCTCACCGATGTTTTCGTCCTCGGCGGAATAAATCACGGTGCCGATTAGTTCATCGGCGGCCAGATCCTGCGGCGATAAGGTGGAGTTCAACGGCAGATCGCCAATTGTCGCCAGCTCGGTGTCGGTGGTGTCGAGGCTATCGCCGTCCAACAGGCTATCGG
>CALHAP010000086.1 GCA_937931795.1 uncultured Paracoccaceae bacterium
ATTGGCTGACGTCACCCGTCGAAGACCAAGGTGTCAAGCAAGCGCAATGGCGCATTGATCCGGCCCGCTCTGGCGCGGGTGGCGCTGTGGGCGACATTGGCACACATGCGCATAATCTGGCCTGTTTTGTCAGTGGTTTAACCCTCAACAGCCTTGCTGCTGATTTGCAAAGCTGGGGTGCGGGCCGCGTGCTTGATGACAACGCACATATCATGCTGCGCTTTGACGGGGTCGCGCGGGGCATGATGTGGTGTTCGCAGGTGGCACCGGGGCATGAAAACGGCCTGAAGCTGCGTATTTACGGCGAGAAGGGTGGCCTAGACTGGGCGCAAGAAAACCCCAACCAACTATGGTTTACCCCCCACGGCGAGGCCAAACGGCTGCTGACCCGAAACGGGGCCGGGTCAAATGCGGCAGGACAAGCGGTCAGTCGCCTGCCGGGCGGGCATCCCGAGGGCTATCTCGAAGGGTTCGCGACGATCTACGCCGAAGCCGCTGACGCTATTCGGGCCGTGCAGGCAGGCACTGCGAAAACCACAGCCATGGGTCTGCTGCCCGGTATCGATGCGGGGATGGACGGCATGCGGTTTATCCGCGCCTGTGTCGCATCATCAGAAAATAACAGCGCGTGGACCGACCTGTAAGGCAGGCTCACCCATCTGTGTGCCGTCCCGGTGCAGGCCCCACGTATTTTTCGCTGAGCAAAGGTTCCGTTTCACTGCCGTCATAGAGGCCCAAGACAACACCCGTCCGGCTGCCTTTGGTTTGTTTGGCGTGTATTTCGGCGTTCGAAATCGTCACCCGCTGCGCCAAGCGCCGCGTCCAGGCATGCAGCTTGGCATACATCATCGCGCGTTGATCTGCATAAGCCGGGTCCGCACCGAGATCGTTCAATTCCAGCGGATCAACGGTGAGATCGAACAGCATCGGGCGAAATCCACCTTCGCAATGCACCATCTTCCACGCGTGATCGGCGACCATAAACAGGCGCGCATCGGGCGGCGGCACTCCAAGGCCCGCGCAGGCCGGGTGGCTGGAATAATCATATTCGCTGATCACAAAATCACGCGGGCAGGGTGGGATGCTGCCATGGATATAAGACATCAAGGACCGCCCCTCGACGATATGATCCGGCACCTCGCCACCTGCAGCCTCAATAATCGTCGCGGTCACATCAATGGCCTCGACCAGCGCATCACAGGTGGTGCCACGGGTGCCGTTTGCCTGCGCACGCGGATCATAGATGATCAGCGGGACTTTCACAGACGGGTCATGAAACAGATCCTTCTCGCCCATCCAGTGATCGCCCAGATAATCACCATGGTCCGACGTCAGAATGATCATGGTGTCATTGGCCTGACCGCTCTCCTCGAGATACGCAAAGAGGCGGCCCATCTGGTCATCGCATTGCGAAATCAGCCCCATATAGGCGGGGATAACCTTGTCGCGGACGTGGTCTTTGGAAAAGGTCTTGCCGACCCGGCCATTGGTGAATGCGGCATAGATAGGATGCGGGTCCTGCAATTCATCGGTATGGCGATTGGCGGGAAGGACGTCGTTGGTCCCATACATATCATGGTAGGGGGCGGGGACGATATAGGGCCAATGGGGCTTGATATAGCTGACATGGGCGCACCATTGACCGGTCGCTTGCTGCATAAAATCAATCGCTTGCGAGGTCAGCCACGGGGTTTCGCTATCGGCCTCGTCAATCGCGGCGGGTTTGTCGGCATTGTGCATGAACCATCCGCTGGCCAGATCATCGCCGTCGCGGCCCGCATTGGCAAAATCGGCCCAAGGGTTTCGTCCGTCATACCCTTTGGACTTCAGGTATTCGTTGTAGGGACTGCGCTTGGCATCGTAAAACCCGTCCGGCCCCTCGGCCCAGAGCCCATCATCGCGGCACCAGACATCGAACCCGCATTCCGCTTGGCGCGCGCCGATGATGCTATCAGGGGCGAGCCCCAAGCGTTCCATGCCCTTGGCATCCGCCTTCATATGGGTCTTGCCGATGAGCCAACAGCCGACGTCATTGGCCCGCAGATGATCGCCCAAAGTCATCTCGCCCACACGCAGTGGATATCCATTCCATTGCGCGCCGTGACTGCTGACGTAGCGACCCGTATAGGCGCTCATCCGGGCAGCACCGCACACGGGGGATTGGGTGTAGGCACTGGTAAACCGCACCGCTTTGGCCGCGAGCCGGTCGATATGCGGAGTTTTGATCGTCGGATGCCCGGCACATGCCAGAAAGTCGAACCGCAGCTGGTCGAACATGATGTAGAGGATATTCATAACGCAGGGTCCGATCAAACGCAGGCCAATTCCCGCCGCGCAACGGTCACACAGGCCGAGGGGAATGACAATATTCGGGAGGGGGGATGGATGGCAAAGACCGCGGTGTGCGCGATACGTGAACTGCGACTGCTATTGGGTTTAAGGGTAGGGTGATCGGCCCATTTTCTCCAACATGTTTTCTCTGAAGACTTCAGCAGGTGTTTTCCAGCCCAGACATTTGCGGGGCGTTGCGTTGAGGCGGTCGCTGATTGCCTTGATGTCTTCGTCTGTCATCAGTCTGATGTCACGTTTGCGAGGTAACCACCTTCGCGCTCTGCGATTGGTGTTTTCTACCGTTCCCTTTTGCCACGGTGATGAAGGGTCACAGAACCAGGTTTGTGTGCCAATCTTAGCCTGCAGTTGGGGCCAGCTGACAAACTCGCTCCCACGGTCGAAGGTGATCGATCTTCGGGCGACATACGGCAGGTCTTTGATCGCTTACATGATCTTTCCCCTCTCGGGATCATGCTTTGCATGACCCTGCCGGGCAAGGCATGACAGGCTTGGTGCGTTTATTGGGGTTCTTCAGGATCACTGTGAAGCGACTGACCCGCTCTACTAGCGTCGTGACATTTGTCTGGCCACGCTTCTGTTCGAACAGCATTAAATCACCCTCCCAGTGGCCAAACTGGCGACGGTGGGCGACATCGTTTGGCCTGAACAAGATGCTGACATCACGGTCAAACTTGGGCTTTTGACGCTTGCGGGCACGTCGTGGTGTGCGGTTCTTGCGATGCAAGGGCAGGTACCACCACAATTCTTGCGCCATGCCTTCCTTGGAATAAATGTAGCGATAGATCGTTTCCTGACACGCGCGCTGTTTGACCCCATCATAAATCATCCGATTGCCGATCTGTTCAGGCGTCCACCCGTCCTTGAGATGGCCCACAATGCGCTGGCACAACTCAGGATACCGGATCAGCTTGCGCTGCGTTGAGCGCCGTCGTTGCGTGCGCTGATGCGCAGCCATTCCAAAGTAACCCGCGTACTTCTTGGGGAACGCATCATCGGTCCGGAAA
>CALHAP010000087.1 GCA_937931795.1 uncultured Paracoccaceae bacterium
ATGACGGCGATGGCGATGGCCTGCCGTCCTGATCTGATCATCTTTGACGAGCCGACGACCGCGCTCGATGTGACGACGCAGATCGAGGTTCTGGCCAGCATCCGCGATATCGTCGAGCAATTTGGCACCTCTGCGATCTACATCACCCATGATCTGGCCGTTGTGGCGCAGATGGCGGACCGGATTAAGGTGCTGTTGAAGGGCGACGAGGTCGAGACCGCCGAGACGCGGCATATGCTGAGCCACCCCAAAGAAGCCTATACCAAGAGCCTATGGTCGGTGCGCGAGTTCCAACGTCCGACCAAGCCTGCGGTGATTAGTGGTGCGGTGCCTGTGGTGTCGGTCGATAATGTGACGGCGGCCTATGGACAGACGACCGTGCTGCACGACGTCAGTTTTGACATCCATCAGGGCCGCACTGTCGCTGTGGTGGGCGAGAGCGGATCGGGCAAATCGACGACGGCGCGTTGTATCACCGGGCTACTGCCGCCCAAAAACGGCGCAATCTCGTTTGATGGTGAGGCGCTGCCCGCCAGTTACAAACGCCGATCCAAGGATCAGCTGCGCCAAGTGCAGATGATCTATCAGATGGCCGATACCGCGCTGAACCCACGCATGTCCGTGGGCAATATCATCGCGCGGCCTGTGCAGTTCTATCTGGGGCTAACGGGGGCTGAGAAACGCCGCAAGGTCGATAGCCTAATGGAACAGATCGAGCTGGAGCCTGCGACCTACTACGACCGTTTGCCATCCGAGCTGTCTGGCGGGCAGAAACAACGGATCGGGATCGCGCGGGCCTTGGCTGCCGAACCCCGCATGATCATCTGCGATGAGGTGACAAGCGCGCTGGATCAGCTGGTGGCCGAGGGGATTTTGCGGCTGCTGGCGGATTTGCAGGACAAATTGGGCCTCGCTTATATGTTCATCACGCATGATCTGGCGACGGTGAAGGCGATTGCCGATGAGGTCGTGGTGATGAAGGATGGCTTGGTCGTTGAGCAGGGGCCAAAGGCCGATATGTTCACCCCGCCGCACCACGCCTACACCGATCTGTTGCTGAGTTCTGTGCCCGAAATGGATCCTGATTGGTTGACCAATTTGCTGGATCAGCGCGGCGTCGAAAACATCGGGGATGCGGCCATAAACAAGATGTAATTCGCGCACAGCGCCAAAACGTGCTAAACGCGGTCAAGAATAACGAAAGGGAGACGATTTTTATGACACCTCTAAGCAGACGTGGACTACTCAAGACAGGCGCCGCAGCGGGCGTTCTTGCAGCCTCGGGCGTACAACTGAAGGCGCAAAACCGCGGCGGCACGCTCCGCCTCGGGATCGCTGGTGCGAATACCACCGACAGCTGGGATGGCCGGACGCATTCTGACAGCTACATGATCATGTGTGCCCACGGTGCCGTGTTTGATTGCCTGACCGAAGTCGCCGCCAACGGCGAGCTGGTCGGCGAGTTGGCCGAAAGCTGGGAAGCCAGCCCCGACGCCAAAGTCTGGACGTTCAAACTGCGCCAAGGTGTGACATTCCACAGCGGCAAACCGTTCAATGCCGATGACGTCATAGCCTCACTGAACATGCACGTCGAAGAGGGCGCATCCTCTGCCGCGCAGCCGATCGTGTCGACCATCGAGACGATGAACAAGCTGGGCGATCACGAGATCGAATTCACACTGGCCGCAGGCAACGCCGACTTCCCGTTCTTGCTGTCTGATTACCACATCCTGATGTACCCATCCGACGATATCTCGGGTGCGATTGCGTCGGGTAACGGCACGGGCCTCTATAAAGTCGAGAGCTTTGATCCCGGTGTCCGTACGTTGCTCAGCCGTGTTGAGGGTCACTACAAGGACGGTCAGGCCGGTTGGTTTGACAGCATCGAAGTCGTGGCAATCAATGACGCCTCTGCGCGTATGACGGCCCTGATGACCAACCAAGTTGACGCCGTAAACCGCGTTGATTTCCAGACCGAGCCATTGATGCGCGCCAACCCGAACATCAATATCTTTGAGGTCACAGGCAACCAGCACTACACCTTCCCGATGCTCACGGACCTTGATCCGTTCAGCAATTTGGCGGTACGTCGCGCGCTGAAACATGCCGTGAACCGTGAAGAGATGGTCGAGAAAATCCTGCAAGGGCATGGTCGCGTCGCCAACGACCATCCGATTGGCCCCGCCAACCAGTATTTTGCCGATGAGCTAGAGCAGAACAGCTATGATCCTGATCTGGCCCGGTCGATCTTGGCCGAGGCGGGTCTGGACGGATTGTCGATTGATCTGTCGGCCTCTGATGCGGCCTTTGCGGGCGGTGTGGATGCGGCATTGCTGTATCAGGCTTCCGCGGCTGCGGCGGGCATCAACATCAACGTCGTCCAAGAGCCTGCGGATGGCTACTGGTCCAACGTCTGGCTGAAAAAGCCGTGGTGTGCGTGCTACTGGTCGGGTCGTGCGACCGAGGATTGGATGTTCTCCAGCGCCTACCAGGAGGGTGTGCCGTGGAACGATACCCAGTGGGACAGCAACGACAGCGCCCGTTTCCAAGAGCTGCTCTTGAGCGCGCGCGCCGAGCTGGACAGCGACACCCGTCGCACACAGTACACCGAGATGCAGATGATCATGTCCAAAGAAGGCGGCACGGTCGTGCCAATGTACGCCAACTACGTGGACGCGCATTCCAAAGCCCTGACCAATTCAGGCACCATCGGCAACGTGTTCCAGATGGACAGCAGCCGCATGATGGAACGCTGGTGGTTCGCGTAATCCGCGCAATCGTTTGTGACTAATAAGGACGCCCCGCCGATGTGGTGGGGCGTTTTGCTTTTCGCTTGTATTCTCCTGCGGTGATATCTATTTGACTACCAACACAGGCGCGCCGGCCTCCACCCCCGGCGCCCACCGATTTTTCGAACGGGCCGTGTGCCCGTTTTTTTGTGCTTGTTAAGGATAGTGAACCACCGATGTCGAACGACCTGATTGCCAAAGCCGCCATTGACCGCCGGATTGCCGAGATTGCGCAGCCCGTGATCGAGGATATGGGCTATGAATTGGTCCGTGTCCGCCTGATGTCGGGCAAGGAGAGCACCTTGCAGATCATGGCCCAAAAACCCGATGGCACCATTGAGGTTGATGATTGCGGCCAGATCAGTACCGCACTCAGCGCTATTTTGGACGTCGAAGACCCGATTGCCGAGAATTACACGCTAGAAGTTTCCAGCCCCGGTATCGACCGCCC
>CALHAP010000088.1 GCA_937931795.1 uncultured Paracoccaceae bacterium
GGGGTCCGCCCGTTCGCCCGCCAGATAGAGCGCGCGCAGGCACGAGATGTCGTATTCCGCGATTAACGCGCCCTTCGAGTCATCGCGTTTGATCGCGCGGAAGGCTGTGGGGGCTGTGAAAAAGCTGCGCACATTATGTTCAGAGATCACCCGCCAAAAGGTGCCCGCATCGGGGGTGCCGACGGGTTTGCCCTCGAACACCACTGTTGTGTTGCCATGGATCAGCGGTCCGTAGCAGATGTAGGAATGGCCCACGACCCAGCCCACGTCGGACGCGGCCCAGAACACATCGCCGGGATCGACCTGATAGATGTTTTTCATCGTCCAATGCAGTGCCACCAGATGGCCTGCCGTGTGCCGGACCACCCCTTTGGGTGCGCCCGTCGTGCCCGAGGTATAGAGAATGTAGGCGGGGTGATTGCCGGGGACGGGGATGCAGTCGGCAGGTGTGACGCCCTGTTGCACGGCGTCCCAATCGTGGTCACGCCCCGGTGTCAGGTCGGCGCGTTGTTGGTCGCGTTGGAGGATGATGCACAGGTCAGGCTTGTGGCTGGCCATTTCAATCGCGCCATCGAGCAGGGGCTTATAGGCAATCACACGGCCCGGCTCAATCCCGCAGGATGCTGCAATCACCGCTTTGGGCGTGCAATCATCAATCCGTACCGCCAGTTCATTGGCCGCAAACCCCCCAAAGACCACCGAATGCACCGCACCGATCCGCGCGCAGGCGAGCATGGCGGTCAACGCTTCGGGGACCATGGGCATATAGATGATGACGCGGTCGCCTGTTGTCACCCCTTGGGCCAAGAGCGCACCTGCAAGGCGGGCAGTGTCGTCGCGCATTTGGGTGTAGCTGATGGTGCGTTTGGTGTCGGTCAGGGGGCTGTCGTAGATGACCGCTGCCTGATCGCCGCGTCCGGCGTCTACATGACGGTCGAGCGCGTTGTAGCATCCGTTGACCATGCCGTCTGCAAACCATTCGTAGAAGGGGGCCGCGTCGTCGAACAGCGCTTTCGTGGGGGCTTTGTCCCAGCTGATGGCGTCTGCTTGGGCCATCCACCATGCGTCTGGATCGGATTTCCAAGCCTCGTAAATCGCGTTGTACCCCATGATCCCACTCCCTGCTGTATCACTACCCCCGTTTTGCAAGCAGCCTTCGCGGGTGGCAAGGGGGTGCGGTTATGTCATTTTTAAGAATGCGCCCCGAAACCGTCCTGTGTTGACCATTTTGCGGCCCGATATGTCGCGCAAACAGGCGTCAAAGGGCCATGCCGCCGGCCAATGTTCTTGGGAGCGGGACAATGACGAATAACGAACCTGATGCGACCACATTCTCGCCGCGATCTGCGCGCATTCACACCACACGACAAGATAAGACAAAGGTGTAAAGATGCATTTTTTTAGAACTATTTTTGCTTCCGCAGCCCTAAGTATGGCCGCAATATCCGCCAGTGCAGATGATGCCTGGACAACCTTTGTTAACGACACAACCCAGCGTCAGGGCGCTTCTTATTGCGCCGAGATGAACCTGGAAACGGGTCAGTTTTTCTGCGTCGAGATCGCCTGCGCACCGGGTGCGCCCCTGGCGATGGAATTTTCGCATCAGGCGGGCCGTTGGGAAGATGTCTTGATGACTGAATTTCGCATCAATGGTCGGTCGATGGGGCGCTACGATTTCACCCGTGTCGAAGGGTCTGGCTATGCGCTCTACACCAGCCAAGAGGCGGCCACCGACATGCAGTTGCAAGCGATGCTGCGCAACGGTGTAACGGCCGAGATCGCGATCGGGTCGCGCGTGATTGAGCTGTCTCTGTCAGGATCGTCGCGCGCTATCCGCGAAGCGACGGCTGCCTGTACTTACTAAGCCCTATTCGTAATGTGTGACGGGCGTGCCCGCCAGCGCCGACATATTGAGCAATCCGCGTGCCGTGATCGACGGTGTTACGATATGCGCGCGATTGCCCATGCCCATCAAAATCGGCCCGACCTCTAGCCCGCCGCCACGCAATTTCAGAATGTTGCGCACCCCGGATGCGGCATCTGAATTGGCGAAGACCAACGCATTGGCCACCCCGCTAAGGCGCGCGCCGGGGAAAATACGGTCGCGCAGCTCGGGGTCGAGCGCTGCATCGGCGTGCATTTCGCCCTCATAGGCAAAGTCGCGCGGCTTGCTGTCGAGAATAGCCAAAGCCGCCCGCATCCGTCGCCCACTGTCGCAGTCAAGATTGCCAAATTGGCTGTGCGAACACAGTGCAATCTGTGGCTCTAGGCCAAAGCGGCGCACATGGCGCGCGGCCCCCATCACTGTCTCTGCGATTTGTTCAGGGCTGGGTTCGGGGTGGACCTGCGTGTCCGAGATAAACAGCGGCCCGTCTTCGAGGATCATCAGCGAAAGCGCGGCAGCGGGGTGGTATTGTTCGTTGCCCAGAATTTCGGTCACATAGTTGAGGTGCCACAGGAACTGGCCAAAGGTGCCGCAGATCATGCTGTCGGCTTCGCCGCGGTGGACCATGACCGCGCCAATCGCCGTTGTATTGGTGCGCATAATGGCGCGGGCGAGATCGGGGGTGACGCCTTTGCGGGCCATGATCTTGTGATAGGTCGTCCAATAGTCGCGGTAGCGGTCGTCTTTTTCGGGGTTCACCACTTCGAAATCACGGCCCGGTGTCAGCGTGAGGCCTGCTTTTTCCGCGCGTGCTGCGATCACATCGGGACGCCCGATGAGGATGGGAGTGTCGGTGGTTTCTTCCATGATCGCTTGGGCCGCGCGCAAGACCCGTTCGTCTTCGCCTTCGGCAAAAACAATGGTGCGCTCTGCGCTGCGGGCCGCCTCAAAGACCGGGCGCATGATGAAGGACGATTTGAACACGCTGGCCGTCAGATTGTCGCGGTAGGCGTCCATGTCCGCAATGGGTCGCGTCGCCACGCCTGTTTCCATCGCGGCCTGCGCCACAGCAGAGGCGACGGTGGCCATCAGGCGCGGATCGAACGGTTTTGGAATTAGATACTCGGCCCCGAAGGTTAGCTGCTCGCCCCGGTAGGCTTCGGCTGCTTCCGCGCTGGTCGTCGCGCGCGCGAGGGCTGCGATCCCTTCAATACAGGCGATCTTCATCTCGTTGTTGATGGTCGTGGCCCCCACATCGAGCGCCCCGCGAAAGATGAAGGGAAAACATAGCACGTTGTTGACTTGGTTGGGGAAATCGCTGCGGCCTGTCGCGATGATCGCCTTGGGGTTGGCGGCGCGGGCCAGATCGGGTTCGATTTCGGGGTTAGGGTTGGCCAGTGCGAAGATGATCGGCGCATCGGACATTTTGCGCACCATATCCGGGGTCAAAACACCCGGACCTGAGAGGCCCAAAAACAGATCCGCCCCGTCGATGACGTCACCCAGCGTTTTCGCCTCGGTGCCTTGCGCATAGGCCGCTTTTTGCGGGGTCATGTCTTTCTCGCGGCCATCATAGACCAAACCTTCGATATCGCACAGCCAGACGTTTTCGCGTTTGACCCCAAGCTTTAGCAGCATGTTCAGGCAGGCAATGCCCGCAGCACCGCCGCCGGTGCTGACGACTTTGATGTCGCCGAAATCTTTGCCCGCGACGCGCAGCGCATTGGTGGCGGCAGCCCCCACAACGATGGCGGTGCCGTGCTGGTCGTCATGAAAGACCGGGATATTCATGTTCATCCGGCAGTAATCTTCGACAATAAAGCAATCGGGGGCTTTGATGTCTTCGAGGTTGATCGCGCCAAACGTCGGCTCCATCGCGCAGACGATCTTGGCCAGCGCCAGCGGGTCGGGTTCGTTCAACTCGATGTCAAAACAATCAATGTCTGCGAATTTTTTGAACAGGACCGCTTTGCCTTCCATCACTGGTTTTGACGCCAGCGCCCCGATGTTCCCGAGACCCAGAACGGCAGTGCCATTGGTGACCACGGCGACCAGATTGCCGCGCGCGGTGTAGTCGCGCGCCGTGTCGGCATCCGCTTTGATCTCGAGGCAGGCCTCTGCCACACCGGGCGAATAGGCGCGCGCCAGATCGCGACCGTTGGCCAGAGGCTTGGTTGCGCGGACTTCGAGTTTTCCAGGTTTGGGGTATTTGTGGTAATCGAGCGCGGCCTGACGCAGGGTTTCTTTGAGGCTATCGCTTGGGGTGTCGACCATGTTGTGTTGCCTCATTTATGCGTGTCAGACGGTTGTTCATCCTTAAACTATCATCTTGGCCCAAGGGAAAGAGCGCATCGCGCGGTTTGCACTGACAGCCCAGACGCGTCTTGCATCCGGTGGTGCAAATTGCGACTGTTTGGACCTGATCTGGAGCCCGCGATATGTCCCTTACCGATGCTGCCCGTGCCGTGCGCGAAAATGCCCATGCCCCCTATTCAAACTTCAAAGTCGGCGCTGCGATCCGCAGTGTGTCGGGGGCGGTCTATGTGGGGTGCAACGTCGAAAACGTAGCCTATCCCGAGGGCACCTGCGCCGAGGCGGGCGCGATTGCGGCGATGGTTGCGGCGGGCGAGACGCAGATAGCCGAAGTCACGGTGATCGCGGATAGCCCCAAGCCTGTGTCCCCCTGCGGTGGATGCCGTCAAAAGCTGTCGGAATTTTCGGGCGGCGATGTTGTCGTGACCCTGACCAATTTGGACGGTGTCGTGCAAATGATGCGCGTCGCTGACCTGCTGCCCGGTGCGTTTGACGCCGATTATATGGAGCGCAGCTAGGCCCGTGGATGCCCGCGCTGTCATCCGCGCTGTGCGTGAGGGTCAGGTGCCTGAGGCCGGCGCTTTGCGCGCCTTTGCCATTGGACTTTCCACCGGGGCTGTGTCGGATGCGCAGGCCGGGGCCTTTGCCATGGCGGTGTGCCTGAACGGTTTGGGCGAAGAGGGACGCGTGGCCCTGACCACCGGCATGCGCGACAGCGGCGACGTTCTGGCGTGGGATCTGCCGGGGCCAGTGTTGGACAAACATTCCACCGGCGGCGTGGGCGATTGCGTGTCGCTGATCTTGGCCCCCGCACTGGCCGCGTGTGGCGTCTATGTGCCGATGATTTCTGGCCGTGGTCTGGGGCATACTGGCGGTACTTTGGACAAGCTCGAGGCCATTCCCGGCGTCAAAACTGATGTCGACGAGGCGCGGTTGCGTACCATCGTGGGGCAGGTGGGCTGTGCGATTGTCGGTGCCACTGGCCAGATCGCGCCTGCGGACAAGCGCCTTTATGCCATTCGCGATATCAGTGCGACTGTCTCTAGCGTCGATTTGATCACCGCCTCAATCCTGTCCAAAAAACTGGCAGCGGGTCTCGATGGTTTGATCCTCGATGTGAAATGCGGATCGGGGGCGTTTATGAAGACGCCCGCCGAGGCCGAGGCGCTGGCCCGCGCCTTGGTCACTACGGCCAATGGTGCGGGCTGTGCGACCCGCGCGTTGGTTAGTGATATGTCCCAGCCTTTGGCCCCGGCATTGGGCAACGCGCTGGAAGTGGCCGTTTGCATGAAGGTCATGGCAGGCGACCGTGCTGCGGCGTCGCGATTGTATGATCTGACTGTGGCCTTGGGGGCAGAGGTTTTGCACATTGCGGGGCATCAGGCTGGTGAGACACAGATGCGTGCCGCCATCGATACGGGCGCTGCGTTGGATAAGTTTTCCCAAATGATCCGCGCCATGGGCGGGCCCCCTGATATGGCCGAGGATTGGCGCGCCCACCTGCGTGCGGCCCCTGTTGGCATTGATGTGATGGCGCCCGCTGATGGCGTTGTGAGCGCAATCGACGGTGAAGCTCTCGGGAAGGTGGTGGTTGCTCTGGGCGGTGGTAGGCGCGTGGAAAGCGACCGGATTGACCCGCGTGTTGGGCTGTCGGATGTGGTGTCTCTGGGCGATCCTGTTATGACAGGACAACGGTTAGCGCGGGTTAATGCCGCGGATGATGCTGCGGCTGAACGGGCTGCACAGGATGTCTTGGCCGCAATTACGTTAGGACGCGCAAATCCAGACAGCCCGCTGATTTTAAAGAGGATACCCTGATGGCGCGGGCGTTTTTAGTGGTGATGGATTCGGTTGGTATCGGCGGTGCGCCGGATGCAGAACGGTTTTTCAATGACGGCAAGCCTGACACGGGTGCCAATACGCTGGGTCATATCGCGCGGGCCTGTGCCGAAGGGCGCGCGCAAGAGGGCCGCAGCGGGCCGCTGCATATCCCGACGCTGGCCAGCATGGGCGCAGGGCGGGCGGTGACGTTGGCGTCCGGCCTAGATATAACGCTGCCCGATGTGCCGCTGATTGGTGCGTGGGGGGCGGCCACCGAGGTCTCGAATGGCAAGGATACCCCGTCCGGCCATTGGGAATTGGCGGGCGTGCCGGTGCCGTGGGATTGGCATGTTTTCCCGCAAACCGATCCTGCGTTTCCTGATGATTTGATCGTCGATCTCTGTCTCGCTGCGGGCGTCGGGGGCACGCTGGGGAATGTGCACGCCAGCGGCACCCAAGTGATCGAAGATCACGGTGCGCGGCACGTCAAAACAGGTTGGCCTATTTGTTATACCTCGGTGGACAGCGTATTGCAGATTGCAGCGCATGAAGACCCCGCGATCTTTGGCCTCGAAAATCTGCTGGCGCTGTGTGCCTCTGTCGCGCCGCAACTGCATAAGATAAAGCTGGGCCGGGTGATCGCGCGTCCTTTCGTAGGGTCTGTTGAGGCAGGGTTTGAACGTACCGCCAACCGCCGAGATTTCGCGATTGCGCCACCTGAACCGACGCTGTGCGACTGGCTGCAGGATGCGGGACATAGCGTGCACGCGATTGGAAAAATTGGTGATATTTTTTCGATGCGCGGGATAGATGAGGTGCGCAAAGGCCGCGATGATGCGTTGATGGGACATCTGCATGATCTGGTGCGCGACGCGCCTGATGGCGGCTTTGTCTGTGCCAATTTTGTGGAATTTGACAGCGAATACGGCCACCGGCGCGATGTGTCGGGTTATGCGCGTCATCTCGAATGGTTTGACACAGAGCTGGCCCGCGTGCTGGCGCAGATGCGCGAGGATGACATGCTGGTGATCACGGCAGATCACGGCAATGATCCCACATGGATTGGCACCGATCACACACGTGAACGGGTGCCAGTGTTGGTTGCAGGCTTGGGGGCAGGCGACATCGGACATATAGGGTTCCGGGATGTAGCGGCAGGTATTGCGGCGCATCTGGGGTTAGAGGGCAAAGGAAAACCATTTCTATGACATTTCGTGAACTTCCCAAGGCAGAACTGCATTTGCATATCGAAGGGGCGGCTCCGGCTAGCTTTATCAAGGGTCTGGCCGCCGAGAAGAACATTGATATCTCAGAGATCTTTGCCGAAGATGGTGGATATGCTTACCGCGATTTCGATCATTTCCTAAGCGTTTATGAGGCGGCCTGCACAACCCTGACCGGCCCAGAGGATTTTCGCCGGTTGACCAAGGCGGTGTTGGAGGAAAGTGCGGCGCACGGTGTGGTTTACACCGAGGCGTTTATCTCGCCTGATTTTTGCGGGGGCACGGATCTGGGGGCGTGGCGCGAGTATCTCGCCGCGATTGAGGACGCAGCAGCCGAGGCCGAAGCGCAGCACGGGATTATGCTGCGCGGCATCGCGACCTGTGTGCGTCATTTTGGTCCGGATCAGGCGAAAGCCGCAGCGCTGTGTGCCGCTGAGACGGCGGGTGATTTTATCACCGGGTTTGGCATGGGTGGTGCCGAGATGATGGGGCGTCCCGCAGATTATGCCTACGCCTTTGATCTGGCGCGCGAAGCGGGGCTGCAATTGACCTGCCATGCGGGCGAATGGGGCGGGCCGGATATGGTGGCCGAGACCATTCGCGATCTCAAAGTCGAACGCATCGGGCATGGGATCAACTGCATCCAAGACCTCGCTTTGGTCGAGCAAATCGCTGAGGACGGCATCGTGTTAGAGGTCTGTCCCGGTTCAAACGTCTTCTTACAAGCCGTACCATCGTGGGAGGCGCATCCGATTGAAAAGCTGCGTGACCGCGGTGTGAAGGTCACCGTCTCCACCGATGATCCGCCCTATTTCCGCACGACGATGACGGATGAATACGAGGGTCTGCATCGCACTTTTGGCTGGATTGAAGATGATTTTGCCGCACTGAATGCAACGGCGGTCGAGGCCGCGTTTTGTGATGATGCCACACGCGCGAAAATTGCTAATAAACTGGGGGTCGCATGACGGACCATTGCACAATCGTAAATCACCCGTTGGTGCAGCACAAACTGTCGTTGATGCGGCGTGTTGAGACATCGACTTCTGAGTTTCGCCAATTGTTGCGCGAGATTTCGCATCTCTTGGCTTATGAGATCACCCGCGAACTGCCGATGACGACCCGGACCATTGAAACCCCGATGCAAGCGATGGAGGCCCCGGTGATCGAGGGCAAAAAGCTGGCGTTGGTGTCGATCTTGCGTGCGGGGAACGGGTTGCTTGACGGGATTTTAGAGCTGATCCCGTCCGCGCGTGTAGGATTTGTCGGTCTGTACCGTGATCATGACACGCTGAAACCGGTGAAGTATTATTTTAAAGTCCCCGCCGCGATGGAAGACCGGTTGACGATTGTTGTCGACCCCATGCTTGCCACGGGGAATTCCAGCGCCGCCGCCATTGATATGCTCAAAGAGGCAGGGGCCAAAAACCTGAGGTTTATGTGCCTGTTAGCCGCCCCCGAAGGTGTCGCGCGGATGAAAGAGGCACACCCCGATGTGCCGATTGTGACCGCCGCCGTGGACAGTCACCTCAACGATCTGGGGTATATCGTGCCGGGCCTTGGCGATGCGGGTGACCGGATGTTCGGGACAAAATGATGTGGATAACTTGCGCGCCGCAGCTTTACTTTGCCCCGGAACTCGGCGCAGTTTAGGGGCGAGGGCATCAGGGGCATACTATGACATCGCGGGCAAAATATTGGGCCAGTGCGTTTGCTGTTGTTGCGATGTCGCAGGCTGTTGCCCAAGGCACAAATAGCCCCGCCGAGTTGCCCGCCAGTGATTACCGTGGAAACCAGTTCGTCGATAGCCGTGGCTGCGCGTTCATTCGGGCGGGCGTCTCTGGTGATGTGGTCTGGGTGCCGCGCATGAGCCAAGATCGCCGGCAATTGTGTGGGTTTATGCCAACATTTGCCCGCGCAGCACCTGTCGAACCCGCCCCGCAAAATTCGCCCGTCATCGTCTCGACCGCAGAGCCTGCTGAAACGGCCCCCGCTGAAGACGTGCCCCCATCGCCCGTTGTTGTCGTGGAGCAAGATATCACGGATGCGGATGATCAGACGGTGTTGGTGCTCGATTCTGGTGATTTTGTCAGCGCAGCAGACGTCCCGGTGCCGCCTGTGCAAGACGATATACAGCCTAACACGGACGAGCAGATCGCTGAGGCAAGTGCGCAGCCGGAGGATGCAGGCGGGGTGACTGAGGTTGTGGATTTGCAAGAACCCGATCTAGAGCCACAGCTGGATGATGTAGACGTGCAAGCACCGTCAGCTGCAACGGATGAGCCGAATACCCCGGCTGCTCAGCCCGTCCAGCCTGTTCAAACAGCATCTGCGAGCGCTTCTGCCCCGCGCCAATCTCGCAACCCGCGTCAGACTCGCAGGCCCCGCAGCACAACACCTGCACCCCCGCCCGTTATGACGCGCGCCGAGGCCTGTGCGTTTACCGCACGGTACGGCGTACCCGTGCGCAATACCACGACGGGTCTGCTGATTGAGTGCGGCGGGGCTGATGGCGGTCCGATTGCGCATCTGGGCGAACCGCATGGCGAGGCGCGACTGGCGCAGGGTCAGTTCGCATCACAGTCAGACCTGCCACAAAGCGACTATGCAGCCCTTCAATCAACTGCCACAATCGGTGCCACGCCGCAAAACACCATTGCGGCCCATCCAATGCGGCACCGCTATGTTCAAGTGGCCACCTTTGCCGTGCGGGCCAATGCTGACGCCGCGTTGGCACAATTGCGGGCGGTAGGCTTGCCCTCAGGTTATGCGGATGTGGCCCAAAATGGGCGTGATCTGCGTGTGGTTGTCGTTGGACCATTTACGCAGCGGCACGATTTAATTGCGGCCCTGCGCGCTGTGCGGGCCGGGGGATATCGCGACGCCTATACGCGCCGTTAACGGCAGATGTTTTGCAATGCGACCCAATCCGCGTCACTGAGCAAAGGCTCGGGGCTGACCCCCTTGGCCCAATCCATGTCGAGCAAAGGTGCTATGCTGTCACCGCTGGGATCAAGCGTATAGGCCCAAGGTGCGAGAGCCACGCGTGCGCGCTCAAAATCATTGGCGAGGACATCGTCGGCGGCCAAAATGGCAGGCGTAGTTGTGGCGTGCTGTGCATAATCTTGCAAAACGTCGGGCCCGAGCTGGCCGCTGGTCACCAAAGACAGCGTCGCGGAAAATCCGCCGAATTCCAATGTGCGGGCCAAGGGGTCGCTGTCTGCCACGCTGGACGCAGCACCGATCATATGGCCCGCGACTGTCGCGGGGTCGTTTGTTTGGGTCACGGAGGCTTGCGGCAGGACGATCACGCTGCCGGGCAGTAGGATCGGGGCCGTCAGCGCGCCGGGCACGATGACGGTTTGCCCCGGTGCGGATGCGCCAAACACACGGGTATGCAGGCGGGCCAGTGCTGCCGCACCTTCAGGCGCGCGGCATGTGGTGCCGGCGATACTCTGGATATGGCCCAACAGGCTGGCGCCAATTTCCGCGCGGGGGCCGGGGGCCATATTGCTCGCGGTTTGCCGGATCAACGCGCCGGGCAACCACAGCACACCTATGGCTGCGATCGCGCCGCAGGCCGTCAGGGATAATATGGCGCGCAATCGGCCACCGGGTTTGCGCGGCCTGCGCGCCACCTGATGCACGCGCGCCAAAGCGTCGATCAGCAGATCATCCTCGACTTCCAGCGTTTCTGCCATATCGGGATCTGCGGAAAACAGCGCGGGGGTCTGGCCCGGATTGATCCGCTGAACTGCGGGCAGCGACCAATGTGTCAGCGGCTGATTGTTAGCGTCGGTCAACACCAGCGTCGCATCGCCAAACATGATGCCCACAGGCAAGCCCTGATCGTCGCGCAATGGAACGCCCCGTCCACCGCGCCAAACCCCGGTGCTTTCTAGCCGTGCGTACCCTTTGAGCGCCGTCATTGTGGCCTCAATGGAATGTTACACGATGTGGGCGGTGCCGCGATGGTCATGCCCTTTGAGATATCCATAACTGGCGGTGAAGGGAATGCGGGTTTGGGGCTGCTCGCTGGGCATTTTTGGCGAAGACGCGGCGCCGGGCGCGTTTTTTGTGCGCAATCCGTCGCGGGTCTTGGATTTGAGGGCGCATTGTTTCGCGATGAAGATCAATACCTTAATGCCGCCCCTGTCAGGTCTTTCAACCGTCGCCGAGATCTGCATGGTGGTGTTGAGACGTAATCAGGGATCTGCATGAAAATTTGGGGCGAGGATACTTTTCGAGCGCGTCATCAGCGCCGAAGCGATCAATTTGGCCTTTGTGCCCAGACACGGATCGCCACGACGAACGGATGGACGCCGCTTGCCGATGTATCGCCGGGGATGCAGGTGGTGACCCAAAGCGGGGACACGCAACCGATCGCGAGTGTCACATCTCGGCCTGTTTCTGACGATCCGAACCTGTCCGACTGGCCTTTGCTGGTTCCTGCGGGGGTGGTCGGGAACGCTGATGATTTTATCGCGGGTCCAGCACAAAGCATTCTATTCGAAAGCCGTTTAGCGCGACGGCTGTTTGGCGCGCCGTTGGTGCGGATCCGCGCGTCGGATTTGGATGCGCTGCCCGGTGTGGCACGTGTGGCAATGCCAAATGATGGGCGTGTGGTTCATCTGCGGTTTGCGACTGAGCAGATTATTCTCGCCGCTGGTGGTGCGCCGATTGTGGCCTGCGGGATGGCGGATGCGTTACGCGACGCGCCCAAATTACGCGTCTACCGCCCGCTTAACCAGACCGAAGCGGCATTGATCCTCGCGCGCGATGCAGATGTGCAGATGCGGGCGGGCTCTCAGGCGTCGCTG
>CALHAP010000089.1 GCA_937931795.1 uncultured Paracoccaceae bacterium
GAGACTTTGAGGAGCCTTAAGATGGCGAAGCCAACCACAATTAAAATCCGCCTGAACTCCACCGCAGGCACTGGCCACTTCTACGTGACCAAAAAGAACGCACGCACAATGACAGAGAAGATGGTCGTCAACAAATACGACCCCGTCATCCGCAAGCACGTCGAATACAAAGAAGGCAAGATCAAGTAAGATTTTGCGCTTTACGACTTGATGAAAACCGCCCCTTTCAGGGCGGTTTTTTTATGTTCGGTGGGTTTGCATGGTGACGACATAAAAAAGGCCGGTGGGATGAACCACCGGCCTTTGTCATCACGTTGTTCTGAGCAGCTTACTCTTGGCTGCCGAACAGATTGAGAAGCATCATGAACATATTGATGAAGTTCAGATAGAGGCTCAGCGCGCCCATGATGGCAGATTTACCCAACCATTCCGTGTCGCCGTGTGCGGCGTGGGCAATGTAGTCTGTTTTGATCCGCTGCGTGTCGTAGGCAGTCAGCCCCGCAAAGATCAGCACACCGATGGCAGAGACAGCAAACATGATCGCAGGCGATGCGAGCCAGATGTTCACGATTGATGCTACGATCAGGCCGATAACACCCATGATCAGGAACGATCCCCAACCAGAGATGTCCTTCTTAGTCGTGTAGCCCCAGAGCGACAGGCTGGCGAAGGCAATCGAGGTTACCAAAAAGATCTGTGCAATCGAATAGCCGGTGAAGACCAAGAAGATCGAGCTGATCGAGATGCCCATCACGGCTGCAAAGACGTAGAACAGCAGCTGTGCTGTCGCAGCAGACATGCGGTTGATGCCGGCGCTGAGGCCGAACACAAAGGCCAGCGGCGCGAACATGACAACCCACTTCAACGGTGATGCATAAAGCGCGACACCAAGACCCGTCAGATATTCACCGTTGCCCAGTGCATATTCGGTCGGTGTGGTAGACACAGCCATACCAGACAACGCCCATGCGGCTGCAAATGTGATCAGCATGCCGATGGACATCGTGCCATAGACTTTGCTCATGTGGGCGCGCAGACCCTCGTCGATCTCAGCCGAGCGAACACCGGCGCTGGATCGGATTGTGTTGTATTCAGCCATGAAGAGACCTCCTGAAATACCAAAACGGTTTTATTGTATGACAGGTATATTGGCAGGTAACGGGTAATTTTCAAGTTGAACCGACCGGGTGAGCGGGCTTTTTCCGACCAAAATACTCCTATTTGTCGCAAACGGTCACAATGTCGCAGGCGGCGGCGTTTTCTATGGCGATTGCTCACTTTGTCTGACGGCAATGACCACCTTTCCGGTCGCCGTTCGGTCCCGGAGCATCGCCAACCCTTCCGCTGCGCGCTTCAGTGGCAAAACAGCACTGATATGGGGGTGGATGCGGCCCTCTGCGTGCCATGCAAACAACTCAGCGATGCTGCTGGTCAACGCGTCGGGGTTAAACGTCAGATACCCGCCCCAATTGACACCAATTACATCGTGGTTCTTGACCAAGAGGTGGTTCGCTTTGACCTGCGGGACATCACCGCTGGCAAAGCCGATGGCCAAATAGCGCCCTTCGGGTTTCATACAGCGCAGCGCAATTTCGCCTAGCGTGCCGCCGATTGGGTCATAGACAACATCCGCACCGCCCAAGTCTAACAGTGGCGCGCGCAAATCGCCCTCTGCGTCCAAGGTATGATGCGCGCCGCGACTGCGGGCGATCTCTTGCTTTTCCGCGCCGCGCGCCACTGCGACGACCTTCGCGCCCATCGCATGCCCGATCTCTACGGCTGTCAGCCCAACACCCCCTGCGGCCCCCAAAACCACGAGGGTCTCTCCAGCCATTAGACGCGCGCGGCGGGACAGGGCCAGATGCGACGTGCCATAGGCAATCTGAAACCCCGCTGCCGTCACATCATCCATCGCATCGGGTATATCGCAGCAAATCTCTGCGGGTGCTGTGACATATTCTGCCAATCCGCCAGATCCGACAAAGGCTGCGACACGTGAACCGACCTTGAACCCGGTGACATCCGCACCCACGGCCACGACACGCCCCGCGATTTCCATGCCAAGCGCGAAGGGGTATTGAGGCGTGTTTTGATAGGTGCCTTTGACCATCAGCAGATCGGCGAAATTGAGACCGCAGGTGGCCACTTCGATCAAAACCTCCCCCGGTGTCGGGGTAGGTTTGGGGCTGTTGACTAGCTGTGGCCTGCCGTCTGGTGTGTCGATACGGAAGCTGAACATTAGAATTCCTAATGAATATGAAGTTTTTGCGCTTTTGACGCATTAAGTATTATACACAGGCGATTTCATAGCTTAGCAGTAACCTCGTTTTAGAACAGCGCGAAGACCATGTCATTGTCGCTGCTGGGACGCTTCGCGATGAGGAAGGCGCGCGCATAAATATTGCTTTCTCGGGGGAGGCTGAGAGGGATAGCAGAGAGTTCAACATTGATAAATATGCGTTATTTTTCACCGTTGAGCAGAAACACTCTGCATGTTTCATGAGCGCAACGCTGCTTTGGATCTCGGTTTGGTCCGGTGTGGTATGGTTACGATCGGTCGAAGAGGAGACGACTATGGCACACCCGGTTGATGTTCACGTGGGCACACGGATCAGACAGCGCCGCTGGATTGTTGGAACGACTCAGCAAGAGTTGGCCGGTCAGGTCGGGATCAAATTCCAGCAAATCCAAAAGTATGAAACGGGTATGAACCGTGTCAGTGCATCCCGGCTGTGGGATATCGCGCAAGCCCTCAGCGTCGATGTGTCGTTTTTCTTCCAAGATTTCGAAACGGACGAGGGCGACGCAAGCACCGTTGACAGCCCTGTGCCGAGCAATGTGATGACAGACCGCGAAGCGCTGGAATTGTTGCGGTCCTACTATTCGATCCCCGAAAACCAACGCCGCAGGTTATTTGACCTCGCGCGCGTTCTCAGCGACGCGGCCTAACCCACACCTCATCTTGACCCAACCCTATCACGTCGTTAGCGCTTGGGTGTGATATCAAGGGGGCCGCAGGGTGGATTTAGCGCTTCAAAGAGAGCTACGGGACGTTGCACATGCGCTGGCCGATGTGGCCCGCCCCATTACTTTGCGCGCCTTTCGGGCGCCTCAACAGACTGACAATAAGGCAGGCCCCGGCGCGTTTGATCCCGTCACTAAGGCCGATCGCGACGCCGAGAGCGCGATGCGCGATCTGCTCGGCCAGCGTCGGCCCGATGACGCAATCTTGGGCGAAGAATTTCCCGCCAAACCCGGCACCACTGGCATCACCTGGGTGCTCGATCCGATTGACGGCACGCGCGGATATATCTCGGGAACCCCCACATGGGGCGTGCTGATCAGCGCCAGCATGGAGGATGGCCCCGTGTTTGGCATTATAGACCAGCCCTATATTGGCGAACGGTTTGAAGGCGGCTGGGGGGCTGCGCGGTGCGATGGCCCGCGTGGGCTGAAGGCGCTGAAAACATCCCAGATCAGAAATCTGGAGCAGGCCACTATCCTCACGACATTCCCCGAAGTCGGAAGCCGCGTTGAGCGCGCCGCCTTTCACGCCCTCGCAAAACACACGCAGCTGACCCGCTACGGCATGGATTGCTACGGTTACGCGTTGCTCGCGGCGGGACAGGTAGAACTGGTGGTCGAGGCCGGGTTAAACGCCTACGACATCCACGCCCCCATCGCCGTTGTCGAGGCCGCAGGCGGGGTTGTCACCAGTTGGACAGGTGGCCCCGCACATCCGGGCGGCCGTGTACTGGCGGCCGCGAATACCGACATCCATGCGGCGGCCCTCGCTCAGTTAAGGGGTAGGCCTGATGCCTGATCTTATCGTCAGAAATGCAAATGTCATTCTAACGATGAACGACGCCCGGCAGCGCCTGACAGACACCGATATCCGCATAAAAGGCGGTGTTATTGCCGAAATCGGGGTCGGGTTGACGGGGGATGCGACGCTCAATGCGGCGGGCTGTGTTGTCTCGCCCGGTTTGGTGAACACCCATCACCACCTCTACCAAACGCTGACACGCAGCGTGCCCGCAGCGCAGGACGCGCTGTTGTTCGGCTGGCTGCAAACGCTCTACCCGATCTGGGCGCGGTTTGGGCCGGAAGAAATGTTCGTCTCCGCACAGGTGGGACTGGCGGAACTGGCGCTGTCCGGTTGCACGCTGACCTCCGACCACCTCTATCTATTTCCCAATGGGGCAAAGCTCGATGACACGATTGAGGCGGCCCAGAGCATCGGGATGCGGTTCCACCCGACGCGCGGAGCCATGAGCATTGGGGAAAGCGATGGGGGCTTGCCGCCCGATGCGCTTGTCGAAAACGAACATTCGATCCTGCAAGACTGCATCCGGCTTGTCGATCGCTATCATAATTCCGATCCGGGGGCTATGTGCCGGGTTGGCATCGCACCCTGTTCGCCGTTCTCTGTCACGCGTGACTTGATGCGGGATGCGGCTCTGTTGGCGCGGGACAAAGGGGTGATGCTGCACACACATCTGGCCGAAAATGACGAAGATATCGCCTATTCTTTGGAAAAGTTTGGCTGTCGACCGGGCGAATATGCCGAGAGCCTTGGGTGGACGGGCGATGATGTGTGGCACGCGCATTGCGTCAAGCTGGACGCGGCAGAGATTGACCTTTTCGCACGGTCCCGCACCGGTGTTGCCCATTGCCCTTGTTCCAATTGTAGGTTGGGGTCCGGGATCGCGCCCGTCGTCGCCATGCAGCAGGCGGGGGTGCCTGTGGGCCTCGGTGTCGATGGGTCTGCGAGCAACGATGTGGGCAACCTGATGTCTGAGGCCCGCCAAGCGATGCTGTTACAAAGGGTGCAAAACGGTGCCGATGCGATGAGCGCCGACGATGCGCTTTGGCTCGCGACCCGTGGTGGGGCGCAGGTCTTGGGCCGGGATGATT
>CALHAP010000090.1 GCA_937931795.1 uncultured Paracoccaceae bacterium
AAATGACGGTGTTCGCCGTGCATCGGGATGACCATCTGCGGTTTGGTGATGTCATGCATCAGTTTAAGATCAGGCTTGTTCGCGTGCCCCGAGACGTGGAAGGTTCCATCGCTTTCATCAACGATATCAACGCCCTTCTCGGACAGTTGGTTCATAATGCGGATCACGCCACGCTCGTTTCCAGGGATGGTCTTGGACGAGAACAAAAAGGTGTCCCCCTCTTTCAACTCTATGCCGAGATAGCTGCGATTGTTGGCCAATTGCGCCGATGCCGCGCGCCGCTCGCCCTGACTGCCGGTCACCAAGCAAAACAGGTTTTCGCGTGGGATGCCGCTGGCCTCTTCTGGGCCGACGGTCTCGGGGAAGCCTTCGAGCAGACCGGTTTCTTTGGACACCTGCACCATGCGCTGCATGGATCGACCCAGCAAACACACGGTCCGACCAGCAGCCGTCGCCGCCGTCGCCAACGTCTTCAAGCGCGCGACGTTGGAGGCAAACGTGGTCGCGACGACCATGCCGGTGGCCTCTTTCATGAACTCGGAAATCGGGTCTTTCAGCGTCGCCTCGGAACGTCCGGCATGGGGTGAGAACACGTTGGTACTGTCGCAGACCAGCGCCTTGACGCCATCCTTGGACACTTCTTCCCACAGATTGCGGTCGAACGGTTCGCCTACGACGGGGGTCTCGTCCACTTTGAAATCGCCAGTGTGCAAGATGCGGCCTTCGGGCGTGTCGATGGCCAGGCCCGCGCTCTCGGGGATTGAGTGGCTGATCGGGACATAGGCGACCTTGAAGGGTCCCGCTTGAGTAAATGTCGGATAGGCCTCGACCACATGCAGCGCGCTATCGGGTGCGCCGTGCTCGTCCAGTTTGCGCTGCGCCAATGCGGCGGTGAATTTGCGCGCATAGATCGGCGCGCGCAGGCGATCATAGAGATGGCCAACGGCACCAATGTGATCTTCGTGACCATGCGTGATAAACACGCCGTCAATCTGCTCGCGGCGTTTTTCCAACCATGTGATGTCCGGCATGATCAGATCAACGCCCGGCGTGCTGTCCATATCGGGGAAGGTCACGCCAAGATCGACAACGATCAGACGCTCTTTTCCGGGCTTACCGTAGCCATATACATAGCAGTTCATGCCGATCTCGCCGGCGCCCCCCAGTGGGAGGTAAATCAGTCTTTCGTTACTCATAGTGAGTTACAAGTCCTTGTTATAATCATGAATTTTGATCAATCCATGCAGTGTGAGATCATCTTCGTAATGATCGAATATCTTTTCGGTCTGTTGGAACAACGGGGCCAGACCACCCGTGGAAATCACTTTCATCGGCTTGCCGTGCTCAGCTTTGATGCGAGCACAGATTTCACGGACAAGCCCGATATACCCCCAAAACACGCCCGACTGCATACATGCAACAGTATTCGTGCCAATCACGGCCTGCGGTTTAGAGATGTCGACATGCGGCAACGCCGCTGCTGCGTTATGTAGGGCCTCCAGCGACAAATTCACCCCCGGCGAGATCACCCCGCCGATATAAGCGCCATCTTCGTCAACCACGTCGAATGTCGTCGCAGTTCCAAAATCAACCACAATCAGATTGCCGCCATAGAGATCATAGCCCGCCACCGTATTCACCAAACGGTCCGGCCCTACGGCTGTGCCCGCATCAACACGCACATCGACGGGCAAGGCGCAGTCGTTTTTGCCCACGACCAGCGGGCGGCAGTTGAAGTAGCGGTCCGAGAACACCCGCAGATTAAACACCACGCGGGGCACCGTGCTGGAGACGACAACTTCGGTGATCTCGACGTCGATCTTTTGAAACGCCATGAGGGACGAGAGCCAAACGTAGTATTGGTCCGCCGTGCGCTGCCATTCGGTCGCGGTACGCCATGTCGCGATAAATTTCTCGCCATCCCAGATCGAGAACATCGTGTTGGTGTTGCCGCAATCAATCGCGAGTAGCATAATGCGCCTCCTTCAAAAGAAAATCTCGGCGGCCGCGATGGATTTCGGCCCGGTGCCCGTGATCAACACCAGATTGCCGTCTTCGTCGATCGTGTCAAACACGCCGGAGATCGTCTGACGCGGCGTGCGCGCCTCGATCACTTCGCCGATACGCGCCGCACGCGCCAGCCAATCGCGACGAATGCGCTGGAACCCGAGGGTTGCCAGCTTTTCTTCTTGGGTCGCATATGCATCGGCGAGAACGGTCAGAAACTCGGTCGGGCGAACAGCCCGCCCACCTGCTGATATCACCGAGATCGGCGGAAACGGCCCAGAGATCCCCCCCGGCACATTCGCAAGGTTCACACCAATGCCAATCGACAGCCAATCAACAAACTGCCCGGCCCCAGCGCTTTCAAGCAGGATGCCTGCGACCTTGCCGCCATCGAGCAGCACATCGTTGGGCCATTTGAGCGAGAGCTGATCGCGGTCGACATAAAGGGCCAACGCCTCGAACAGAGCGTTCGCCGCAAGGAATGACCGACGCGCAGCCTCTGCCGGGGCGGCCTCGGGTTTGAACACCAGCGTTGCCGCCAGATTGCCCGTGGGCTGTTCCCAGACCTTGCCCTGCCTGCCCCGCGCCTCGGTTTGGG
>CALHAP010000091.1 GCA_937931795.1 uncultured Paracoccaceae bacterium
GGCCGATACGACGTCGGCGGGCGCGTCGCCCAAATCAATGATGTCATTGTCGATGATGATGTTTGACTGTGAAATCAGCGACATATCGACCATGTTGCCGCCGACGATGATCATGTCGTAGCCAAAGCCGATCTCGGTCAGTTGCGAGACGTTGATCGACGTATTGGTGCCGGTGATGATGCTGGAATTGATGCCCGAGACTTCGACCTGCACGCTGTCGCCGTCCATCGTGTAATTGTGTTGTTCGATCCAATTGACCGAGACCAGATCTCCTTCGATGCGGGCGACGTACCAACTGGTGGGAAACCCGTCTTCGCCGCGCACCGCGTCAAACGGGTTTGCCGTTTCTTCCATGCGGGCGGCGTTGAGGCTGGTCGAGGTTGCGGTGTCCGTGCTGACAGGTGTTTCGCCCTCAATCAGGTCGTGATCGACGATCACATTGATCTGGCTGATGGCGTCAACTTCTATGGCGTCTTGCATCACGGCGATCAGCGGCGCGTCGAGCCAATTGCTGGACAGCGCCACTTCGTTGACCGCTTGGTTGGCACCCGTGACGATGGTTTGGCCTTCGTCGATCGCATAGGGGTTTGGCGTCTCTTTAACCGGGTCGGGCGTATCGGATTTGACGAATGTGACCTCTTCGCCGGCGCTGTCGGGCGGCGTGTCATCTGCGGGGGCATCCGCCTCGGTTTTGGCGTCGGGCGCGGATGTGTCTTCTTTCAGGCTGTCAGCAAAGGCGGTGGCCTCGGCTATCAATTCGGCCTGCTCTGTCGAGGGGTTGCCGTTTTCATCGACCGTGCCTTTGCCTTCGCTGTCGATGGTGGTGTCGTCGGCTGTGTTGTCGTCGTCATCCTCTTGCAGAAATGCGGGCAGCAGGTCGTCGAACTTTGGCAACTCGTCAGCGATCTGGCCGTCGATGATCACCGGGGCCTCGGCAGTTGTGCCATTGGCTATGTATTGGGCGATGTCTGCGATGGGGGCTTCGGTCGCTGTCTGGATTTGCTGGTAGATGTCTTGTGCAATCTGCACCGCGTCGCCTGTGGAAATATCCAGCGTTTGCGGATCAAAGGGCGTCAGCGCTTCGATGATTTTTTCGGCTTTGGTGATGTCTGCGGTGTCTTTGGCCGACAGCTCTTTGACCGAAATGTCGCCTTTGCCAAAGGTGTCGAGATCATCGAGCGTGTTGGTTTGATAGTTGACCACCACGATCGAGCTGGCGGGAGAGGCTGTCCCAAAGGGGACGGGCGGGGGCGCGCTGGCAAGACCACCTGCCGCGACGCTGGCAATCACGCCCACGCTGGCGGGGATCAGACTGCCTGCAAAAAACGGGACGGGCGCGCCAAACAAAGTGGCAATACCTGCGACGGGAAAGAACGGGGCGATGTAGCTGAAACCGGGGGTGAAGCCTTCGAGCGCGAATGTGGCGGAGTGTTTAACACCGACGGTGTCCAATTCCCGCAAGGCGGCGGCTTCTTCTCGGGCTGCGCGAAAGGCGGCATAGGCGTCTTTCAGTCGGGCCTCTTCGGTTTGAATGTGAAACAGGCCCGCGAAATGGGAGACTATCTCTGTGGTGTTGTCCAGTAACATCGCGATCACCTCGGGTTGTGGGGTCATCGTCTGACAAGCGAAACATCAGAACAAAAATACAGTAAAATTAATGCGGTAGAGAGAAATGGGCCGCCTGAATATGGCGGCCCATCTTAGTCAGTCTGGCTTACATCTCGGAGCCGTCATCGCCTGCGAAGGAGGATGTCATCGAGCCGCCAACCACGGTCATGTCGACCGAGTTGCCCAGCACGTTGGCACCCATCACGACGTTCTGGTTGAACGCTGTGGTGTCGATGTTGGACGAGGCGTCTGCGGTCGATGTCCCGGTGACGAACCCGTCGTCTCCGTTGTTCGATCCCCATGTGCCGGCACTTCCGCCAGCCCCACCAGAGCCTGTCATCGCGTCGCCAGCTGCACCGCCAACACCGCCGAAGGCTGTGGTGTCGATGTCGCCTGCTTGGCCGCCAGAGCCTTGGCCGCCAGCGCCGCCGAGGCCACTGCTGTTGCCGCCAGCACCGGCTGTGCTGCCGTCAGTGTTGCCAGAGTTACCAGCGCCGGATGCGTCGTTTGTCGCACCGTTTGCAGATCCAGCGGACCCAGTGTCACCAGCGTTGGCTGTACCACCAGTGCCAGTGCCTGTGCCCATGGCGTCGGCCATTGCAGCCACATCAAGGTTGCCAATGTCACCACCGTCTGCGTCCGACCCGGACAGGCCCAAGAGGCCCAATGCAGCGCTGAGAGACCCTGCATCCGCATCGCTCAGTGCAAGAGCACCGCCATCTGCGTCCGAGTCTGCACCACCAAGGCCAATGCCTGCTGATCCGGCGTCGCCGCCATCACCGCTGTCTGCATTGCCGTCAGCAGCTGCACCGCCAAGGCCGACACCCAGACCAACAGTCCCTGTGTCGCCACCGGACCCACCGTCGCCTGCGGTTGCGTCGCCGTTACCAGCTTCGCCGCCTTGGCCGCCGTCAGCAGCAGTCACACCACCGATGCCGAACCCACCGGCAGCACCGCCACCAGCTGTTGTGGCTGCACCCTGTGCGTCGCCAC
>CALHAP010000092.1 GCA_937931795.1 uncultured Paracoccaceae bacterium
GACATCAAGGTGCTGCTGCTCGACGAACCCTACGAGGGCCTCGCCCCCGTCATCGTCCAAGAGATCGCCAAAACGCTCGGCATCATCCGCGACCAAGGCATCACAACCGTGATCGTCGAGCAAAACGCAGTCGCAGCCCTCAAGCTCGCAGACCGCGCCGTGATCCTCGACACAGGCTCGGTCGTCTACGACGGCTCGGCCAAAGAGGTGCTCGAAGACGAAGCGCTGCGCTCAAAATATCTGGCCATCTGATACGAGGCCACATCACACATCCTGTGCGCACGCGGTGTGTACGGGGTGTGCATACTCGGTGCATCGGGGATTTTCACTGGTTTTGACCCGAAACGCCGCGTTTATTCGTTCTAAAGGATACGCTCCATGACCAAGACATTCCCCCCCTCCGAGGCCTTCGCCGCCAACGCCCACGCCGATGCGGCAACCTACGAGCGGATGTACGCGGACTCGATCGAAAACCCCGATGCATTCTGGGGCGAGCATGGCAAGCGTATCGACTGGATCAAGCCCTACACCAAGGTGAAGAACACCTCCTTTGCCCCTGGAAAGGTTGACATCAACTGGTTCGAAGACGGCACACTCAACGTCTCGGCCAACTGCATCGACCGCCACCTCGCGACACGGGGCACGCAGACCGCGATCATCTGGGAGCCCGACAGCCCGGACGACGAAGCGCAGCACATCACCTACCAGCAGCTACACGCGCATGTCTGCAAATTCGCCAATGTTCTCAAAGACATGGGCGTCGGCAAAGGCGACCGCGTCGTCATCTACATGCCTATGATCCCGCAAGCGGCCTACGCCATGCTCGCCTGTACGCGCATTGGTGCTATCCACTCCATTGTTTTTGCAGGATTTTCTCCCGACGCCTTAGCTGCGCGCGTCAGTGCCTGCGACGCAAAGGTCGTGATCACATCAGACGGCGCCCCCCGCGGCGGCCGCGTGACCAACCTCAAAGACAACGTGAACCAAGCGCTGATCAACGTCATGGCCGACGTCAAATGCCTCTGCATCAAACGCACGGGCCAAGAAATCGCATGGCGCGACGGCCTCGATGTCTGGCTGCACGAAGCCGAAGAGAGCGTGAGCAACGCCTGCGAACCGACTGAAATGAATGCAGAAGATGAGATGTTCATCCTCTACACCTCAGGCTCGACAGGCCAACCCAAGGGCGTCGTACACACAACCGGCGGCTACATCGTCTATGCGGCCATGACGCATCAATACACTTTCGACTATCACGACGGCGACGTGTTCTGGTGCACCGCGGACGTGGGCTGGGTCACGGGTCACAGCTACATCGTCTACGGCCCTCTCGCCAACGGCGGCACCACGATCATGTTCGAAGGCGTGCCCACCTACCCCGACGCAGGCCGTTTCTGGGAGGTGTGTGCCAAACACAAAATAAACCAATTCTACACAGCCCCGACAGCCATTCGCGCATTGATGGCACATGGCAACGAACCTGTTGAAAAACATGACCTTTCTGACCTTCGCCTCCTCGGATCGGTGGGCGAACCAATCAACCCCGAGGCATGGACATGGTACCACGAGGTCGTCGGCAAAGGCCGCTGTCCCATCGTCGATACCTTCTGGCAGACCGAGACAGGCGGCCACATGCTGACGCCTCTACCGGGAGCCACGACACTCAAACCCGGTGCGGCACAAACACCGTTCTTCGGGGTCAAACCCGTCGTTCTGGAACCCACGAGCGGTGAAGAGCTGCACGGCAACGGGATTGAAGGGGTGCTTTGCATCGCCGACAGCTGGCCCGGTCAAATGCGCACCGTCTGGGGCGACCACGAACGCTTTGAAAAGACCTACTTTGGCGACTACGCAGGCTACTACTTCTCGGGCGACGGCTGCAAACGCGACGCTGACGGCGACTATTGGGTGACAGGCCGCGTCGACGATGTCATCAACGTCTCAGGCCACCGCATGGGCACCGCAGAGGTCGAATCCGCGCTCGTGGCCCACGCCAAAGTCGCCGAAAGCGCCGTCGTCGGCTACCCGCACGAGATCAAAGGCCAAGGCATCTATGCGTACGTTACATTAATGAACGGTGAAGAACCCACCGAAGAGCTGCGCAAAGAGCTGGAAAAATGGGTCCGCACAGAAATCGGGCCGATCGCGAAACCCGACCTCATTCAATGGGCCCCCGGCCTGCCCAAGACGCGTTCGGGCAAGATCATGCGGCGTATTCTGCGTAAAATCGCGGAAAATGACTACGGGGCGTTGGGTGACACATCAACATTGGCGGACCCGTCCGTGGTCGACGAGTTGATCGAAAATCGCATGAATAAAGGTTAAAAAAACCGCGCGTCAGGCCCGCTCAGGTCTGGCGTGCATCTTGCGCAATTCCACCGCTTTCCCCCGCGTTCCGCTTGGACTATAAGGTCGTGGAAACAATGCGGTTTACGACTTGGCAGTCGTGAAACAGCCGCCAATGACGCCAAATACGGGGCTGCGGACACCTATGAGCAAGACCACTTCACATGACAGCGATGTCAGCTTTATCAAAGCGTTAGCCGAGCTTCTTAATGCAAATGATCTGACCGAATTGCAGGTCAAACGTGACTACGCAGACAATGACAGCCTAAAAGTGCGGGTCAGCCGTCAGACCAATGTGGTCCAACAAGTCTCCGTCCCAGCGGCGCCTATGGCATCCGCACCAGCCGCCCAAGTCCCTAGCGTCCCGACGCCAACAGCCGCCGACGACCCTGCGGATTTGCCGGGCGCAGTCACATCCCCGATGGTCGGCACCGTCTATATGCAAGGCGAACCGGGCGCACCGGCGTTTGCCACCGTGGGCGCACAGATCAATGAGGGCGACACGATTTTGATCATCGAAGCAATGAAAACGATGAACCAAATCCCGGCACCGCGCTCGGGCACAATCAAACGGATTTTGGTCGAAGATGGCTCGCCGGTCGAGTTTGGCGCGCCCCTCATGGTGATCGAATAGGACGCCCTGATGTTCGATAAAATCCTCATCGCAAACCGGGGCGAAATCGCTCTGAGAGTTGTGCGCGCCGCCCGCGAAATGGGCATCAAATCCGTCGCTGTCCATTCGACCGCCGACAGCGACGCCATGCACGTGCGTATGGCCGACGAGGCCATTTGCATCGGGCCGCCGTCGTCCATACAGAGCTATCTGTCCTTTGCCGCGATCATTTCGGCCTGCGAGGTCACGGGCGCGCAAGCGATCCATCCCGGCTATGGCTTTTTGTCCGAAAACGCCGCTTTTGTGCAGGCCGTCGAAGACCACGATCTGACATTTATCGGCCCCACCGCCGAACATATCCGCATGATGGGCGACAAAATCACCGCCAAAGACACGATGAAAGCGCTAGGGGTGCCGTGCGTTCCCGGCTCGGACGGTGGCGTTCCAACATTGGAAGATGCAAAGCGGGTCGGCGATGAAATCGGCTATCCGGTGATCATCAAAGCGACCGCAGGTGGCGGTGGGCGCGGCATGAAGGTGGCGCAAACTGCCGCCGACATGGAAGCGGCCTTTCAAAACGCCCGATCCGAATCCAAAGCCGCTTTTGGCAATGATGAAGTCTACATCGAGAAATATCTGACGACACCGCGGCACATCGAAATTCAAGTGTTCGGTGATGGCAAAGGGCGCGCCGTCCACCTTGGCGAGCGTGATTGTTCCCTACAACGCCGCCATCAAAAGGTTCTGGAAGAAGCCCCCGGCCCCGCCATAACCCCCGAACTGCGCGCGCGCATCGGAAAGGTGTGCGCAGATGCTGTTGCTAAGATTAATTATATCGGCGCGGGCACGATCGAGTTTTTGTTCGAGAATGATGAGTTCTACTTCATCGAGATGAACACGCGCCTACAGGTCGAACATCCCGTAACCGAGGGTATTTTCAACGTCGATCTCGTGCGCGAACAGATCAATGTGGCAGCGGGCCTGCCGATGTCGTTCAACCAAGACGATCTGGTGATCAGCGGCCATTCCATTGAAGTGCGGATCAATGCTGAGAAACTTCCAAATTTTGCGCCGTCCCCCGGCACCATCACGCAATACCACGCGCCCGGCGGCTATGGCGTTCGCATGGATAGCGCGATTTACGACGGCTACCGGATCCCGCCCTATTACGACAGTTTGATCGGCAAATTGATCGTGCAGGGCCGTGACCGGCCGGAGGCATTGGCCCGTCTTGCGCGTGCGCTGAGCGAGCTGATCATCGACGGCGTTGATACGACGATCCCGCTGTTCCACGCGCTGCTGCAGGAACCGGCTGTGCTTTCGGGCGACTACAATATTCACTGGCTTGAACATTGGCTCGAGCAGAATCTTGCGACCTAATTTCCCGCTGCGATGAGTTCGGGAAAGCTAACCCCCGAGCGCCTATTGCAGGCCTATGCGGCGGGTATTTTTCCTATGGCCGAAAGCCGGGACAACCCTGAAATTTTCTGGGTTGAGCCGCAGCGGCGGGGCATTTTCCCGCTGCGCAGCTTTCATATTTCGCGAAGTCTGGCGCGACGCTTGCGAAAACAACCCTACCAGTTGAGTTATGACACTGACTTTGTGGGCGTCGTAGATGGGTGTGCGGCGCGCGAGGAAACTTGGATTAATGCTGAGATCCGGGCGTTGTATCTTGAACTTCACACACAAGGTGATGCGCATTCGATAGAAGTTTGGGAAGATGGCGCGCTCGTCGGCGGTGTTTACGGCGTCGTGTTGGGCGGAGCGTTTTTTGGCGAGAGCATGTTTTCTATCAGAGTGGATGCATCAAAAATCGCACTGGCCTACCTGACCGACCACCTCGCGCAGCTGGGATTTGAATTGTTCGATACCCAATTTCTGACCCCGCACTTGGCCTCTCTTGGCGCCGTTGAAATCGGGAAATTGAAATATCGCGATGTACTCGCGGCCACGCTGCGAGCACCCGCGTCATTCAGTGTACCGGACAGAATACCAACGCCTCATGAGTTGATACAGCGCAACGCCCAAACATCGTAGCGCGGATGCTCCATCGCGCTAATCGCGGGAGACGACGCAATCATCCAACCGCGAAACACGGGCTCGGTGCGGTCCTGATAAAAAATTGTCAGAAACTCATAGGCATCGCCCGTAGGGTTCTGCGTCGGAAAGCGGCATTCACCAAGATTAATTGTCAACAGGCCGACCCGGCGCGTTTCACCGACCTGAAGCTCGATGTCCTGCACATCGCCGGTCAACTTGTCCAACACGCGAAAGGCAGCAGCCGGCGCGTTTTCCGCTTCCTGTGCTCCGGCAATACTGGCCCAAAGGCACATCGCTAAAATCCCGATCCATTTCATGCGTCGCCCTCGCCACCGACATAGGCCATGAGCAATTGCAGCAGGCTGACCGCCCCTTGGGTATCAGTAATTTCGTCTCCGCTAGCGAAAACGTCAAATGACCCGCCCGGCACAATATCAACGTAGCTTCCGCCAAGCAGCCCTTCGGACGCAATAACGGCGCTGCTGTCGTTGGGGATCGGCACAGCACTGTCGATACTCAACACCGCATCAGCCCGAAATGTTTGCGAATTCAGTGACATAGCGGACACTGTTCCGATATCGACACCGGCAAGGCGGACATCGCTGCCAACGGACACACCATCAATCGACCTAAAACTGGCAGAGAGTGTCATTTCACCCGACGCGCCGAATGCATTGGTTGTCTGGAGTGTGTAGGCCAAAAATATGCCTGCAGTGCCCAAAACCACTGCTCCAACGCAGACTTCTGTCAGCGACTCACGCATAGCGATCACTCTGGTGTCCATGCCTCGTAGTCTTTTTTGGGGGCGGGTTCCGCCCGCCGCAAGGATCCCGCAGGCGCATACGCGGCCGCCGTTCCGGTCAGGTTTTCCTGATGTGGTTTTTCCCAGGATTTATGCGTCAATGGAGCATCACCCGGTGTTTCATCCCACGTGTGATGCAGCCAACCGTGCCAATCCGGGCTGACTTTACTGGCCTCGGTATCGTCCTTGTAGATCACCCAACGACGCGTCGCATCGGCATTTGTGTAGAAGATATTGCCATTTGCATCTTCACCGACACGAATTCCTTTGCGCCACGTCCACAATTGCGTTCCGAGCGTTTGCCCGTCCCACCATGTGAAGATGCGTTTGAAATAGCTGGCGGCACCCATGACGATTTCCTTCGTTTGTTGTGCTTGTATTGCCTGATCTGCGGCGCAACGTCTAGCCCAACGATCAAGGGATACGGGCTGTAACCTCGATTTCGATTTTCATCTCGGGATTTTGCAAAGCGGCGCTGAACATGGTGGCGGCAGGACGAGCTGTTTGAAAAACGCGCGATGTGATCGGCCAGCAGTCCGGCCAATCCGCAGGATCAGGTACGATATACGTGACACGCACAACATGATCCAAGCTGGATCCCGCCTCGAGCAGTGCTTTTCCAATCGTAGCCAAGGTATTTTCACATTGCTCAGCAACGCTTTCGGGCAGTGTCATGGTCGCGTAATCATAGCCCGTTGTTCCGGCAACGAAAACCCAACCGTCAGCGACTACCGCCCTGCTATACCCAATCTTTTCTTCAAACGGTGAGCCGGTCGAGATGCGCGTCACCCCGCCCGGCATCGTCTTAGGCCGTCTCTTTTTTGCTGTCGTCTGCGTGGATCATCAGAGGGGCCGCGTCTGAATTGACAGCCTCTTCGTTGACCACGACCTCGTTGACGCTTTCCATGCCGGGCAGGTCGAACATCGTGTCGAGCAGGATGTCTTCCATGATTGACCGCAGTCCACGGGCCCCGGTTTTGCGTTCAATCGCACGTTTCGCGATGGCCTGCAGCGCGTCATCTGTAAAGGTCAGTTTGGTATCTTCGATCTCGAACAGCCGTTGATACTGTTTCACCAGCGCATTTTTCGGCTGCGTCAAAATGGTGACCAAGGCGTCTTCGTCGAGATCGGTCAGCGTAGCCAAGACAGGCAAACGACCGACAAACTCAGGGATCAATCCGAATTTGAGCAAATCTTCAGGCTCTAGCTCGGTAAACAGATCACCCACACTGCGGGCTTCTTTGTCTTTCACATCAGCGCCGAACCCGATGGAAGATCCCTGTCCGCGCTGTGCGATAATTTTGTCCAAGCCGGCAAAGGCCCCGCCGCAGACAAACAGAATGTTGGTGGTGTCGACCTGCAGAAACTCTTGTTGCGGATGCTTGCGCCCGCCTTGCGGCGGCACGGAGGCAACGGTGCCTTCCATAATCTTCAACAAGGCCTGTTGCACGCCTTCGCCCGACACATCGCGTGTGATCGACGGGTTGTCAGATTTGCGGGTGATTTTGTCGACTTCGTCGATGTAGACGATGCCGCGTTGCGCGCGCTCGACGTTATATTCGGACGCCTGCAACAGTTTGAGGATGATGTTTTCGACGTCTTCACCAACATATCCCGCTTCGGTCAGCGTCGTGGCGTCTGCCATTGTGAATGGTACGTCCAAAATGCGGGCAAGGGTTTGGGCAAGAAGTGTTTTACCGCAACCTGTCGGGCCGATCAGCAGAATGTTGGATTTAGCGAGCTCAATATCGCCGGATTTGGCGGCATGGTTCAGGCGTTTATAGTGGTTGTGCACAGCCACCGCGAGGACGCGCTTCGCGTGCATCTGGCCAATCACATAGTCGTCCAGAACTTGGGCGATCTCGGTCGGCGTTGGCACGCCATCAGAAGCCTTCAAAGAGGATGATTTCGTCTCTTCGCGGATGATGTCCATGCACAGCTCGACGCATTCGTCACAGATGAACACAGTTGGCCCGGCGATCAGCTTGCGCACCTCATGTTGGCTCTTTCCACAAAAGCTACAATATAGTGTGTTCTTGCCGTCACCACCCGATGCGTTTGCCATAGTACTCCTTTGGATCCTGCGATCCTTCGTTTTGGGCCCGACTGTCCCGATGCCTGCGAACACTAGGACAGCCGATGCGGCGCTACAACGCCAAATCCACGATTACGTGGTGATGTTACTTGTCGTCGTCACTGCCTGTTTCACGAGTGGTGACAATCTCGTCGATATGGCCCCATTCCTTGGCTTCCTCAGGCGACATGAAGTTGTCGCGCTCTAGGGCAGATTCGACTTTCTTGAGCGTGTTGCCCGTGTGTTTGACGTAGATCTTGTTGATCTGGTCTTTGATCTTTTGCGTCTCGGCGGCGTGGATCATGATGTCCGTCGCCTGCCCCTGATAGCCGCCCGATGGCTGGTGAACCATGATACGCGCGTTTGGCAGCGCGAAGCGCATCCCTTCGGCACCCGCAACAGACAGCACAGACCCCATGGATGCGGCCTGCCCGACGACCAAAGTTGAGACGGCTGGGCGGATGTATTGCATGGTGTCGTAGATCGACAGGCCTGATGTCACAACGCCGCCGGGGCTGTTGATATACATCGAGATTTCTTTCTTCGGGTTCTCGGCTTCGAGGTGCAGCAGTTGCGCCACGACGAGCTGGCTCATCCCGTCGTGGACGGGGCCATTGACGAAAATGATCCGCTCTTTGAGCAGACGCGAAAAGATATCGTAGGCCCGCTCACCGCGGCTGGTTTGTTCAACCACCATCGGGACGAGGTTCATGTAGGTATCAATGGGGTCTTGCATGTGCTCTGCCTTATCTATCGGGTCTGTCGCGGAAAATCACGTACCAGTCCTACGAGTCTTAGTGGCCCCTTTATGGAGCTTCAAGGGCAGGCACCGAACACTGCCAAACCGATGCACAAACGCATTACCCTTGCGCTGCCTACTTGAAACAGGTTAGCGGGGCGTTAATTGCCCGCTATGATAAATCTAGCCCCAAACCGCAGTGCCGCCCTTGCGCGCCTTAGCTCATTCGTGCCGAACGCCGACAGCGCCTATGCCCGCACGCGCAACTACGATCTGCCGAGTCATCCGCATGTCTCGATGCTCTCGCCCTATGTGCGGCACCGCATCCTGACCGAGCACGAAATTTTGCAGGCTGTGCTGGGGCGCTATTCTCTCTCATCCGCCGAAAAATTTGTGCAAGAGGTCTATTGGCGCACCTATTGGAAAGGATGGTTGGAACTGCGTCCCGCGCTTTGGTCCGACTACCAGCGCGATGTGAAAGACGCGCTCAATCAGGTGCAGACGCAATCGGGGCTGCGCGCGCGTTGGGAAGCCGCCTGCAAAGGCGAAACTGGCATCGCGTGTTTTGACCATTGGGCGCGAGAGCTGGCGCAGACAGGTTACCTGCACAACCATGCGCGGATGTGGTTTGCCTCGATCTGGTGTTTCACCTTGGAATTGCCTTGGCAGTTGGGGGCGGATTTCTTCCTGCGCCATCTCCTCGACGGGGATCCTGCATCCAACACCCTATCGTGGCGCTGGGTCGCGGGCATCCAGACGCAGGGCAAAACCTACCTCGCGCGCCCGGATAACATCGCCAAATACACGGAATTTCGATTTACGCCCAAAGGTCTGGCCAGCCATGCCGCGCCAGTAGGACAAGCAAACCATCCTCTTGAGCGCCAACTGCCCATTTCTGACACCCTGCCCAGCAAGGGCACGCTCGGCCTGTTGGTCACCGAAGACGACCTTAGCCCCGGTTGGATATCGTGCCAAATGCAGCCCGCCGCGGTCGCCGCGATCCAAACCACCCGAACCCGCAGTCCGCTGGAGGTGTCGGACGTTGTCGTGGATTGGGTGCGGTCAGCCATGGAGGATGCGGTAGCGCGGATAGATCAAGATGTACGGTGGACGCAGAGCGTTGAGGACATCACCCACTGGGCACAGGCGCAAAATCTCAATCACGTGGTCACCAGCTATCTGCCCACTGGCCCGACCCAAGATGCACTATCGGGCCTGAAGGACAAACTTGCAGCGGCAGGTATCGGCCTGATCCAGCCACGCCGCAGCTACGATAGTGCTGCTTGGCCGCATGCGACGGCGGGGTTTTTCAAATTCAAAACCCAAATCCCCAAGCTGGTCCAGCAGCTATGAGCGTGCCGCAATCTCATGGTCAAAACTATGCCCGAGGATCACGTTGAACACGGCCCCGAGCAGGACCAAATAGGCGCTGATATATAGCCACATCAACATCGCGACCACGGCTCCGATGGACCCGTAAACCTCATTATAGCTACCAAAATTCGTGAGATAATAGGAAAAGCTGACCGAGGCCGCGACCCAGACGATCACCACGGCAAATGCGCCCGGCGTGATCCACCGCATCCGGTGGCCGCGCCGGTTCGGGCCATAGCGATACAGCACGCTCAAAGCACAAAGCACGATGACAAACGCCAGAAAAACCCTGATGCCTTCGAGCACCCACGCGAAAGACGCGCTGACAGGCAAAAAGGCCAAGATGATCGGGGCGACCACAACGATCAGCAGCGCGATGATGCAAATTCCCAGCAAACAAAACGTCAAAAACAGCGCCACAATATAATGCCAAACGCCGCGCCGATTGGGCCGCCCATTGATCGCATTCAGCCCTTGGATCAATGCCGCGACACCCGCGCGTGCAGACCATAACGCCAATCCAATAGAGATCAGGGTCGCCACGCCAAGCGTTTCTGTCTGCGCCGAGACCAGCCGGTTCAACTGATCAGACACGAGCGCGAAAGCATCGGGGGGGATTAATTCTTCCACCGATTGCAGCAAATCGGTCACGATCACCGGATCAGCCACCAAACCGAAGACAGCGATTAGCGCTGCGAGGGCCGGAAACACTGAAAACATCCCAAAAAACGCAACGCCCGCTGCAATCAGGCTCAATCTGACATCATCCGCGAGGGCAAACACGGCAACCCCTGTGCGCCAAACGGCTTTGCCCGCTGTCCAAATTCGCGTCATGTCTTCCCCTTGCACGCAAGATGTGGTGCGCCCGCGTGGCATTAGCAAGACGCTATCTGATCGACAGCAGGATCGGCCTAAGAGAATTTGAAGACCTTTTGCACTTCCTGCTCGCGGGTGTCAGCGAAAATCCCTAGCCTGAGAAAAAAGCAAAGCAGGTGCGCCCCCGATGTCCAATTTGGCAAAACACACTCAAACCATGATTGCGGCCATCACCGATTTGCGCGCCACGCGAAGCCGCGTTTTAGTGGGCGTTGCAGGCGCACCGGGCAGCGGCAAATCAACCTTGGCCGATGATGTCGCCCATAAACTGCGGATGGCGCACTGCGGCTGCGCTGTGGTCAACATGGACGGCTTTCATCTCGACAACGCCGTCTTAGATGACCGGGGATTGCGCGCGCGCAAGGGTGCGCCCGAAACATTCGATGCGCAGGGCTTTCTCCATATGGTCACGCGCCTAGGCGCAGGTCACGAAGTGGTGGTGCCGATATTTGACAGGCACCGCGATATCGCGATTGCGGGCGCCGCCGTTGTCCCTGCTGACTGCCCGGTTGTTCTGGTCGAAGGGAACTATCTGCTCTTCAATGAAAGCCCATGGGATCAATTGGCGAACTTGTGGGATTTGTCGGTGTTCATGGATGTGCCGATGTCCGATCTGCGCGCGCGCCTGATACAGCGTTGGCTCAGCCATAACCTTAGCCGGACCGCCGCCACCAAGCGTGCCGAAGGAAACGATATCCCCAACGCCCAGCGCGTGATCGAAAGAATGATGCCCGCGCATATGATCCTGACCACGGATCATTGAGAAATATTTACATTGCTCTGGCGGATGCTGCGGCTATGGTCAGGGAATGACGCAAAATATGACGCCGGATTGGCGCACCCGCGACGCCCTGAATGATCTGCTGCACGCGCGGCATTCAGACCCTTTTTCCATACTAGGACAACAGACATTCGGGCGGACACGCTGGGTGACGGCGATAGACCCCGGCGCAGACACGCTAAGCGCCGTTGTGGCGGGTAAATCGCATCCCCTAGAGCGGATCATCGGGCCAGTATTCGGTGGCAAAGTACCGGGTCGCAAACCCTACACCTTACGTGGGCGCGGCGCAGACGGGGCCGAATGGGAATACGAAGACGCCTATCGGTTTGGCCCAGTGATGAGCGATCTCGATGAATACCTGCTGGGCGAAGGCACGCACCAACGGCTCTGGGACGCGCTCGGAGCACATGTCATGACGCATGAGGGGACGACAGGCACACATTTCGCGGTATGGGCCCCGTCGGCCAGTCGTGTGTCTGTCGTGGGGGATTTCAACGCATGGGACGGACGGCGCCATATGATGCGGCGTCGCGGCGGCACTGGTGTTTGGGAGATGTTCATTCCCGGCGCGTCAGAGGGTGACGCCTATAAATACGAGATCCGCGCGGGCGATGGCACGGTACAACCTCTGAAATCTGACCCTGTGGGCTTTGGCTCGCAGCATCCGCCCGAGAACGCCTCGATTATCCGCGACACGCGCGGCTATGGCTGGTCGGATGACGATTGGATGGCGACACGCGGCCCAAAACAATCGCGCGATGCAGCGATCTCGATCTACGAGGTGCATCTAGGATCGTGGAAACGCCGGATGGACGAAGACGGACGCCCCCTGTCCTACAAAGAATTGGCGGTCGATCTGGTCGGCTACGCAAAAGACATGGGATTTACGCATATCGAGCTGATGCCGATCTCGGAATATCCGTTTGATGGCTCATGGGGCTACCAACCCGTCGGCCTCTACGCACCCACGATCCGCTTTGGCCCGCCGCATGAATTTCGCGATCTGATACAGGCGGCGCACGACGCAGGGCTAGGGGTGTTGCTCGATTGGGTGCCGGGGCATTTCCCATCCGACGCGCATGGCTTGGGGCAGTTTGACGGCACGCATCTTTATGAACACGCCGACCCAAAAGAGGGGTTTCACCAAGACTGGAACACGCTGATTTATAACTATGGCCGGGTCGAGGTGGCCAATTATCTGTCGGCCAACGCGCTCTACTGGTTGGATGAATATCACATCGACGGGCTGCGGGTCGATGCTGTGGCCTCGATGCTCTACCGCGATTACAGCCGCAATGATGGTGAATGGATCCCCAACAAAGATGGCGGGCGCGAAAACTACGAGGCGATTGAGCTGTTCCATCAGGTCAACACCCAGACCTACGCGCAGCACCCCGGTATTATGACGGTGGCCGAAGAAAGCACATCTTTTCCCGGCGTCTCGCGGCCTGTGCATCTGGGTGGGTTGGGGTTCGGGTTCAAATGGAACATGGGTTGGATGAACGACACGCTCGATTACATCGAAAAAGACCCGGTCCACCGCCGCCATCACCACGACCAAAT
>CALHAP010000093.1 GCA_937931795.1 uncultured Paracoccaceae bacterium
CACGAAGGCGTCAATTTGCGCATCCGTATATCCCAGATTGCGGGCCTCTGATTTGAGGCTGAGCAAATAGGTAATGCCCCGCAAACGACGGGCAGAGATATCATCACATTGCTCTGAAATTTCATAGGCAATCGCGACCGAAATCAATCCTTCGGTCACCGTTGGTTCTTGGCTGAGATCACTGCGCGCGGCGGTTGCACCTGCGATCACAGCAAATCCGGTGATCAACGCGAGGGTCTTCACGATGGGGGTTTTCATGGCCTGCCTCTTTGTCTTTGACTGTCGCATGCAGGCCCCTCCTTACATCGGGCTTGGGGGCCGGCACCAATTCACCAAACACATCACCATTTGGCCCCCGCTATGCAATAGCACCAAACCGCTATGGGGTGGGAGTGGGCAAAACCTGACCTATTTCCCCTTCGGCGGGTTCGACAGGCGGCTGTGGGTGCGCTTTGGCATAAGCCCAGCCAAAGGCGTCCGGCGTATCGCCATCTCGGCGCAACACCTCAAGCCGCGCCAATGCCTCATCCAAACTGGGGCGATGGCCTTCTGGCACCCACCACATCACAAAATGCGGGGCGCGGGCGACCTCGAACCATTCGGTGCGGCGATCATAAAACTGCGAATGCACGGTATCCCAGACAAACCGGCCCAGGGCCTCGACACTGTTCCAGACTGACAAATTAGCAACATACAGAGGATCCCCGTCGATTTTGGCATCGGTATTGCCCGTCCCCGGCGTACCGGACCCTTCCATCATCCAAACAAAACCGGGCATCCGACGACCCATATTGTTGATGCGGTCCAGATTATTCATGAAATCGGCAACACGCGGGTCACCCGTTTCGGCAACCAACCGCCCCACGTTCAATTCGGCCAATTGCATATCAGACCTCCCAAACGGGTTCAGCGCCTGCGTTGCCGCGAGGGCGCGATGCCTTGTGTGCCTTTGCGCGCAAAGGCCAGCCCCAACACGATGCCGATACCGACGAGGCCCACCAATGGCGCATAAACCCAAACCGGCGCGATACCCGCTTGGATCGCCTGAAAGGTGAACCACGACGGGATGCCGCAGACGGCCAAGGTGAATAGGCTGGCAAAATAACTCAGCGTGCCATCCCAAAACCTGCGCATCAGGCGGGCGTCAACAGCGCGCTCAGCGGGGTTTCGGACGCTACTTCACCGTCAATCGCTGCGCAGAGATCATCTTGGCCGATGACCACATCATGACGTCCCTCAAACAATCGGCGCGCAACGTCTGTTTCGACCTGCACGGCGGCGTTGAGACCCGGCCCTGCCGGAGCGCGTTGGTTGTTCAATACGGCGACGGTGTCTGCGTCAATAGAATATCGCGCACATCCTGCAGCGGCCTCTTGCGCCAAGGCCAATTGTGCGCCGTATTGCGGATAGTCCAACGCCAACAGAGCTTGCCCGGCGGGCGTCAGGTTTGGCACAACGGGCACACTCGCACAGGCGGCGAGCAGGCCGCAGGCGATCAAACCACATGCCCGCATCATTGGGCGGCCACCGGGGTGCTGCGTTTGTGCGCGATCCGCTCTTCGATCTCGGGGCGGAAATTCTTGATCAACCCTTGGATCGGCCACGCGGCGGCATCCCCGAGCGCACAGATCGTGTGCCCCTCGACCTGTTTGGTCACGTCCCAGAGCATGTCGATCTCTTCGGGTTCTGCGTCGCCCGTCACCAGCCGTTCCATCACGCGCATCATCCAGCCTGTGCCTTCACGGCACGGCGTACATTGGCCACAGCTCTCGTGCTTGTAGAATTTCGCCAGACGCCAGATGCCTTTGATCATATCGACAGAATTATCCATCACGATCACAGCAGCGGTGCCCAGACCTGACCCCAACTCATTGCGCAGGTAATCAAAGTCCATGATCGCCTCTTTCATGTGCTCGCCGCGCACACAAGGCACCGACGATCCACCGGGGATCACAGCCTGCAAATTGTCCCAGCCACCGCGAATACCGCCGCAGTGCTTTTCAATCAGCTCTTCAAAGGAAATCGACATCTCTTCTTCGACAACACACGGGTGGTTCACATGTCCCGAGATCGCAAACAGCTTGGTGCCCGCGTTGTTCGGACGGCCCATGCCTGCAAACCACGCGCCGCCACGGCGCAGGATCGTTGGCACAACAGCAATCGATTCGACGTTGTTCACGGTCGTCGGACAGCCATAGAGACCCGCACCCGCAGGGAACGGCGGCTTCATCCGCGGCATGCCTTTTTTACCTTCCAGCGATTCGAGCAAGGCTGTCTCTTCACCGCAGATATAGGCACCCGCACCGTGGGTCAGATAAATGTCGAAATCCCAGCCTGAACCACTGGCGTTGCGCCCGACCAGACCCGCATCATAGGCCTCGTCGATGGCGGCCTGTAGCGCCTCTTTCTCGCGGATATATTCGCCGCGAATGTAGATATAGCAAGCGTGCGCGTTCATCGCGAAAGACGCGATCAGGCAGCCTTCGATCAATGTATGCGGATCGTGGCGCATAATCTCGCGGTCTTTACAGGTGCCCGGCTCGCTCTCGTCCGCGTTCACGACCAAATAGGCGGGACGCCCGTCGCTCTCTTTGGGCATAAACGACCATTTCAGACCCGTCGGAAAACCAGCCCCACCACGCCCGCGCAAACCGCTGGCCTTCATCTCATCGACGATCCAGCTACGACCTTTCTTCACGATATCGCCCGTGCCGTCCCAATGGCCACGCGCCTGCGCGCCCTTTAGGGTACGGTCGTGCATGCCGTAGATGTTGGTGAAAATGCGGTCCTGATCTTGCAGCATATCTGTGCCTCTTGGGGGCCGGATGTCCGGCGCTTAGTCGTGTGAGCGTGCTTTGAAAGCCTGATACACCAGCCACAGGGCAAAGCCAAACCCTGCAAGTGCGGCTAAATCGAACAAAGCGCGAAATCTGTGGCTCCACTCCAAAGCACCACCCAGCCATGTGATCGCAATCCACAACACGCCCGTGACCGCCATCACAATAGCAGCGCGGCGACCTAGGATCGAGGATTTGTCGTCAGCGGGCATCGCGTCTCTCGGTGAAATCTCGCGTTAGAAATAGGCAAAGGGGCCAGCAACCGCCAGCCCCTTTACACCGTTCAGTCTCAAAAGTCTTAGTAGACGTCGCCGTCGTCGACTTTCTTGGAAAACTCGGTCTCACCACCAGTGGCCAGTAAATGCGCCTGTGCGACCCAAGTGTCGCGCGTCACGCGGCCTTTGAACCCTTCGAGGTTGGCATCGACCCAAGCGACCTCGTCCGAGGACCAAGCGGCAATCTGATCAAAGTGATAGAACCCGAGGCTGTTGCACAGTTTCTCCATCTTCGGCCCGACGCCTTTGATACGCTTGAGATCATCCGCCGTGCCGCCGCGTGGACCGTCGAGACCCGCAGGACGTGTGCCTTCGTTTGCGCCCTCCACGACGCCATCGCCGTCGTAGTCGACATCACCGGAGCCAGATGCAACGGCCGTGGTCGCCGCAGCACCGGTATCTGAACCGCCTGTGCCATCAGCATTGCCGTCGTATGTCCATTCACCCTTGCGCTCGGCCAGCTCGGCCTCACCAGCCAGCGGGGTTGAGGCTTTGATTTCGGCGGCATTGGCCGCCTCGGCGCGTTCGGCATCAGCGCGGGCCTGTGCGGCGCGTTCATCGGCCGCGCGCGCGTCAGCGGCAGCGCGGGCTTCTTCAGCAGCGCGCGCATCGGCGGCGGCTTGTGCATCAGCTGCGGCCGATGCGTCTGCTTCAGCCTGCGCGTCGGCGGCCGCTTTGGCCCCCGCGGCAACTCTTGCGGCATCTGCCTCGGCAGTGCGCGCGGCTTCGGCGGCCTGCGCGTCGGCGGCGCTTTGGGCCTCTTGGGCGGCGTGGGCCTCTTGGGCGGCACGGTTTTCGGCGTCAGCACCCTCTGACGCGCCACCTGCGTAGGCGGCAGCCCCTACAGCACCCGCAGCAACGCCCGCCGCGGCGGCAGAAGACGCCCCAGTGGACGTCGGCGCTGAGCCGCTAGACCCCGCGTGACGCGAATTCGCCTCTTCCAATGTGGGTAAAGGGCGGCACAGGACCATCGACAGGAAAAATCCGACGAGCACAGCCAACAGAACGCCGCAAAAAATCGCACCCGTCCACGACAAATCCCCCAACAGGCGTAGCATGATCGCGGCCAGCACACCGGCCAGCCCCCCGATTGCCCAACACCCAAACGTACACCGCAGGTTCCCTACAGGTTCAGCCATAACTTTTCTCCCTATCGTCGCATCACGGGGCAGCAAATTCAAACATGCCCATTGGCGACCGCTCTTTTAAAAAGACGGTTTCACCTTTTGATAACAAAAGACAGGGGGAAAAATTGCAAGTCTTTCCTGAAAATTAGGATTTCGCGAGCTCTGCGGCTTGAGAAATCCAATCATCACGGACAATGCGGCCTTTGAATTTCAGACGCGCATCAACCCATGCAATCTCGGACGGGCCCCATTTGGCGATCTGATCAAAATGCCAAAACCCCATTTCATTCAGCGTGCCTTCTAGCTTAGGGCCGACACCAGAAATGCGTTTGAGATCATCGGCCCCGCCTGCGCGGGCGGCGGTCAGGGTTTCAGGCGCGCTCTCGACGGCTGTGTCTGATTTCGGTGCGGGCTGAGCGGCAGGTTTCGACTTGGTCGCGCGTTTCGCGGCCCCTTCGGCGGCTGGCGTGGCCTTGGATTTAGAGACAGACGCCTCAGCCTTCCCGCCTGTCAGCGGATCGGCTTTGGATGGAGGTTTCGCCTTGGATTGCGCCGTCGCGGCCTGTTTTGTCACGCCGGTCGCATCGGCAGGGACACCGGCGGATGGCTTGGGCTCGGGTGTATCAGCGGGGCGGTCCGGCCCCGGCCCTTGCTGCCATGGGGCGAGCATGGGGACTTCGGTGCCATCAATCCGCTTGATCGTATCACCAATCCCCACGGCGAGGGCGGCACTGGCGTTGTGTGTCGGACGTCCCGCCTCGTGGTCTGTCAAACTGGTCAATCCGCCAAGGGGTTCGGCAGCGTAACGCCCATTTTGCGGCCCCGGTGTTGGCACACGTCCCGCAGCCATCTCATCGAGCAGTTTGGTAAAGCTTTCGGCGGTCAGATCTTCGTAATAATCCTTGCCGATCTGGGCCATCGGCGCATTTGCGCACGACCCGAGACATTCCACTTCTTCCCACGAGAACTTACCATCGGCGGACAGGACATGCGGGGCGGGATTGATCCGCTCTTTACAGATCGCGACCAAATCTTCGGCACCACAAATCATACAGCTTAGCGTGCCGCAGACCTGAATATGGGCAACAGATCCAACAGGTTGCAGCTGGAACATAAAGTAGAATGTCGCCACTTCAAGGGCACGGATATAGGCCAGCCCCAGCATTTCTGCTACGTGTTCAATCGCGGGTTTTGACAACCAGCCTTCCTGCTCTTGGGCGCGCCACAGCAAGGGGATGATCGCGCTGGCTTGGCGGCCTTGCGGGAATTTGGTCAGCTGCGCCTCGGCCCACGCCTGATTGGCAGGGGTGAACGCAAAAGCGTCGGGTTGGTCTGTGTGCAATCGCCGTAACATCA
>CALHAP010000094.1 GCA_937931795.1 uncultured Paracoccaceae bacterium
CCGATAAAGAATCCTTGGACCGATTGACGGCCGATCACTGGCGCAATGGCACGGGCCTCGGTTCGGGTGATGCGCAGGTCTTTGATTTCGCTATCACTTCCGCCGAGGTTCTTGGGCTTGAGCACGAGATTTATCGCCTCGGGCAGGGCAAACATCGCCATGGCCAGCGTGATGAATCCAAAGCCCGATTGCAGATCCATGATCCCCATCGTGAAGCGCGGCAGGTTGAACAACGCGCCTTCGCCCACCGTCGCCATCATCAGGCCAACGACCGTCATCAACAGCGCCTTTGTGACCTGCCCCCGACCGGCAAAAGCCGCGATGGCCGACAGACCCACGATCATCAGCGCGAAGTATTCCGCCGAGTGAAACAGTAAGGCAACCGACGACAGCATCGGCGCGAAAATCATCAACAAAATTGCCCCGATTGTCCCGCCCGCAAAACTGGCGATGGCGGCGATGGTCAGTGCTTTACCCGCTTTGCCCTGCCGCGCCATCGGGTAGCCGTCAAAACTGGAGGCGACCGTGCCCGCGACACCGGGCGCGTTCAGCAAAATCGACGACGTGGACCCGCCAAAGATCGCGCCGTAGTAGACGCCTGCCAACAAAATCAACGCGGCGGACGCATCGCCGATAGAAATGGCAATCGGGATCATAATTGCGATGATCGACATCGGCCCCAGACCGGGCAACATCCCGATAAACGTCCCGATCAAACAGCCGCCAATGACGAACAACAGATTTTGGAACGATAGGGCCGTTTGCAGGCCGATCAAAATACCTTCGAGCATATCAGCCCCCCACCAAGCTGGCCGCAAACCCCGGCAACGGCCGCATGTAAATGCCCAACACCTCTTGGACGAGATACCACACCACAAAGGTGGCGGAGAAGGCTATCGGCAGCATCACAACCCATTTACGCTCGCCCAGAATGAACGATCCCGCGATCAGGAACGTCGATGTGGCAATGAGAAACCCGATGGGCCGTAAACACAGCGCATAGGCCACCATCAGGCACAAAAGCAGGATCGCTTGGCCCAATTTGTATTCATGCAAGCGGCGGTAGTCGATTTCGCCGATCTCGGTGTCACCCTTCTCGAACCCCAGCAAGATAATGAGCGAGGCTATGATGCCGAAAACCGACAGAACCTTGGGGAATGTGCTGGGCCAGATCGGGTTGCGCCGCATGAACGGGGCCAATCCGTCGTCCATGGTGAACCACGCGGCATAGCCATAGGCCAAACAGATGCCGAGCAGAATAAGTGCGATCCAACGATCCAAGGCCATCCGACCAATCCCCCATTGTCGAAAAGTATCCGGCGGAGCACGGCTGCGCTCCGCCAAACAGGGCTGTGCTTTAGAGGAAGCCCAGTTTCTTCATCAGATCGCCGATGACAGTTTCCTGCTCTTCGAGGAAGGCGCGGAAATCATCGCCGGAATTGTGGATGTTGACCCACCCGTTGCGGGCGCGCACGGCTTCCCACTCAGGCGTGTCGTACATCGCGTCAATTGCGGCTTGGTATTGCGCGAGCTTCTCATCCGACATGCCCGGCGCGCCAAAGAACCCACGCCAGTTGACGAAAGTGGTCTCGATGCCCTGCTCGGACATGGTCATCGCATCAGGTGCCGCGTCGATCCGCGCGTCAGATGTGACACCAATGATCTTCACTTCGCCCGCGTTCGACAGATCAACCGCCTCGGAAAAGCCGGTGGACAGGGCTGCGATCTCACCAGACAGCAGGGCCGCCATCGCGGTGCCACCCGCGTCGTAGGGGATGTAATTTACAGATAGCGCATCACGGCCCGCGGCCTCCATGACCATTGCCGCGACAAGGTGATCCATACCGCCCGGCACCGACCCACCGCCGATGGGTGTGCCTGCCGGGTCTGCGTCATAGACCGCGAGGAATTCATCCATGCTGTTGATCGGGCTGTCTTTGCCGACCACGATGGCCGCGTAATCACCGATTGTGCCCGACACCAATGTCAGGTCGCGGAAGTTATGCGGGAATACGCCTGTCAGGGACCGGATCACGATAGGCGTCGAATTGACCATCAAGGTGCCTTCGTTGCTGTCCGCGTTCTCGATCAAGAACCCGATGGCCGTGCCACCGCCGCCGCCCGACATGTTCTCATAGGACGCGCTGCCCACGAGGCCCGCGTCTGTCAGCGCCTCGCCTGTGCCGCGTGCCGTGCCGTCCCAACCGCCGCCAGCGCCGCCGGGGATCAAGAAGTGGATTGAATCGAGCACTTGGTGGCCGTCAGCAAATGCCGGTGCGCCAAACCCAAGTGACGCGACAGCGGTGGCGAGCAGGGCGCGACGGCCCATTTTCAAGGTTTTCATTTTTCTCTCCCATTTGGTAGCCGTCTCCTCGCGGCTATGTGGGCGAAGACAAGCATGGTAACCTGTCACAGACCTGTCACACGCCAAAAAAGGGCGGCACTTGGATGAAATATCTTCTCGTCGAAGACAATCTCGAACTGGCCCATGCGATCTGCGCGCGGATCGGGCTTGACGGTCATATGGTTGATCACGCTCAAACAATCGGGGATGCGGTCGATTTCGCGCGCATCGGCGCATACGATCTTATATTGCTCGACATCATGCTGCCCGATGGCGATGGACGCAGCTTTCTCAAACAACACCGCGCCGAGAACAACGACACCCCCGTCATCGTTTTGACTGCCCGCAGTCAGGTGTCAGACAGAATCAGTATGCTTGACCTTGGCGCCGATGATTACGTCACAAAACCATTTGATCACGCAGAACTACAGGCCCGCTGCCGTGCTGTTTTGCGCCGGAAAAACGGGACCGCCCAGCCCACAACGCGCATCGGTGACGTCGAATTTGACCCGGTGGGCGGCTATCTCACGGTCAAAGGCACCACGCTGAACCTGCGCAACCGCGAGTTGCGATTGCTCGAGCTGCTGATCAACGCCCGCGGCCAAGTGTTCTCGAAGCAAAGTCTGGTGGACCGATTGTTTTCCTATGACGACGACGTCTCTGAAAACGCCATCGAGGTCTATATAGGCCGCCTGCGCAAACACCTCGAAGGATCGGCTGTGCAGATCGTAACCCTGCGCGGTCTTGGCTACAGGCTCGACCATGACGGGTGAGGTTCCGGCCTACGGATCACTGCGCGACAGGCTGGCGTCCATCCTAATCGGTGGATCGGCGGTGCTGGCTGTTTTGCTGTTTTTCGTGGTGCGCGGCTATGCGGCCCAAGTCGCCCAAGAGGGCCAAGACAGCATCCTGAGCGCATCGGTCTCGTCGATACTGGACGCCGCCGTGCTGCGCGACGGGGCCATCGAGTTGGATTTTCCCTATGCCTCGCTGTCGATGCTGAGCACAGCCTCGGACGACCGCGTGTTCTATGCGATCTATGAGGATGGCACATTGTTGTCAGGCTATGGGGATTTGGGTGATACGCCTGCGGTAGCGGGCGACGCGCGCACGTTTGCGTCCCTAGACTATGACGCGGCCACCGTGCGTGTCGCCACCGCCAGCCGCACTTTGATCGGGGCGGACAGGCCGCGCCGCGTGACCGTGCGCGTGGCTCAAACCCAAGACGCGCTGGCCGAAACCCTCAACCAAATTTCCCGCAATGTCGCGATGTTCGGGCTGGGGTTTTTCGCGCTGGCCACGGTGCTCGCCTATTGGGCCACTTCGACGACCATTGGCCAGCTCAGCCGTTTGACCACATCGGTGACACGGCGCGGGCCACAAGACCTGAGCCCGTTTTTGAAACCGGTGCCACGAGAAATGGTGCCTTTGGTCGGGTCGCTTAATACGCTGATGGTCCGGCTCGAACATTCGCTCAAACAATCCGAAGACTTCATCGTCGAGGCCGCCCACCGCGTGCGCACACCACTGGCCACGGTACGCTCTTACGCCGAGGCCACGTTTCAAAGGGTGCAAGAACCCGAAAACCGCACGGCCTTGCGCGCGATGATGCGGGCCATTGACGAAAGCTCGCGGGCGGCGGGGCAATTGCTCGATCATGCGATGGTGACCTTTCGCGCCGAAAACCTTGAACGCGAGGAGATCACGCTGGATGCGATGCTGCGCGACCTCGTTGAACGCATGACCCCAATTGCCGAAATGCGCGACGTGACCCTGCGGCTCGATAGTGATGGCCCCGCCGTGCTGCGCGGCGACGCCGTTTTATTGCAGAACGCCTTTCGCAATCTGATCGACAACGCGCTGAAATACGCGCCCGTTGACACTGCGATCACGGTGCGCATCCGTGCCACGCCGCAACTGTCGGTCGATGTCATCGACGAAGGGCGGGGGTTCTCGCCTGACGAGATCGACATATTGGCCACCCGCTTTGTGCGGGGCCATGACGCCGAGGGCCACATCGGGTCAGGTCTGGGGCTGACCATCGCCAAAGATGTGGCCACAGCACACGACGGCACCATGGTGCTCTCCAACACACAGAAGGGCGGCGCATGCGTTACATTGCGGTTCTAAGTCTGGCGGTGATCCCGCTTGCAGCCATAGCGCAGGACTGGGAAGGCCGACGGGTGTTTGGCGATGCAGACGCGCCCCAATCCTTGCGGGTTTTGTCCAGCACGGACACCTCGTTCTTTGTGCCGATCATCGACAGTTTTCTGGAGGGGCGCGCAGATGTGTCGGTCGAATACCTCTCGACGGGCACGGCGGATTTGGACGAGATATTTCGCGAAAACCCGGACCAGTATGATGTGGTGATCTCCAGTGCGATGGACCTGCAATTAAAGCTGACCAATGACGGCTATGCGCAGCGCTTGGACGGCTTTGCGCATCCTGACTGGGCGCAATGGCGCAGCAGCCTGTTTGCCTTTACCACAGAACCCGCAGCCATCGTGATCAACACCGCAGCCTTTGACGGTCTGGACATCCCCGCCACCCGACAAGATCTGATTGAGGTGCTGCGCGAAAATGCACCGCGTTTTGACGGCCGGGTCGGCACATATGACGTGCGCCAATCGGGGTTGGGCTATCTGTTTGCCACCCAAGACGCTCGCGCCTCGGAGAGCTATTGGCGGCTGATGGAGGTGATCGGCAGCCTGAACGCGCAGCTCTATTGCTGTTCTGGCGCGATGATCGACGATTTGGCGGCGGGGCGGATTTCGGTGGCCTACAACGTATTGGGCAGTTACGCACTGGCGCGCCAGGACATCACAGAGGTGCTCACCGTGATCTTGCCGTCCGATTTTCCGACCACCATGATGCGCTCGGCATTGGTCTCAAACGCCTCGTCAGAACCCGCCTTGGCCGAAGCCTTTGTCAGCCATCTGATCCGCCTGCAATCGCAAGGCTCGCCCGAAGATTTCCCGCTGCCGTCGCTCGACGCCATCCAAGACACAACGGGTCGGGCGGCGATCAGCCTAGAGCCTGCATTGATGACCTATCTCGACACGCTGAAACGTCAGGTGTTCATCCGCGAATGGGAAAACGCCATCATCCAAAACCAGTGAGACAGCCTAGTGCGATCAGATAGCGCGCCCATGTCACCGCAGCGCACAGCCCAACAGAACAGAGCCTAGTAGTTCCAGAGCGTCCCATCCTGCAATCGCACAATCGGATGGCTGCCAGCTGTGAACTCGTATTTCTCAGCCTCGCCTTCGTCAAAATCCACCCCGAGGCCGGGCGCCTCGCTGACATACATCATGCCGTCTTGCATCACGTGCTCGGACGGGAACAGCGCGTCGCAGGCGGGCGTTCCGAGGACGAGGTATTCTTGGATGCCAAAGTTCGGTGCCCATGCGTTCAGGTGGTGTTGGGCCGCCATGGAAATAGGCGAATGGCTAGGTGCGCCATGAAATCCGGTGCGCACATGATGAAATCCCGCCAGATTGACGATCCGTTTTACGGGTGTGATCCCGCCCGCATAAGTCACAGCCACGCGGATGAAATCAATCAGCTCGTTCTCGATCAGCTTGTTGCAGTCCCACATCGAGTTGAACACTTCGCCAATGGCAATCGGTGTTGTGGAATGCTGGCGGATCAGGCGCAGCGCGTCTTGATCTTCGGCGGGTGTCGGGTCTTCTAGCCAGTAGAGCCGGGCAGGCTCAACCTCCTTGGCAAAGGCCGCGGCCTCGCGTGGCAGCAGGCGGTGGTGGACGTCGTGGAGGATTTTCAACTCATGGCCAAATCGCTCGCGGATCTCCATCAGCGCACCCGGCATGTAGCGCATGTAACGGTCGGTGTCCCAGATTTCAGTCTTGGGGGTGATCCCACTGAAATCGGTGATGAAATCGCCCGCACCCCCGGACGTTTCAGGCACCGCGTAGCCCGCCGTTGGCATGCCCGGAATACCGCATTGCACGCGCACGGCCTTGTAGCCTTGGTCGACATAGCGCGCGACGCTGTCCATCAGATCGGAAAGATCGGCACCCGTCGCATGGGCGTAGACCACAGCACCTTCGCGGCTTTTGCCGCCGAACAGCTCATAAAGCGGCAGGCCCGCGAGTTTGCCTTTGATATCCCACAGCGCCATGTCGATTGCCCCAATCGCGGCCATAGCGATAGGCCCGCCGCGAAAGTATGCGCCGCGGTAGAAAAACTGCCAGATGTCTTCGCTGCGGCGCGGGTCTTTACCGATCAGATTGGGGATGAGGTAGTCGGTCAGATAGGCCGCAGGCAGCGTCTCGCGGTTGTTCAGTGTCGCGTCCCCTAGGCCGTAAATGCCTGCGTCCGTCATGATCTTGATCGTGACGTAGTTCTTGCCTGGACCGCCCACAAAGACCTTTGCGCCTGTGATCTTCATGACGTCACCGCCCCAACCAGCCGCCATCAACCGGCAGCGTGATCCCTGTGACATAGCGCGCGGCAGGGGATGCCAGATAGGTGACAGCGCCCGCGATATCCTCAGGCTCGGCCCATCGGCCCATGGGGATACGGTCGAGGATCGCTTTGTTGCGCTCAGGGTCGTTGCGCAGATCGGCTGTGTTGTTGCTGACCACATAGCCCGGCGCGACCGCGTTGACCGTGATACCCTTGGCCGACCATTCGTTCGACAAGATTTTCGTCAGCCCCGCAACGCCGCTCTTGGACGCAGTGTAGGACGGCACGCGGATGCCCCCTTGGAAGGACAAAAGCGAGGCGATGTTGATAATGCTGCCGCCCTGCCCTGCCGCGACCCGCGATTTGGCGAAGGTTTGGGACAAGAAGAACACGACCTTGAGGTTGATATCCATGACCGCATCCCAATCGGCCTCAGTGAACTCGAGACTGTCATCGCGGCGAATGATGCCCGCGTTGTTGACCAACATGTCGATAGGCCCGAACTCGGTCTCTGCATTGGCAAAGGCGTCTCGGGCGGCGGCAACCGTGCCGAGATCGGCCTGCACCGCATCCGCAGTGCCGCCAGCGTCCGCGATTTTGGCCAATGTTTGCTTCATCGACGAGCGCCCGACGGCTACAACGTGGCAACCCTGCCCCGCGAGATCGACTGCAATTGCCTGCCCGATGCCAGTGTTGGCCCCGGTGACAAAGGCGCGCGTTCCGCTGAGTGAAAATCTGTTCATGGTCTCTCCTTCAATGCGGTGGGGCGGCGATCAGGCCGCGACGTTTGAGCGTTTCCAATTACCGCGCCAAAGGCGGCGGTGAAACGCAGGGAATTTGATAAATTCTTCAAAGAGCAACAGCGACAAAATCCAGAACGCAGAGAACTCGAAATAGAGGACAAAGAGCGCTGTTGCTGGCACCCGAAACGCCCATTGGCTCCAGATGAAGATATGCATGACATACACCGTATCCCCCGCCGCGCGCAGCGTGTTGCCGCAGATCGCATTGGTCGATCTGGGGAATTGGATGAACATCAGGATAGGCAGAAAACCGAACAGGATAGCGCGCGTTTCGGATTCCAAATCAGGATAGATCCAATCCAGTGACAGGCACATGATCAAGAAAACGACGGCCACAACCCCCGCAGCCACAAAGGCCCCCCGCCATGCGCGCGACAAGAACCGATCAAGCACGTCCTCGGGCGTGCGTTTGCCCAACAGTTGGGCCACGAGGATACCTGTCGCTTGGGTCCATTGCATCGCCACCTGTCCCGCCA
>CALHAP010000095.1 GCA_937931795.1 uncultured Paracoccaceae bacterium
CACTCTCGGCGCAATGCATCACAACTGCCACGTCACCGTCTGTGATCAGGCGGATCGCAGCCCCTGTACCACGGATTTCGGCGATCATGTCATCGTGGCGGGGGCGTTCTAGGACACAGACGGTGATGTCAGTCGTTGAACAGCCCTTAGCAGCGGCCAAGGCTGACACGCGCTCGGCTGGCGACATATCAAGTGTCACCACTCCTTCACGAAAACCGGGGCCGATGGCGAGTTTGTCCATATAGACGTCGGGCGCGTGCAACATGCTGCCGCGTGGACCCATAGCGATCACGGCCAGCGCGTTTGGCATGTCCTTGGCTGTCAGGGTTGTGCCTTCAAGCGGGTCGAGCGCGATGTCGACGCCGGGACCGTTGCCAGAGCCTACCTCTTCACCAATGAACAGCATCGGGGCCTCGTCACGCTCGCCTTCGCCGATGACCACGACGCCTGCGATGTCGAGCTTATTAAGCTGGGTGCGCATCGCATCCACAGCAGCCTGATCAGCGGCCTTTTCATCGCCTCGTCCAATAAGCGGGGTACAAGCGATTGCAGCGGCCTCCGACACACGGGCAAGGCCCAATGACAAAGTACGATCGTTAAAGTCGGGGGTCTTGGCCATGCGGGCAGCTCCTTGGTGTATATTCACCGATGCTCAAACCCGATGCGGCCCGTTATGACAAGACTGTTTGGGTTAACAGCCGACAGTACCCCCTATGCCCTCAGACTGTTTCGATACGGATGCAGACCGGATCACCCGTGACGACGCCTGTATCGGCAAACCCCGCTGTTGCGGTATCAATGGCCGAGCGGGTGGTTTTGTGGGTGACGATCAACACAGGCGCAGAGGTGTCCTCGTGCCCGTATTGGCGCATTTGATCAATAGAGATGCCTGCGTCGCCCAGGATCGACGCCACCTTGGCCAAGGCCCCCGGTTTGTCGATCAATTGCATCCGCATGTAATAGGGGGCGGCCACGGCGGCTTGGGCCGAGCGGACCTTGCGCAGTGTTGTGGCGGGCTGCCCGAAAGTTGGGATACGCAGGCCGCGCGCGATGTCGATCACGTCGCCCATCACCGCACTGGCTGTGGGGCCTGACCCCGCACCGGCCCCGCGCAGCACGATCTGGCCGACTTCATCGCCCTCAAGGACGACCATGTTGGTGCCGCCTTCCAGCTGACCCAATGGCGACAGCGCGGGCACGAGGCACGGTGACATGCGTTGCTCTAACCCCCGGCCTGTCATCTGTGCGACGCCGAGCAGTTTGATCCGGTAGCCCATGTCAGCGGCCTGTTTGATGTCGTCGATGGTGATGGCCCCGATGCCTTCCAGCTCAACACCATCAAAATCGACCTGTGTGCCGAACGCGATGGACGACAACAGCGCCAATTTGTGGCCCGCATCAATGCCGCCGACGTCGAGGTTTGGATCGGCCTCCAAGAAACCCAGCGCGTCGGCCTCGGCGAAAACCTCGTCATACGGCAGGCCCGCGCTCTCCATGCGGGTCAGGATGTAGTTGCAGGTGCCGTTCATCACGCCCATCACGCGGGTGATTTGATTGCCGGCGAGGCCTTCGGTCAGCGATTTGATCACCGGGATGCCGCCTGCGACAGCGGCCTCGAAACGGACCACACGGCCTTGGGCTTCGGCGGATGTTGCCAACTCATTACCATGGATCGCGAGCAGCGCTTTGTTTGCAGTGACCACGTCCTTGCCTGCGGCCAATGCCGCTTCAAAGGCATCCTTGGCCGTGCCTTCGTGCCCGCCGATCAGCTCAACAAAAACATCGACGTCGTCGCGCTGGGCGAGGGACACGGCGTCTTGGGCCCATGTGTAGCCAGACAGATCAACGCCGCGATCCTTGTCCTTGTCGCGGGCGGTGACGGCTGTGATCTCGATAGGGCGACCCGCACGGGCGGCGATCATCTCGGGGTGGTTTTGCACCATCCGCACGATGCCCGTGCCCACGGTCCCGAGACCAGCAATTCCAAGGCGAAGGGGGGCAGTGGTGTCAGGCATGATCAAGGGCTTTCTGGCGGGGGCAATATTTGGATCGCTGTTAGCCTGTCTGTGGCGGTGGATCAACCAAGGCCGGACCTACAATCCGCGTCTGTTGGCCCCTTGGCGCAATCTGGCACGATCACTGCGCGACAACACAGGCTGGCGCAGACCAGCCGCCCGTGCCCTCAGGGCCGCGATGCGCCCCAGCGCGGGCGTCGGCGCGTTCGTCGGCGGCCCCTGTTCGGCCAGCGATCCCAGCGGGATCAACCGCGGGTAGGGCGCGTCCAAGGCCGCTTGGTCCAGGGCCGTATCAAGATCAGGCGGCGCACTACAGCCCGCCAGCATGACGCACAGCAGGGCCATCGAGGCGGTCAAAGGGCGGGCGAAAAAAACCATGCAAGTCTCATAACGCCCATCGCGGGGCGAGAACAAGTGAGGTGGGGCGGCGGCTGTATTGGGGGGTGATGTGCGGCAAAAGGAATTGGTTTTCAGCTTTGCCGCAAATTTTACCCGCAAAGCCAATAGGACCGTTGACGGATAATATGCAAACAGCCTAATAGCTTTCCTCTAGGAGAATCCGTCGTGACCCAATCGCTTAATAATCAAGGTTGCCTATCACCCCGACTTAATCGGGGCGAAATGCTTTGTGGCGGTTTTCTTTTGGAGTTTGAAATCTGAGTTAAACATCAGATTGTAC
>CALHAP010000096.1 GCA_937931795.1 uncultured Paracoccaceae bacterium
GCGGTTCTAACAGACACAGACGCCATACGCCGGTTTTGCGAAATCCGATAGCCTCATAGGCGCGCACGGCATAGGGGTTTGCGGCAGACAGCACCGCCCGCTGCACCCCGGCCCGCGCGGCCTGCTGTAGATGCAGCGCCACGATCCGCCGCGCATAGCCCATGCCACGCAGCGCAGGTGGCGTGTAGACACCGCCGATCTGCACCACACCGGGCTGTTTGGCATTGAACCCCGACATCGCAAGCGCAGATGGCCCGTGCATCAACACAACATGGCTGCCCTCTGCACTGAGGCGTTCATAATCTTCCAGTGCTTTGATCCGCGACATATTGGGGGTCAGAAGAAGCGTTTCTTGCAAGTACGCCGCGCGCCATTCCATCATCGCCCCACGCGGCGCATCGGCCAGCGGCACGATTTCTCCCTGCCCCGCAGGCACACGCAGGGTATCGAACGACAGGGTCATGAAGCTCTCGTCCCGGTCAATGTGATAGGTGGCGTCCGTCATTTTGCAGGCGGCCAGCAGCCCGGACACTTGGGCCCCCTCGCCCACAATCACCGCCACCTCTCGGCCCCGCAACGCGGCAGCTATGGCGTCCCACGGGGCGTTGGGACATTGCGGATGCACCATGCCCGTGGCCGCGTTGAACGTGACTACATCGGTGATGACACCCTGCGCGTTGCGGTCAATCCAGACGTCCAAAGACCGGGGATGCCCGCCGTCCATGCCGTAGGTGTCCAAGGTCGCCAGCGGCAGCATCGCCTGTTCCGTGCGGGTGCGCAGGAAATCCGCGATCTCGCCTTGCTGGGCGGGTGCAGCCCGGATCATTGGCGCACCTGAGCGGGGCCATTGAACAGGCACAAGGTCCGATCGCCTGTTTGCGCAAACCCGATCGCCTCGTAGGCGCGTCGGGCGGACGCATTGGCGGAAAAGAGCACCGCTTGGGCCACGCCTGCGCGGCGCGCTTGGTCCAGATGCAAGGCCACGGCACGGCGCGCATAACCGCGTCCGCGCAAGCCCTCGGGCGTAAACACACCGCCGATTTGGACGGTATCGCGTACTGCCGCATTAAATCCTGTCATGGCGACAGGCCTGCCCTCCACGATGAGGGCCACGTGACTGTCGCGTTCGATGTTGCTGGCGTAGCCCTCAGCGGCGAACCGCGCGACATCTGGCGCATTGGTTTTCAAAGCCTCGCGTTGATAGGTCTCCATCCAACCGAGGATCAGCTCTTTGTCGACCTGCGACAGCGGCACGATATGCCCCGGCCCGTCCGGCAGGTTTAGAGTGCTGAGCTGGAGTTCCAAAAGTGGCTCGTCTTCGTCCAGCGTTGTGCGCACATCCCCAAGGCCTGCCGCCGCGATAAAACTGCGGGCTTGATCAGCGGGACCAATAACACCGCTCAGATCGCGCGCGCACAGCATGCGGGCCACCTCGTTCCAACCACCATTGGGGCATTGCGGCATGACCATGCCCTGCTGCGTGACAGACAGCACATCGGTGACCCGGCCATCCGCACGTCGCAGCCAGATGCGGGGGCTGCGCGGGTGTGCGGCGTCCAACCCGTGCTCCGTCAGATTCATCAGGGGAAACATCGAGGTGGTGATGTTTTGGCGCAGAAAGTCTGTGATATGAGGCACATCACTCTGCACCGCCCGTTTCACTGCCAGTCTCCAAACCGGCTCTGCCACAGCGTCATCGCAGCCACTGCAGCGGTGTCGGCGCGCAAGATACGCGGACCAAGGCTCACGGGCGTGGCGGCAGGCATCGCGCGCAATCGCGTCCGTTCCGGGTCTGAAAACCCGCCTTCGGGACCGATGATAATGGCCCAAGGCCCAGCGCTGCCCGACATTGCGCTTGGCTGATCTAGCATCGTTTCATCGCAAAACATCAACCGCCGCTCGGGCGACCAGCCATCAAGGACGGCCCCAAGTTTTTGCAAAGGCGTGACCTGCGGCACATAGGTACCGCCGCATTGCTCGACGGCCTCAATCACATGGGCTTGCAGCTTTTCGACACGAATGCGGTCGGCGTTTGTATAGGCGGTCTGGATTGGCACAATCCGCTTTGCCCCCATCTCGGCGGCCTTTTCGACGATAAAATCGGTGCGCGCCTTTTTGATCGGAGCAAACAGCAACCACAGATCGGGGGGCACTTGCAGCGGTTTGGTCTGCGCGTGGCACAGTAATACGCCCTTACGCTTGCCCGCCTCGACCAGTTCCGCGTCCCATTCGCCATCAACCCCGTTGAGAACAGAGATCACAGCCCCAACGCCCAGCCGCATCACCCCGGTCAGGTAATGTGCCTGCGGCTGCGTCAGCACAACGGATTGCCCCTCGCCCAGAGGATGCTCTACATAAAGACGAACTTTCGATGCCATGAGGGGCAGCATATGACCGACCCGACCCAAGCGCCAGAGGCCACAGATCCGCAGTCAGGCGTCGTGGCCGACAGTGCGGGCAATTGGGTGGACACGCATGCGCCCATGGCCACGCGGCCCTACCTGCGTCTCAGCCGGGCGGATCGGCCTATTGGCACGTGGTTGCTGTATTTGCCGTGCCTGTGGGGGCTGGCGCTGGCGTGTCTGTGGACCGACAGTGTCACCACCTATGATCTATGGTTGGTCGTCGGCAGCGGGATTGGCGCGTTTTTGATGCGCGGCGCGGGCTGCACGTGGAATGACATCACAGACCGCCACATCGACGGCTCGGTCGCGCGGACCCGGTCGCGGCCCATTCCATCGGGGCAAGTCACGGTCCGGGGCGCGGTGATCTGGATGGTGGCGCAGGCGCTGATCGCGTTCTGCATCCTTTTGACGTTTAACGCACTGGCGATTGCGCTTGGTATCCTCGCTCTATTGCCAGTGGCGATTTATCCCTTTGCCAAGCGGTTCACATGGTGGCCGCAGGTGTTTTTAGGTCTCGCGTTCAACTGGGGCGCATTGCTGATGTGGGTGGCGCATACGGGCAGCCTGGCGTGGGCGCCGGTGATCCTCTATCTGGCGGGCATCGCTTGGACGTTGTTTTATGATACGATCTACGCCCACCAAGACACCGAAGACGACGCGCTCATTGGCGTGAAATCCACCGCACGGCTGTTCGGGGATGCCTCGGCCCAGTGGTTGCGCGGGTTTTTGGTGCTTTCGGTGGTGTTGATGGGGGCCGCGGTGGTTCTGGCCACGGCAGACAGATCGTTCTTGTCACTGGTTATCGCGCTCGGCGGACCTTGGGCTTTGGGATGGCATCTGGCGCTGCAATTGATCCGGTTTGACGCAGATGATGCGGCCAAGCTGTTGATGATCTTTCGCTCTAACCGCACCGCAGGGCTGATCCCCTTGGTGTTTTTCGCCGCTGCGGGCTTTGTGTGACCGGACGTGATTGCGTCGCGCGCGCGCAAGACATAGACAAGGCCAACATCCACCAGCTGCCGGCGGGTCCATGCGTTTAAAGAACATCCTTTTGCCTGTTGTTGCCTTTGCCCTCGCGGGATTTGGGGCCACTTATGCTGCGCGGTTGTCTGCGGCTGTCGTGGAAACCCGGTCTGTGATCGCCGTGCGCGAAGCCTTGGCCGACAAGGGACATACATGGGCCACGGTCCAAGGCGACGGGTTGCAAATCGTCCTAGAAGGACGCGCGCCGAACGAGGCTTTGCGGTTTCGGGCCATGGCGGCGGCGGGCGAGGTTGTGGACAGCAGCCGGGTGATCGACAGCATGTCCGTCCAAGCGACAGCCGATATCACGCCCCCCAGCTTTGCGATGGAAATTCTGCGCAATGACGCCGGCATTACATTGATCGGCTTGTTGCCGGCCACGATGGACCGCGATGCATTGACCGCCCGTCTGGCCCGCATCGCCCCCGACACGCCTGTTGTTGATCTGCTGGAAAGCGCGGATTACCCAACGCCCGACGGCTGGAGCGACGCTGTCGCCTATGCCATCACCGCGTTGTCCACGCTGCCGCAATCGCAGATTTCTGTGGCCCCCGGCGTGGTCGATATCACCGCGATATCGGACAGCCCCGAGGCAAAAACCCGCATTGAGACCCGGTTGCAAAACACCGCACCGTCAGATGTGGCACTGACCCTCGCGGTGTCGGCCCCGCGTCCGGTGATCACCCCGTTCACCGTGCGGTTCGTGATGGACGCAGAGGGCACGCGGTTTGACGCCTGTGCCGCCGACACGGCCGAGGCGCAAGAGACGATCATCACCGCCGCTAGGGACGTCGGCGCCACCGGGCCGATCACCTGCACGCTGGGATTGGGCGTGCCGACCCGCGACTGGGGCGATGCGGTCGCTAGGGGAATATCGGCAGTGCAGGATCTGGGCGGTGGCACCCTGACGTTTTCAGACGCGGATGTGCGCCTCGTGGCGCTGCAAGGCACGGCGCAGGCGACGTTTGATGATGCGGTCGGCGATTTGACCAATGCTTTGCCTGATATCTTTGCGCTGGACGCCGTGTTGCCCGCACCTGAAAGCGATGAAAACCCCGGTCCCGCCCGGTTCAGTGCGACCCGCAGCCCCGAGGGGACAATTCAATTGCGCGGACGTGTGGCCGACGCTTTGATGAACACCACCGCCGAGAATTTTGCCCAAGCCAAATTTGGCTCAAACGACGTGACCATGCGCACCCGGATCAGCGGCGATTTGCCGCCCGGTTGGTCGGTGCGGGTGCTGGCCGCGATCGAAGCTCTGTCGCTGCTGTCCAACGGGGCCGTCATTGTCGAAGCCGAGCAAGTCACGGTGCGCGGCACAACGGGCGACCCACAGGCGTCGGCCGCAATATCGCGCCTGATGATCGACAAGCTGGGGCAGTCGGCAGCCTTTAGCATTGATGTGGGATACGCCGAAGAGCTGGACCCCATCGCGGGTCTGCCAAGCCCCGAGGAATGTGTCGCACAGATCACCGCCCAAACCGAAGGGCGCAAAATCACCTTTGACCCCGGCTCGACCGTATTGGCGGCCAGCGCCTTGCCGATCATTGACGATATTGCAGAAATTTTCCGCCGCTGTTCCGATCTCGAAATCGAGGTCGCAGGCTATACTGACAGCCAAGGCGGCGAAGATATGAACGCCCGGCTCAGCCAACAGCGTGCCAACGCGGTGCTGACAGCCCTGCGCCAACGGCGCATCCCAGTCAGTGGCTTTGTGGCCGTGGGCTACGGCGAAACCGATCCCATTGCCGACAATGACACCGAGGCCGGGCGCGAGGCCAATCGCCGGATCGAATTTCATCTGATCCCCGACGAGGCGCCCATTGAGGAACCAACGACACTGGAAGAAATCGAAGCCCCCGCGCCGCCGCCTGCGCGCGACGATAGCGCTGTTTCAGAGTAAGCAATTATGTCATACAGACTGCCAAATCCCCCCAGCCCCGAGGACATGCTGTGAACCGATCCGAATTTATCATCGCCATTGCTTTGATCTTGTTCGTGGCCTTTGCCTTGGGCTGGTTTGCGGGCTGGTTGGTGAACCGCTTTACCCGCGTGACCAAGGCCGAAGTGGGCGAGCTGGACCGCATGGCCCAAGCGCTGCACGAAGCCGAGGAAACCCGCGATCAGGCGATCACCTATCTGCAACAGCGCGAAAACGAGCTGAACACCCAGATCAACCAATCCGAGGCCGAATTGCGCGCCGCCATGGATGGTCTTCGCGACGCCCGCACGGAAACCGAAGAGCTGCGCATAAAAATGGAACGTAACGGCCAAAGCGCCTAACCCCCATTGCCCCGCCCGCGCAAATGCGGCTTGATCGACCAACCCGCAGACCGGAGAGATCAACGTGGCCAGCACACAGCAAAAACGCATTTGGGGCTGGATCGCCTTTGATTGGGCGCAACAGCCGTTTTACACGCTGGGCCTGACCTTTGTGTTCAGCGTCTATTTCGCGGAGGTCGCCACCAACCGATTTATCGCAGAGGGTGCCATTCAAGACGCCGCCGACGCGCGCGCCAACCAGCTATGGTTTTTGGGCCAGACCATCGCGGGTTTGATCATCGCCTTTACCGCGCCTGTCCTTGGGGCCATGGCCGATAATTCGGGGCGCAAAATTCCGTGGATCGCCTTCTTTTCTGTGATTTTCATCGCGGCCAGCGCCTCGCTTTGGGGGCTCGCGCCCGATGGTGCGGCGCTCTATCTGATGCTCGCTGTGTTTTTTGTGGGTTTTGTCGCCTCTGAGTCGGCGCTCAACTTCACCAACGCGATCCTGCCCTCGCTGGGCGATGAAACACAGGTGGGGCGTATTTCCGGCACGGGCGCTTCCATCGGTTATTGGGGTGGGGTGACATCGCTGTTCATCATGCTGCTGTTGTTTGTAGAAAGCAGCGCGACGGGCCTGACATTCGCGGGCATCCCGCCGATTTTTGGGCTGGACGCCACACAGATGCAGGGTACTCGTTTTGTCGGCCCGTTTATCGCTCTGTGGTATGCGTTGTTTATCATCCCGTTTTTTCTTTGGGTGCGCGACACTCCGCCCCCTGCCCAGCGTAGCAGCGCGGGGTCTGCTTTACGCGAACTTGGGGCCACGCTGCGCAGCCTGAAACACCGCCGCAGCCTGTTGAACTTTCTTCTGGGATCTATGTTCTACCGCGATGCGCTGAACGCGCTCTATGCGGCGGGGGGAATATACGCCAAGCTGGTTTTGCAGTGGGAAACCATGAACATCGGGATATTTGGCATTATTTCCGCGATCACCGCCGCCATCGCCACCTATATCGCAGGACGCGCGGATGCGCGGTTTGGCCCGAAACCCGTTATAGTTACGGCGATTTTGATCCTTGTGGTGGTCTCGACCACAATCGTGATGATGGACCGCGAGGCGATATATTTCGTGCCCATCGCCTCAGGGTCGCGCCTGCCGGATATCCTATTCTTAATCTGCGGGGCCTGCATCGGGGGGGCTGGCGGCGCGCTTTATACGGCGTCCCGGTCGATGATGGTGCGCCACACAGACCCGTCCCGCCCGACCGAAGCCTTCGGGTTGTTTGCGCTGTCGGGCAAGGCCACCGCCTTTGTGGCCCCCGCGCTGATTGCGCTGTTTAGCTATCTGACGGGCAGCGTCCGCTTGAGCTATATTCCGGTAATCGTGCTTTTCATCTTGGGGCTGTTCTTGCTACGCTCGGTCAAAGCAACAGGGGATCAAGGCGCATGAACAGGTTCATCGGATGTCTGGCATTGGTATTTGCGGTCGCCTCGTGCGGCGATGACAGCCCGCGCGCCACGGTTTCTACGCAAAATGCCGGCGACAACCGCGTGGCCAAAACGCTGTTTGGCGCGGTGGATGCAGGATCAAACCAACCCGCCGAGAGCGTCGGATTTTATTCGCGTGGATGTCAGGCAGGCGCTGTCCAACTCCCCGAAACCGGCCCCACATGGCAGGCGATGCGTCTTAGCCGAAACCGCAACTGGGCGCAGGCCGAAACCGTGGATTTCATCCAAGACCTGAGCCGTTTGCCGCGACGCTGGATGGCTGGGAAGGCCTCTATGTGGGCGACATGAGCCAGCCACGCGGTGGGCCGATGCTGACTGGACACGCCAGCCATCAGACAGGCCTCGACGTCGATATCTGGATGTTGCCGCCCGACCGGTTGAACCTAACCCGCCAAGAACGCGAAGATCTGTCGTCTATTTCGATGCGCCGCGCGTCGGGGGCCTATACCAATGATGCGTGGACGCCGGAACATATGGCAGTGCTGCGCGAGGCGGCATCAGATGCGCGTGTTGATCGGATTTTTGTCTTCCCCGGTGCCAAAGTCGCGATGTGTGACGCCGAAACAGGCGACCGCGATTACCTGCGCACGATCCGGCCTTGGTGGGGGCATCATTACCATTTCCACGTGCGTTTGGGCTGTCCCACGGGCGACCGCGTCTGCGAAGACCAAGCACCACCCCCGCCCGGTGATGGCTGCGCCGAGGCACGCGGCTGGGTCGACCGTATCCTAAACCCACCGCCCCCGGACCCTGACGCCGCCCCCGCGACACCGCGCCCCGAGGTGACAATGGCCCGCCTGCCCGCGCAATGCACCGCCGTGTTGAACAGCGACTGATATGATCCGCCCCCTTGTTCTGTTGGCCCTGCTCGCAGGCCCTAGCCTCGCGCGCGCCGAGATGATCTTTTTGCAAAGCTATCATTGGGAACACAGCTCGCGCCATTTTGGGGGGCTGTCGGGGATCGAGCTAACCGAAGGCGGCACGCGCTACACCGTGATCAGCGACCGGGGCTGGATCGCGCGCGGCCCGGTCGAGCGGGATGCCGCTGGCCAGATCACTGCCATGCCACCAGAACTCGATGGCCCCGGTCCTTTTCCGTTTCTACCCCATCCCCTACAATGGCCCACAGGCGACGACAGCCGCGACAGCGAAGGGCTGGCGATTGCCGAGGATGGCCGTGTGTTCACCAGCTGGGAAGGCATATCCGGCGTGCGCCAAGAGACGGGCCGCGAGAGCGAGCCTGTCCGCCTGCCCCGCCACCCGGACTTTGCAGGGCTACAGGAAAACGGGTCGCTTGAAGCGCTGGCGATTGATGCGGACGACACGCTTTACGCCATCCCCGAACGCTCTGGTCGGGCCATGCGGCCCTTTCCGGTGTACCGCTACATGGATGGCGCTTGGGACATTCCGTTTCACATCCCCCGACGTGGTTTGATGGTGCCTGTGGGGGCCGATATTGGACCGGATGGGCGGCTCTATCTGCTGGAGCGTGACTTCAATGGCATCGGGTTTTCCAGCAGATTGCGGCGGTTCGAGATCGACGGGACGGGCGAGGAAACACTGCTGGAGACGCCCCCCGGCCACCATGACAACCTCGAAGGGGTGACGGTCTGGCAGGACGAGGCTGGCTTGCGGATCACGATGATCTCGGATGACAATCACAGGCGTAGATTTCAGCGCACCGAGGTGGTCGAGTACCGGTTGACGGAGTAGCGGGAGCGGCGTAGGCAGCGGCGTCCTCGATGACGGGGGCCAAGTGCCGCACCCTTGCCAAAACGGAACTCAACATGACCAGACTTTTCCCCGGCGTGATCGCCATGGCCGCCATTGTCGTGGCTTCGAATATCCTCGTCCAATTTCTGCTGCTCGACGGGCTGCTGACGTGGGGCGCGTTCACCTATCCGCTGGCGTTTTTGGTGACCGACATCATGAACCGGGTTTACGGGGCCTCTGCCGCGCGGCGGGTCGTGTTCGTGGGCTTTGTCGTGGGCGTCGTTTGCTCGTTGATTGGCAGCCAGATCATGCTGCAAGGCGATGGGTATGAGTATGCCGCCGTGCCCCTGCGGATCGCCGTGGCCTCGGGGATTGCCTTCCTGACGGCGCAATTGCTGGACGTCGCGGTGTTTTCCCGGCTACGGGCGGGGACGTGGTGGAAAGCGCCGCTGGTCTCGACCCTGATCTCGGCCACGGTGGATACTATCCTGTTCTTTTCAATCGCTTTTTCAGCCACTCTGGCGGTGTTTGGGGCTGCGAATGCGGATACGAGCTGGGCGCTTGATCCCGCGCCATTCCTGACATTCGGGCCTGAAATGCCGCTGTGGGTGTC
>CALHAP010000097.1 GCA_937931795.1 uncultured Paracoccaceae bacterium
TGGCGGGGGTTTCGATGGTCTCATCATAGATCGACGAGACCGGGGTGCTTAGGGTGATTGCCAGCGCCTTAGTCTCAAGCGAGGCATTGGGTATGTCGGGGGCAAAATAGACATGGCCATCCGTGGCGCGCCCGATCAATCCATCGCCAATGAGGGTATCAGTTCCGTCACTGCTAGACCGGTCCCATGTTGCGGCCCCCAGCGCCGTTTCCAAGTTAAAGCTGTGCAAAACATCATTGACGATAACGGCGCTATTTGCCGAAGCCTGATCCAAATGAACGTGGTAACCCAATGTCATAATCGCGTTCCCTTAGGTGCCGCTGGTTTTGGCGTGAACTGGTTTGATAATTGGTATACAAAATCCTAAAGGCAGCATTTTGCGTAAGATGCGGCGCAGATAGGGCAGTGAGGGCGGCGAAAATAATGCTCAAATGGATTGATATTCCACCAGTTTGGTTGGCGGGATTTATCGTATTGGTCTGGGGCCTCGGTCCCGTGGTTCCCATGCAGTTTGCTGCGGGATGGAGCCACGTTTTAGGGCTGATCTGCATCTTGGCAGGATTGGCGCTGATCGTGCTGGCGGTGTTGGTCATGGTCCAAAAGCGCACAACGCCAATCCCGCACATGCAACCCGATGCGTTGGTGACGACGGGTGTGTTTGCTGTGTCGCGCAACCCTATTTATCTCGGCGATGCGCTGATCCTCGTCGGGGTTATTCTACGCGCGAATGCGCCGATCCTGTTGATCCTCGTGCCGATATTTGCGTGGACCATCACGGTTCGGTTTATCATTGCCGAAGAAACCCGTTTGACGACCGCATTTGGCCCCGCGTTTGAGGCGTATTGCCTAAAAACACGCCGTTGGGTGTGAAATGCTGACCTAAAGGCAAGGGTTTGCGCTAACGCGGGCTCTATGTTGCTTGCGAAATATTATTGCGCGCTATACTCAAAACAGAGACTTAAGTGACAAGGGAAGATGCAATGAAGATCGGCGCCCCGAGAGAAATTTTTAATGGCGAAGCGCGGGTGGCGATGACGCCCGCCTCTGCCAAAGACATTCAAAAGCTGGGGCATAGCTGCCTGATCCAGTCGGGCGCGGGTATCGCCGCAGGCTTCACCGATGCGGCCTACCGCGACGCCGGTGTCGAGGTGATTGATGGGGCCGACGCGCTCTGGGCCGGATCGGACGTCATCGTGAAAGTGCGCGGCCCGTCCGAGGACGAAACGCGCATGTTGACGTCTGATAAGACGCTGATCTCGTTCTTTTGGCCCGGTCAAAACGAAGATTTGATGGCGCTGGCCAATGAGCAATCCGCAACCGTCGTCGCTATGGACATGGTGCCCCGCATCAGCCGTGCGCAAAAGATGGACGCGCTGTCGTCGATGGCCAATATCGGTGGCTACCGCGCGGTGATCGAGGCGGGCAACAACTTTGGCCGCTTCTTCACAGGGCAGGTCACTGCCGCTGGTAAAGTACCCCCCGCCAAAGTCCTCGTTGTCGGTGCAGGCGTTGCCGGTTTGGCCGCGATTGGCACGGCGACCTCGCTGGGCGCGATTGTCTATGCGTTCGACGTGCGCCCCGAGGTGGCCGAGCAGATCGAGAGCATGGGCGCGGAATTTGTGTTCCTTGAATTTGATGCCTCCGAGCTGCCCGATGGCGCGGCGTCCGGCGGCTATGCGGCCCCGTCGACGCCTGAATTCCAAGCCAAACAGCTCGCGAAATTCCGCGAAATGGCCCCCGACATCGACATCGTCATCACCACAGCCCTGATCCCCGGACGCCCCGCGCCCAAGCTCTGGACCAAAGACATGGTCGAGATGATGAAGCCCGGATCGGTCGTCGTGGACCTTGCCGCCGAGCGGGGTGGCAACTGCGATCTGACCGTGATGGACGAAAAAATCGTCAGCGATAATGGTGTGACTATCGTGGGTTACACCGATTTCGCCAGTCGTATGGCGACACAGTCTAGCACGCTTTATGGCAATAACATCAGACACATGCTGACCGATCTGACGCCGGAAAAAGACGGCGTGATTAACCACAACATGGAGGATGACGTTATTCGCGGGGCCACGGTCACGCACGCGGGCGAAATCACCTTCCCGCCGCCGCCGCCCAAGGTTGCGGCAATCGCAGCCGCCCCGAAAAAGGAAAAGCCCAAAGAGCTGACGCCCGAGGAAAAGCGCGCCGAAGAGACGGCAGCGTTCCAATCCGAGACGCGCAATCAGGTGACCCTGCTGGCCGTTGGTGGTGCGTTGTTGCTGGCCGTGGGCCTCGTCGCGCCAGCCAGTTTCATGCAGCATTTCATCGTGTTCGTTCTCGCGGTTTTTGTCGGTTTTCAAGTCATCTGGGGCGTCGCACACAGCCTGCACACCCCGCTGATGGCGGTGACCAATGCGATCTCGTCAATCATCATTTTGGGGGCCTTGACCCAGATCGGATCGGGGTCGGCCATAGTGATCATCCTCGCTGCCCTCGCGGTGTTTATGACCGGTATCAATATCTTCGGGGGTTTCCTCGTGACACGGCGCATGCTCGCCATGTTCCAAAAGTCGTAAAGGGGAAACACCATGGAATTCGGATTTACAACAGCGGCTTACGTCGTCGCGGCCATCCTCTTTATCCTCTCGCTCGGCGGTTTGTCGGGACAGGAAAGCGCGAAGCGAGCCGTGTGGTACGGCATCGCGGGCATGGCATTGGCCGTGGTCGCGACGTTGATCGGACCCGGCTCGGGCTATTGGTTGCTGTCGCTCGTGTTGATCGCAGGCGGTGGTGCCATTGGCTATCTGCTGGCCACGCGCGTGCAGATGACGCAAATGCCCGAACTGGTCGCCGCGATGCACAGCCTCGTGGGTTTGGCGGCTGTGTTCGTGGGTTACATCGCGCATTTTGAGTTGAACCGAGTGATGGGAATGTCGGGCGACGAGACCAAAGATCTCGGCACGTTCGCGGCCCTCTTGGCCAAGAAAACCAACGTTGAGGTCAACATCCTGCGCGTCGAGTTATTCTTGGGCGTGTTCATCGGTGCGATCACTTTTACCGGTTCGGTCATCGCCTACGGCAAGCTGGCGGGCAAAGTCGATAGCGCCGCGACCAAGCTGCCGGGTGGGCATATGCTCAACATCGGGGCGGCGGCGATCTCACTGATTGCCTTGATTTGGTATTTCAACACTGGCGGTTTCTTCCCGCTGTTCCTCATGACACTCGCAGCTCTGTTCATCGGTTATCACCTGATCATGGGCATCGGCGGCGCTGATATGCCGGTCGTGGTGTCGATGCTCAACAGCTACTCTGGCTGGGCGGCGGCAGCGATTGGTTTCAGCCTCGGCAACGACCTGTTGATCGTGGTCGGCGCGCTGGTCGGATCGTCGGGCGCGATCCTGTCCTACATCATGTGTAAGGCGATGAACCGCAGCTTTGTGTCCGTGATTTTGGGCGGCTTTGGTGGCCCTGCGGGCGAGCAAATGGCGGTCGAGGGCGAGCAGGTGGCGATTGACGCAGACGGCGTGGCCACAGCGCTGAACGAGGCCGACAGCGTCGTGATCATCCCCGGTTACGGCATGGCGGTGGCGCAAGCACAGACCGCCGTGGCCGAGCTGACACGCAAGCTGCGGGCGGCGGGCAAAACCGTGCGTTTCGCGATCCACCCTGTTGCGGGGCGTCTGCCGGGGCACATGAACGTGCTGCTGGCCGAGGCCAAGGTGCCCTATGACATCGTGCTGGAGATGGACGAGATCAACGATGATTTCCCTGACACGGATGTGGCAATCGTCATCGGCTCGAACGACATCGTGAACCCTGCCGCTCAAGATGATCCGAACAGCCCCATCGCGGGGATGCCGGTCCTCGAATGCTGGAAGGCCAAGCAGGTGTTCGTGTCCAAACGCGGGCAGGGCACAGGCTATTCTGGAATCGAGAACCCGTTGTTCTTTAAGGACAACACGCGGATGTTCTACGGCGATGCGAAGGCGTCACTGGATACGTTGCTGCCAAA
>CALHAP010000098.1 GCA_937931795.1 uncultured Paracoccaceae bacterium
GTCACTGGGAACCAGTGATCAGCTTTCCATCACCATTTCGGCTTCGTCGTTGCCAACGATTTCGCTTTCCAGCGACACCCTGATCCCAAAGACCGCGTGCAGACCCAACCATGCCGCCGTCGATGCGACCGCGACAAAGGCGGTGATGAACAGCAAGGACACAGCCTGGCCCATGATGGTCGCTTCTGGGTTGCTCAACACGACAGCCATCGTGCCCCAAGCGCCGCAGAACAGGTGTACCGGGACCGCGCCAACAACATCGTCGATGCGCAATTGGTCCAGCAACAACACAGCCCAGACCACGATCAAACCGCCGGTCATGCCGATGGTCGCGGCAATCATGGGCGTCGGGAACAACGGCTCTGCGGTGATCGAAACCAAGCCCCCCAATGCGCCGTTCATCATGAACGACAGATCAAAGCGGTTAAAGCGAGTGTAGGACACGAGGCCCGCGCCCAACACACCACCGGCAGCGGCCAGATTAGTGTTCAGCATGATCCGCGACACGTTGCTCGCGTCTGCCGCATCGGTGAATCCGATGTAGGAGCCTGCGTTAAATCCGAACCAACCCATCCACAAGATCAGCGCACCCAAGGTGGCCAGTGGCAGGTTATAACTGGTCATCGCCACTTTGCCGTCTTCGGTAAAGCGACCCGCACGGGCGCCGATCACGATAGACCCGATCAGCGCCGCGACGCCGCCTGTGACGTGAATGACGGTGCCGCCAGCGAGGTCTTTAAAGTTCAAGGCCGTGCTGAGAAAGCCGCCGCCCCAGACCCAAGCCGCTTGGATCGGATAAATAAACGCGGTGAAAATGAAGGTGAAGACAAAGAACGGGATCAATTTCATCCGCTCGGCCAATGCGCCAGAAACGATCGACGCGACAGCCGCCGCAAACATCATCTGAAACAACACGTCGATGACGGCAGGACGCGCGCCGGTGAATTCGGTTCCAGCCGGGGCAACGCGACCGATGTCGGCGGGTCCAAAGCCGCCTAAGAACCCGGTGATCATCCAGCCATCGCCGGGAAACGCGAGGTTATAACCGAACGCGAAAAACGCTGTGGTCGCAATCGCGAACAGGCCTAGGTTTTTGGCGCATTGATTGACGACGTTCTTGGCACGCACAAAGCCCGCTTCGAGCATGGTAAAGCCCGCGGTCATCCACATCACGAGGATCGTGCACAGGATTAAAAACAATGTATTGACGTTGAACTCAACGGTCGCAGGCGGGGCATCTTGAGCAAGCGCCGGTCCTGCGAGAAGGGCGAGCATTCCTGCCGCCCAAAGTGATTTTACTGGCACGCTGTAACTCCTCATGCACTAATTTACAAAAGCACCTAACAACAACAATCAGTCGTTTTTTTGGTCAATTGATGATTTGTTTAGCGATGACATCAGGTCTCGAAATTGCGTGACACTGTTATAGTGCGTCGTTTTCTCATGCAGATCAGTGGCTGAAAGCAAAATTATTTTCTATGTAAATCAAAACTCTACGGCTGTATTTACATCGAAACTGACAGAACGCTCCGCCGCCTAGCAACCTAGACAACCCCTGTTTTCATATTGCCCATAAATTTTGCACTTTTTACAAAGACGAACAAAATTTGGTCAAAAATGGCTTGTACCCCGGCGTTGCTAATACAGCAGTAGCTCCACCGCCGAGGGTAAAGCGGTTTGGGGCTGCGTGAATACATGAAATACGGAGGCCAGTGGCCTTTGTTAATAAGTTTTGAGGTTTGGACAATGATTGTACTGACAGCCCGCAATGTTGCGGCACCACGTGTAAGCGCTTGCCCTACACAAGATATTTCCAAAAACACACAGATCGGGGGGCGTCACCATGGCTGATGCACCCGGACATATCGGAAAGGTTCTCGCGTCGTGCGTCGTGCTCGGCATCCTTGGTACCGCGATCTACACCACCACGGGCGAGAAAGAGGTCGGCGCACTCGCCGCCCGTGCCACGCCAGCCACCACAACCCGCGCTCAGGTCACGCCCGTGCCAGAAGTCGCCCCAGTGCGCCCTGTCTCTGCGGCCCCCAGCCTCAATGCAGGCCCGCCCTGCGTGGCGGATATCAACGCCAATGTCGAAGGTTTGGTCCGTGCGCTGGCCGCAGGTGGCACATGGACATCGCACAAGGACGAATTGACCGATCTGGTCCAAGACACGATCAATTGCGACTTTGCCGAGTTCGAAGCCCATGGCGATTTCGCAGCCCTCGACACCAATGAGGCTGATCTTTCGATCTTGTGGTCGCCCTCGCAAAGCCATCTGACGATGACCACCTTTGCCGACGGCGCGGTGGCCCCCGATCTGCCACCGCTTCAGGCGGACGATATCTCGCTGGTGTTCCGCTAAAATTCGCCATTTGGGGGGCCAATACCACGGCCCCCCGGAACGCTACGCTGCGCGTCCCCGCCAGACGATGAACAGCCCTGAGACCACGATCACCGCTGACCCGATCAGCATGTCGGATGTCAGGGTTTCGCCAAAGGCCGTGACCCCCAAAGCGATGCCAAACAGCAGCCGCGTGTATCGAAACGGTGTCACGGCAGAAACATCGCCCGTGCGCATTGCTTTCATCAAACAACTGTAGGCCGCGACCCCGGCCAACACAGCACCCCCCATCATCGCTGTGCCAGACCCGCTGGGCCACACAAACCCAACACCATCCCAGAGCGCAAAGGCAGCGCCCGCGACGATGACGGCCAGAAACCCGTATAGGCCCAATTGATCGGTGCTTAGGGATTTTGGCGCAGCGCGGCTGGCCAGATCGCGCCCCGCGAACCCAATCATCCCGATCACCGCCAGCACCGAATAGACCGAAAAGCTATCGCTGCCCGGCTGCACGATAATGACTACCCCGATCAGCCCCAGCACGATGGCGCACCAGCGCCGCCAACCGACGCGTTCGCCAAAGACAACCGCAGCACCCGCCACCACCACCAGCGGCGTGGCCTGCAAGATCACCGTGGCCGCCGACAACGACGACAGCGCAATCGCCAGCACGTAGAACAACCGCCCGAGGATTTCGAACACCACCCGGATGCGCATGGGCAGTGATAGGACATCAGGCGTCCACAGCGCGTCACCTTTGGCCAGCAGCATTGAGGCGAAAAACACCACGCCACCGCCCCCGAAGATCACCAAAACCTGACCAACAGGCATATGCGCAGCGGCCGCCTTCATAAAAGCATCCTCAATCGCAAAGATCCCCATGGCCGCGACCATCCACAGACTGCCAATCAGGTTGTCCGAGCGTCGCGCCGCGCCAGTTTGCATGTCATGATCCTTGATGGCCCCTCCCGCGTGGGTGAGCCGCGCCTGCCGGTAGGTCAAGCCGCAAGTTTTCGTTGCACCCGGATCAGGCCTGCGCAAAAGATGGCGTCGTGACAGATTACATCAAACATACCACGCCACAAAGCGCTGTCCGCCACCAGAGCGGTGATGCCCGATGGAGGTGATCTGGACCGCCGCTGGCTTGGATGTTTGGGTCTTTGGCCTGTTGTTAATGGCTAGTTTCGCAGGCTCGATCATTTCTGCCGCGCTGGGGCTGGGGGGCGGCATTTTGCTGTTGGGCCTGCTGGCCAGCATCGTCCCACCCGCCGCGATGATCCCGCTGCACGGTGTCGTGCAACTGGGGTCCAATGGGTTTCGAGCGTGGATTTTGAGATCGCACATCCGCAGGCCCCAAATGATGGGGTTCTTGCTCGGGGGGCTGATCGGCATTGCCATCGGGGGGATGATTGTCGTTGACCTGCCGCCCGCCGTGCTGCGCATCGCGATCGGCGTTTTCATTTTATATTCCGTGTTCACCAAGCCGCCAAAGTTTTTGGAAAGATGGCCAGCACTGACCGGCGCGATCTCTAGCTTTTTGACGATGTTTGTAGGGGCGACAGGCCCGTTTGTGGCGATCTATGTCAGATCACGCAAATTATCCCGGCATCCACATGTGGCCACATTGGCCGCATTGATGACCTACCAGCACGGGCTGAAAGTGCTGATGTTCAGCCTGTTAGGCTTTGCGTTTGCGCCATGGGCCGGTGTGATCGTTTCGATGATCGCGGCGGGCTATGCGGGCACGCTGGTCGGAACCCGTATCCTGACGGCCAGTTCAGACAAGCTCTTTGGCACGGCGCTCAATATCCTGCTCGCCGTGATCGCGCTTCGGTTAATCTGGCTCGGATTGCGCGGGCTTTAAATCGCTCAGATCGCTCGACAGGGCCAATCGCAACTCGCGCAGCACAGGCAAGGCGGCGCGCACCCGATCATCGCCAACCTTATCGACCACATCAACGATCACCGGGGCTATAACCGCGAGGGCCGCGTCGCGTGCCCCCCGCCCCGCATCACTGATCGACACCAGTTTGCGGCGGGCGTCATCCCAATCGGGGCGAATATGCACCCAGCCCGCCCATTCCAGCTTGCGCAGCGTGTTGGTCATCGCCCCACGGGTCAGGTGAAAACTGCGGGCCAATTGCGCGGGCGTGCGTTCTTCGCCCGCATGGGCCAGATGGTTGAGCACGGAAAAATGCGACAGCTCCATACCCTTGGGCAGAACCTTGGTCACATTGTTGCGGGCCAACTGGTCAATAGTGATGATCTCGCTGAACAGCGCAACAGCCAGATTTTCACGCGCGTCCGACATCGGTTGGGTCCTCAAAGGGGCGATCATGGCGCAGCGACGGCACACGCCTGCGCGCCTTAGACACCTCTGAGAGGTCAAAATCAATAAAGCTGACTCCCGGCGCGGTGCCCGCGTCCAGCAAAACCTCCCCCCAAGGTGCAATCGCCACCGAATGCCCATAGGTCTGGCGTGCGCGACCCGTCTGCGCCGGATGCGTGCCGGTTTGCGCGCAGGCAAAGACATAACACCCGGTTTCAATCGCCCGCGCCCGCAGCAATGGTTCCCAATGCGCGGCCCCCGTGACGGGCGAAAAAGCGGCAGGCACCAGCAAAATCTCAGCACCCGCCTGCGCCAAGGCCCGGTAGAGATGCGCAAATCGAACATCGTAGCAAATGCTTAAACCCAGCGCGCCCAACGGCGACGGGCAGACCACAGCCCGCGCACCGGGGCGGTACCCATCCGACTCGCGGTAGGTCTCATCAGGGGTGACCTCGACATCGAACATATGGATTTTATCGTAGCGCGCTGCGATCTGACCCGTGGGCGTGATCACAAAGGACAGGTTCGCGAACCGCCCGTCCACATCATCCGTGCGCAGCGCCAGAGATCCGATGCACAGCCAAACGCCTAATTGTGCTGCGTCATCACGCAGGCTGCGCAATGTCTGATCCTCGTCTTCAAGGGCCAGAACGGACATTTGCCGGGCGCGACTGGTCGAGACGCAATTGGTCACTTCAGGCGTCAGAACCAAATCAGCCCCACCCGCTGCGGACTCGGCCAACATCGCGCGGGTGGTTTTAAGGTTTTCTGCCGGATCATCGCCCGACGTCATCTGGAGGAATGCGGCTTTCACCCCGCGATCATAGCATCCAGTTTGCCTTTGCGGTCAAGCGCGTGCAGCTCGTCACTGCCACCCACATGAATGTCGCCAATGAATATCTGCGGCACGGTGCGGCCACCATTGGCGCGCTTCATCATTTCCTGACGCTTCACGGTGTCGGTGGTCACGTCAATTTCAGTGTAGCTGATGCCCTTGCTGTCGAGCAGGCGTTTGGCGCGGTGGCAATATCCGCAATATGATGCGGCGTAGATTTCAACGGGTTTCATCTTGGGGTTTCCTTTATTCGATCACGGTAATCTAGGTATCCCGGCCCGCCCGCGCCAGTAGCAATACCGTGACCTGTCGCGCACCGGCACTGTGTGCTGCTTCACAACAAGCCGCCAGCGTGGCCCCCGTTGTCATCACATCATCGACCAACATAACATCGCGATCTTGCATCAGGTCGCCCCGTTTCGGGTGCGGACGGATCGCGTTGTAGAGACTGGCGAACCGCATGTCCCGGCTCTGGCCACGCGTGCTGCCAGTCCGGTCGGGGCGGATCAGCGCGTCGGGGCAAACCTCGCAGCCCGTTTGATCCGCGACAGCCCGTGCCAACATCGCTGCCTGATTGAACCGCCGCTGCACCAGCCGCGTCCAATGTAAGGGCACGGGTACGAGCAGGGTTTGATCGGTCAGCATCGGGGCCGCCGCCTGCGCCATCCAGATCGCCGCCGGTTTCACCAAATCAGCGCGATCCCCGTATTTGATCCCCAAGACCATACGCCGCCCATTGCCATCATACGACACCGCCGCACGCGCCATAGCCCAAGGCCGGGCAATCACAAAACACTCTTCGCATAGAACGTCCGGGCCTTGCGCATCGCCCAAAACCGGCGTGCCGCATTGATGGCAGACCGAGCCTGCGATGAAGGGCATATCGCGCCAGCACGGACCACAAAGGCCAAACTCGCTTTCGGTACTGGCCCGGCAGATCAGACATTCAGGCGGGTAAATCAGCCGCAGTGCCCTTTGCATTAACATCGCATTCTCCTACATCGCTGCATATGCAAACGCCGCCGCCCCTCTTTGACCGATCCGCTCTGGCCCTGCGCCGCGCCCGTGCAGCCCGCGCGCCTGAATTGTTCTTGCAGACACAGATGGCCGCTGAGGTTCAGGAAAGACTGACAGAGGTTAATAGGACGTTTACGGCGCCTGCTGTCGTTACCCCGTGGCCCGATCTGTGGCGCGATATCCTGCCAGATGCCGCGGTTGTCGCCGATGCCGAGACTTTGGACCTCACCCCCGGAGCGCTTGATCTGGTGATCCACGGGCTAAACCTACATTGGGCAAACGATCCTGTTGGGCAATTGGTGCAATGCCGCCACGCGCTGCGCCCCGACGGTTTGCTGATCGCCACGCTGTTTGGCGGCGATACGCTGCAAGAGCTGCGGCGCTGTCTGGCGCAGGCGGAAACCAACCTTACCGGCGGGCTATCGCCGCGTGTGGCCCCAATGGGCGATCTGCGGGATTTGGGCGGATTGCTGCGACGCGCGGGGCTGGCACAGCCTGTGGCTGACAATGCGCAAATCACGGTCACCTATGCCTCGGCACTACATCTGATGCATGATCTGCGGGCGATGGGTGAAACCAATGTGATGGCAGGCAGACTGCGGGGGGCGACACGGCGGGCGGTGCTGTTTGAAGCGATGCGCCTTTACCACGACACCTTTGCCACCCCAGACGGTCGCATTCCCGCGACGTTTGATATAGTGACCCTCACAGGCTGGGCGCCCGCGCCTGACCAACAACAACCCTTGCGTCCCGGATCAGCCCAACAGCGGCTGGCAGAGGCGCTCGGAACAGATGAAGCCGCGTTGAAACGATCCAATGATTGACATCGCCCGTATTCCCCATAGGTCGCACATCACATGACAGATCATGGAAGCCAGCCAATGTTTGACGCCAAATCCACCGAATTGACCGAACCGGTCGCCGCCTGCCCAATGCACGCAGCCCCCGATCACCCCAAGGTGCTGCACGGGCGCGTCGGTGTGTTGATCGCAAACCTCGGCACGCCGGATGGCACAGATTACTGGTCCATGCGCCGCTACCTCAACGAATTTCTGTCCGACAAACGCGTCGTCGATTATTCTGCATGGCTGTGGCAACCGCTGTTGCAATTGATCATCCTGACCAAGCGCCCGTTTTCATCAGGGGCCGCCTACCGCTCGATCTGGAACACCGACAAAGACGAAAGCCCCCTGCTAACCATCACCCGCGATCAAACAGACGCGATCCGCGCCCAGATGCAGGCCGCCTATGGCCATGACGTGCGTGTTGATTTCTGCATGCGCTACGGCAACCCATCGACCAAATCCAAAGTGCAGGAAATGGTCGACGCGGGCTGCACCAAAATCCTGTTTTTCCCGCTTTATCCGCACTACGCCGGGGCGACCTCTGCTACCGCCAACGACCAGTTCTTCCGGTCGCTGATGGGTCAAAAATGGCAACCCACCGCGCGGGTCGTGGACCCCTACTACGCGGATGAGAAATACATCGACGCGCTGGCACAGAGCATTGAGCGTGCCTACGCGGCAGCCGAAACCAAGCCCGAAGTGCTGGTCTGCTCGTACCACGGCGTGCCCGAACGCTACCTGCGCGAAGGCGATCCCTACCACTGCCAATGCCAGAAAACGACGCGTCTGCTGAAAGAACGCCTCGGCTGGGACGACACGCAAATCCGCACGACATTCCAGTCACGCTTTGGCCCCGAGGAATGGCTGAAACCCTACACGGTCAAGGAAGTGGCGAAGATGGCCGAGGAAGAGGGCATCAAAAACATCGCCGTCTGCGCGCCTGCCTTCTCCGCCGATTGCATCGAGACGCTCGAAGAGATCAACGAAGAGATCAAAGAGAGCTTTGAAGAGGCAGGCGGCGAGCATTTCACCTACATCCCCTGCCTCAACGACGATCCGGCGCATATCGACGCGCTGTCGGGCATCATCCACCGCAATCTCGCGGGCTGGGTCGGCTAAACCCCTCTTGATCTTGCGGCCATTCGTCTGCCAGATGCGCTGAACACGAGCTCACATCAGGTCCGGCCCCATGCGCATGTCACCCCCACCGCACCAACAGGTGTTCGCGGCCTTTGCGCTCTATGCGTTTGGGCTGGGCAGTTTTTACCCGCGCCTGCCTGCAATCAAAGAGGCCTTGGGCGTGGGCGAAGCAGCCCTCGGCCTTGCGCTCATTGGGATATCTGTGGGGACCTTTGCTGCGCTGACATTCGCCAATCCGGTACTGGTGCGCTTTGGGCATCGTCGCACGCTGATGACATCTGTGCCGCTGATGGCGCTGTTTTTCGCTATCGCCACATTTGCCACCGGGCCGCTGGCACTGTTTTTGCTGCTGATCCCGGCAGGACTGGCGATCGGGGCCATTGAAATCCTGATCAACCTCGAAGCGGATAGGGTCGAGGCACGCATGGACCGCCGTATCATGAACCGCAGCCACGCGTTTTGGAGCATCGGGTTTGGGCTAGCGGGCATCTTCGGGGCAGCAATGGCGTATCTGGGCGTCTCTCCGCAGATGCATCTGGCCGTGGTCGTGGTATTGGTCTGCGCAGGGCTGGTGATCTGGTTGTCAGATTTTCAACCCGCCCCACCGCGCCCCAGCGAAAGCACAGATCACGGCCCGCGCATGGCCCTGCCAACCCGCCCGATCATGGTGCTCGTCGCTATCAGCCTGTCTGCCATGTTGCTCGAAGGGGCCAGCATCGACTGGTCGGCAATTTATATGAGCAGCGTGTTCGATGCGCCTGCGTTCATGGGCGGCTTGGCCGTTGCCACCGGGGCCTTTGCTCAAGCGAGTGTGAGATATGTGGCCGATGGGTTCGTGGACCGCTATTCGCCACGTTTGGTCGCGCGTGTTTCGCTCGGCGCTACGGCCGCAGGTGTGATCGTGGTCGTCACAGCGCCGAGCAGTGCAATCGCGCTTTTGGGGTTTGCTCTTTTGGGGGCCGGCACCAGTGCGTTGTTCCCACTAACGATGTCGGCAGCCGCTCAGCGCACCGACCGACCATCAGCGGTGAACGTGGCGGCGCTGGCGCAGTTTTCGTTCGTGGCGTTTTTGGTCGGGCCGCCGCTGCTGGGTTTTGTGGCCGAACATCAGGGGTTGCGGGCGGCCTTTGCCGTGGGTCTGCCGCTGATCGTTGTCAGCCTGATACTGACGGGCGCATTGGGCGGCAAACCGCAGAAGACAGCCTAAACCAGCACGACTTGGGTGCCGACGGTGGCCAGTGCGAACAGCTCGGCGATATGCTCATTGAACAAGCCGATACAGCCATTGGACGAACGCCGCCCGATTTTGCGCGTATCATGGGTGCCATGCACGCGGTAATACTGCCACGACAGGTAGAGCGCATGGGTGCCTAGGGGGTTATCGGGGCCGGGGCCCACAAATTCGGGCCATTCAGGGTTGCGCTCACGCATCGACGGGGTTGGACGCCAGCTGGGGCCTTCGACCTTGCGGATGACTTCGGTTCTGCCGCGGCGGGTGAGATCTTCGGTCAGAGGGACGGACGACGGATAGAGCCTGTAGGTCTGCGCATCAGCGGACCAATAATGCACGGCGCGGCTTTCCATATCACACAAGATGCAACCATTTGCGAGATTTGGGAAATAATCCTGCCACCGCAACGTGCGAAAGCTGGAGACATTGCGCTGCACACGACCGCTCAGATCAGACTCGAATTCGGTCGAATTCGCCGTTTGCCCCCACGCGGGTAGCCCCACAGTCGCGGTTGCGGCGGCAGCAGAGGTGGTCAGAAACGTGCGGCGGTCAAAGGGTCGTTGGCTCATGTGCTCGGTACCTTTTGAAGAAACAAGATGAATTTCACTTATGCACGCTGTTGCGCCTATGCAAATCAAACAAATGTCAGCGTGCTTGAGTTCCCGCCGGTGTTGCATTTGATTTGCGGTGCGGCAAAGGCTAGGTCACGCGCAACGCTATTCTCATAAGGGGTGTTCTGATGGACCGCCGACATTTCCTGACGCTTTCAGCGGCATTGCCCCTCGCGGCCTGTGGGACACGCGTCCCGATTGGGGCCGATGGTTTGCCAGAACAGCAGGTCTACCGGATCACGAGCCAAGACGCCGCAGAAATACCGTTTCGGATGTTGGACGGGATCAACACATTGCGCGGGGCACGTGGGGCGGGGGCATTGGTGCTGAACGCCGAGCTGACCGCAGCGGCGGCCACCCATTCGCGTGATATGGCCATCCAAAACCGCCCTTGGCACTTTGGCTCGGACGGATCATCGCCCATCGACCGCATCCGGCGTGTGGGTTATGCGGGTAGCCTCGTGGGCGAGGCGATTTCCGAAACCTTCGAGACGGAAACCCAGACATTGGCTGCTTGGATGCAAGAGCCGACCACACGGGGGGTTATCCTAGACCCTGTTGCCACCCGTATGGGCATCGCCTGGTTTCAAGAAGACGGCGGCAAAATTTGGTGGACATTGGTGTTGGGAAATTAAGCACCGATACTATTTGTCCCCGCTTGGTTGACCCCGCCCCCTGCGCCCTACACTCTGACGCCAAGAACAACACTTCTCCGGGAGATCACCAATGACACGTGCCACAAGGCTGCGCAGCACCACTCTGGCTGCCCTCATGTCGCTGACCGCCACCGCAGGGATGGCCGAGACGTTCCGCTACGCCACAACGACCGACCCGCAAAGCATGGACCCCCACGCGGTCAGCTCGGCGCCGGTTTTGTCGTTCCTGAACAACATCTACGAAGGCCTCGTCCGTCGGGGCCGCGACATGAGCATCGAGCCGTCGCTGGCCACATCATGGGAACCGCTAAAGGGCGAAAACGGCTGGCGGTTTAACCTGCGTGAAGGCGTGACCTACCACGACGGCGCAGAATTTACCGCCCAAGACGTGCTGTTCTCGTATGAGCGCGCATCGAGCGAAGAAAGCGACGTGCGCTCTTGGTTTGCGCCTGTGTCCGAGGTCCGCGTGGTCGATGACTACACCGTTGATTTCGTGACCACATCGCCCAACCCGCTGTTTCCAGATAGCATCGCGAACTTCATGATCCTCGACAGCGGCTGGGCCGAAGGCAATGACGCCGCCCGCCCCGCCCGTGACGCGGAAAACTTTGCCAGCCGCAACACCAACGGCACCGGCCCCTTCACCCTCGCCTCGCGCGATCCGGGAGTCGAGACGCGCCTGACACCGTTTGACGAGTGGTGGGACGACGATATGGGCAACGTGACCGAGGCCATCCTGACACCGATTGGCAACGCGGCCACGGGCCTCGCCGCCCTCATCTCGGGCGACATCGACTTTATCGAGCCTGTTCCGGTGCAAGACATCGCCCAAGTCTCGGGCCGTGACGGTCTGACTGTGGTTCAAGGCGAAGAGACGCGGATCATCATGTTCGGCTTTGGCCATGAACACGACGCGCTGCTCTATTCGGACGAGACCACGGACGTAAACCCGTTCCAAGACGCCCGCGTGCGTCTGGCCGTGGCACACGCGATTGATGTGGCCACCATCGACCGCGTGGTCATGCGTGGGTTGATCGAACCTGCCTCGCAGCTCGTCCCCGCAGGCATCTCGGGCTATTCCGAGGCCAACGCGGACCGTCCCGCCTATGACCCCGACCGCGCCCGCGCGCTGCTGGCCGAAGCGGGTTATCCCGATGGCTTCTCGTTTGGCCTGAAGTGCACCAACGACCGCTACATCAACGACGAAGCGCTGTGTCGTGCGGCGGCGTCGATGCTGGCGGCTGTGGGCATGGACGCACAGCTGACGACGATCCCTGTGCGGAACTACTGGGAGCAGTTGCGGGCCGACGACTACGACATGTACCTGCTCGGCTGGTCCCCCGGCACGTTTGACATGGAGCACCCCGTCCGCTTCTTGCTGCACACGCAGGACGACGAGGCCAAGCTGGGATCATGGAACTTTGGCAATTACTCCAACGCCCGCGTCGATGAATTGCTGCCGCAAATCCAGCAAGAGCTCGACCCCGCCACACGCCAAGGCATGATGGACGAGGTCGTCGAGATCACCCAAGACGAGGTGGCCTATGTACCGCTCTACACGCAGCCGCTGATCTGGGCGATGAAGGACACAATCGACGTAACACAACGCGCCGATAACTTCTTCATGCTGCGCTGGGTCACGGTGAACTAAGCGCAAAAAGAACCGCAGGGCGATGGTCTATTTCATACTCAAACGGCTGATCCAGTCGGTGTTTGTGATGCTGGCCGTCGCCCTGATCGCGTTTTCGCTGTTCCGCTTTGTGGGCGACCCCGTCAGCCAAATGACAGGCGTCGAAACCAGCGTGGAAGACCGCGAAAGGCTGCGCGAGGATTTGGGCCTCAACGACCCTTTCGCCCTACAATTCTACCGCTTTAGCAGCGACATGCTGCGCGGCGACTTCGGCTTTTCCTACCGCACGAGGCAACCCGTGTCCGAGATGATCGCCACGCGGTTGCCCGCAACGCTAGAACTCGGCATCGTCTCACTGATTATCTCCCTGCTGGTCGGCATCCCCGCAGGCGTCTTCACCGCTCTGCGCCCGCGCGGTTTCGCCACCCAAGCGATCCTGCTCACCACGCTCGTCGGTGTCTCGATCCCCACGTTTGTCATCGGCATCGTGCTAATTTTCCTCTTTGGCGTCCAACTAGGATGGCTGCCCACGTTCGGGCGCGGCGGCACCACGGACCTCGGCGGTTGGACCACGTCCTTCCTGACGGTCGATGGCTGGCGATCCCTGATCCTGCCCGCGCTGACGCTGGGCGTCTACCAACTGACACTGACCATGCGCCTCGTGCGCGCCGAAATGTTGGAGGTCATGCGCAGCGACTACATCCGTTTTGCCACAGCACGTGGCATCCCCTACCGCAAACTGCATTTCAAACACGCGCTGTCCAACACGATGATCCCGGTGATCACAATCATCGGGCTGCAATTCGGCGGCGTCATCGCGTTCTCCATCGTCACCGAAAGCGTGTTCCAATGGCCCGGCATGGGCCTGCTGTTCCTTGAGAGCATCCGCTTCGTGGACATCCCGGTCATGGGCGTCTACCTTGTTGTCATCGCGTTCTTTTTCGTGCTCGTGAACCTGCTGGTCGATATGCTCTACATCCTGATCGACCCGCGCCTGCGCGTGAAGGAGGCCAGCTGATGTTGTGGCGTCTATGGGACAGCGACGGCGTCTATGCGTTCCGCCACTCGCCCGCTGCGATCATCGCGGCGAGCGTCGCCATCCTGATCCTCGGGGGTGCGCTGTTCGCCCCATGGATAGCGCAATCCAACCCATATGACTTGAGCAGTTTCAGCCTGATTGACGGATTGCTGCCGCCCGTATGGCAAGAGTTCGGTGACCCGCGTTTCCCGCTCGGGACCGACGACCAAGGCCGCGATATGATCTCGGCGATCCTCTATGGCGCGCGATTGTCGCTGTTGATCGGCCTGTCTGCGATGGTGATTGCGACGGTTTTGGGCGTCAGCCTCGGCCTCGCGGCGGGCTACTACGGCGGGCGGTTTGATGCGATTGTGATGCGGATTGCGGACGTGCAATTGGCCCTGCCCGCGATCCTGACGGCCCTACTGATCGACGGTATCGCGCGGGGCATCTTACCGCCGTCGTCCATCGAAAACCTGCGCGTCGTGGTGCTGACCATCGCCATCGCCCTGTCGCTGTGGGTAAACTTTGCGCGGACCGCGCGGGCCAGCACATTCGTCGAGCGTAACAAGGAATACGTGCAGGCCGCGATGATCATGGGCCAGCACCCGCTGCGCGTCATGTTCATCCACATCCTGCCCAACATCATGGGGCCACTACTGGTGATCATGACCGTCGATCTGGCGAGTGCTATTTTGCTGGAAGCGACTCTGTCTTTCCTTGGCATCGGCTTGCCCGCAGATTCACCATCGTTAGGGACATTGATCCGTATCGGGATGCAGTTTTTACTTTCGGGCGAATGGTGGATTTTGTGGGTGCCAACGCTGTTCCTCGTGGCACTGGTGGTGTCGATCAACATCCTCGGGGATTTCCTGCGCGACACCTTTAACCCGAGGTTGCGCTGATGTTGGATGTGCGCGGGCTAACGGTCAAATTCCCCTCGCGGCGGGGCGATTTCACTGCGATTGAAGGTGTGGATCTGGCGGTGAAGCCCGGTGAAATCCACGGGTTGGTGGGCGAGAGCGGGGCTGGCAAATCGACGATTGGCGCTGCGATCATCGGCCTGCTGCAACCACCCGGCTATGTCTCGGACGGCACGATGACGCTGGGCGAAACCGACTTGCGTAGCCTGACGCCAAGCCAAGCCCATGAGGCGCGCGGCGACCGGATTTCGATGATTTTCCAAGACCCGCAAACCAGTCTCAACCCCCTGATGACGGTCGAAGACCAACTGATCGAGACGATCCAAGCGCATTCCGATGCCAGCACCAACACCGCACGCAACCGCGCCATCAGCATCCTCGAAGAGATCGGGATCAAAAACGCAGGCGACCGGATCAAAGCCTATCCGCACCAATTCTCGGGCGGTATGCGGCAACGTGTGGTGATCGCGCTCGCGCTATGCACCGACCCCGAGCTGATCATCGCTGATGAGCCGACAACAGCGCTGGATGTCGCGGTCCAAAGCCAAGTGTTGGACCTTATCCGCCGCCTCGCGCGCACCCGCGACATCGGCTTTATCCTGATCACCCACGACATCGGCGTGATCGCGCAGGTGGCCGATACGGTGACAGTGCTGCGCCGTGGTCGCGTGATCGAGACAGGCGAAACGCCCCAAGTTCTCGGTCAACCGCGCGAGGCCTACACCAAGGCGTTGATGGACGCCGTGCCGCGTTTGGACCGCAAGCTCGACCGGTTCAGCACACCGGACGACGGTGAAGCACCATCAGCCCCCGCATTGACCACGGGCATCGACGCCGAAGACTGGTTGATGGAAGGGGCCGCGCAGGAACATCTGGGTTTGGAGGTCCGCGATCTATCAGTACGCTTTGCGGGCACGCGCACCAGCATTTTCCGCAAACCCGAGGCCTATGTCGCCCTAGACCGCGTGTCCCTGACCGTCGAGCCCGCCCGCGTTTTAGGCCTCGTTGGCGAGAGCGGGTCGGGCAAATCGACACTGGCCAAGGCGATCACCGGGTTGATCCAACCGTCCGAGGGCGTGATGCGTTTGGGGGGCGAGGATTTGCCACCCGCGCGCCAACGCCCGCGCGATCACCCCGCGCGGCGCTTGATACAGATGGTGTTCCAAGACCCCTATTCGTCGCTGAACGCACGCCACCGGATCGGCGATATTCTGGCCGAACCACTCGCGCTCTATGGGTTAGAAGGCGACAAGGCCAAGCGCCGTGCACTGGCTGCTGCAATGCTGGAACTGGTAGAGATGGAGCCGTCAAATATCGACCGCTATCCGCATCAGTTCTCCGGCGGACAGCGGCAGCGGATTGCGATTGCGCGCGCCTTGCTGGCCCGGCCCCGGTTTTTGATCTGTGATGAGCCGACCTCGGCGTTAGACGTGTCTATTCAGGCCCAAGTCCTCAATTTGCTCAAAGATTTGCAGACGAAATTTGGCCTCTCGATCCTGTTCATCAGCCACAACCTCGCCGTCGTGCGGCAGATGTCGGACGATATCGCAGTGCTGAAATCGGGGCAGATCGTCGAGGCGGGCGACAGCGAGACGTTCTTTACCACCCCCAGCGCGCCCTATTCGAAAGAGCTGCTCTCTCTGACGCCTGCGATGCCCTATTAGACGTAAGGTGCTATCACGTCTGTCAGGTTTACCTTTGCCCGCAGACGGGTCGCCAACAAGTAGATGCCTCCGATTTTGCGTTGAATGAGCAAGGCTTCGATCGGGGGGACGACGCTAAAACTGCGGTCTTCGGCGAAATCCAAACCCGCCGCGCGCAATTCTTGGGCCAGCGTATCGGTCCCAAAATCATAAACCCCGCCCGCGCGTAATGGCCCCATCGCCAGATCGAACACATCGAGCACGCGGGTCAGGTTTTCTGGTGATACGGTCGCATCCAAGAACCCGATCTCGGTCAGGGCCGCTGCTACATCATCACGGTTCTGCGCCAAGCCCGCGCGCAGCAGGCGTTTGTAAATCCCTGCACTTTCGGGTGCCAAATCACGGGCCGCTCCAAAGTCGAGTAACACGATTTTACCTGTCTCGGGTTGAACCTGATAGTTGGCAAAATTAGGATCGGTCTGCATGACGCGCAGGTCAAATATCTCGCGCAGCAGCAGCCGGATCAGCGCATCCGCGATATGATCACGCGTGGGTTGCGCAGCGCCCGCCTGACCCTCAACTGGCGCGCCCTCGAGATAAGTCATGGCGAGGATATCTGGCGTGGACAGATCATCATGGACGTCGGGCACCAATAACGTCTGGTCGCCCTGCAACAGTTTGCCAAACTTCTTCAGGAATGTAGCCTCGCGTTGGTAATCTGCCTCTGCGTGCAATTCGGTCGCGACATCGGCCATCAACGCGTCCAAACGTAGACCTTTGGGCAGCAATCCCGGCGTTTTCAGCAGCATCCCGAGGTTGCGCACGTCGCTGTCGATGCTGTCGCGCACGCCGGGGTATTGGACTTTAATCGCCAGATCACGCCCGTCACGTGTTTGGGCCCGATGCACCTGTCCGATCGAGGCCGCAGCGATGGGGCGAACATCAAAGCGCGCAAAACGCTTCATAAAATCCGCACCCCAGCCCGCAATCAGCACTTTTTTGAGTTGTGCGGGCGGCATAAAATGCGCCTCAGACCGCAGCCTGCCCAAAATCGTGGCCAATTCCGGGGGCAGCATGTCGCCGGTTTCCATCGACAACAGCTGGCCCATTTTCATCGCGGCCCCGCGCATTTGCGACAATTGATCAGTGATCCGCGTAACATTTGCAGGTGTCAAAAGCAGATCACCAAGCTGCGGGCGACGCCCACGCGCCAGATCACCCGCGCCCTGAACGGCCATCCGCCCCGCGATGCCCGCTACAGTGCCGCCCAGACGTCCCAACCGCGAGATGCGGGCGGTGGGGACAGCAACACCCTGATCTTTCGTCTCTTTTGCCATACGACGCCTATGCTGTTACCCACCACATAATGATAGCACGCGACGGATAGGTGGCCAGATATTAGGCCCCCGTGCGCCGCAACACGACGCCAACGGTCCGCACCAGAATCCCCAAATCCCCAAGCACCGTAATGCTTTGGCAATAGCGCGTATCGAGGCGCACCCGTTCGGCGTAAGAGGTGTCGTTGCGCCCGCTGACTTGCCACAGGCCTGTCACACCGGGCTGAACGGCCAGATACGACCACGCATCCGCACCATATTTCGCGAGCTCCGAGCGGGTCACGGGGCGCGGACCAACGAGGCTCATGTCGCCGCGCAGCACGTTCCACAGTTGCGGCACCTCGTCCAAGCTCCAGCCGCGCAAAAACCGCCCCGTCCATGTGATCCGGCTGTCTTGGGGCAGTTTGCGGTGGGCATTCCACTGCGCGCTGAGCGCGTCGTCAGAGTGCAGCTGTTCCCGCAAAATCTGCTCGGCCTGCGGCACCATGGTGCGAATTTTCCAGCATCGGAACTCCTTATTGCCCCGACCCACGCGGCGATGCCCAAAGAATGCGGGTCCACCGTCCAATTTCACCAAGGGCAGGATCAATGCCAGCAGCGCCAGCGCGATAGGGGCCACGGCGAGCACCGCGAGAATATCAAACGCGCGCTTGGTCGTCAGGGGTGCTCGCGGCGGCGCAAAACTGCGGGTGGAAGCAGTGGGAAAGCTGGATGTAAGAAACATGTGGCAAGGCCTTTCGGCTAAGAGAAGTCAAAGGGAAACCACGGCAGCATTTATCTGCGTGGCGGATGCGCGGAGGCATTCGATGTTTACCTTTTCACATATATTTCTTAAATTTTTGTTAAATATAACAGATTGTTAATCCAGATTTCTGAAATCTGAATGTAGATCTTGCGGGGGGGCTTGCCGGATAATTATTGCGTCCCCCGGCAGCACCTCTGTGCCGCGGCGACCCTCGATCACAACGACGCCATCGGGACCATATCTGCTGATGTGATAGACCACCTGCCCCTCGCCGTCCGACCCCGGATTGCCCACGATCTGGGACAAATACTCCAACCTTGGTTCACCTGCGGCGTGTTGCAGCGCGGCTCTATCATGATCCCGTCGCGCGATATGCAACCTTTCGGACCAATCGAGCCGCACGGCGTCATATTGCGCCTGTTGTTCACGGCGCAGCGCTGTCGCTTGCAACTGGGCCTCGGAAATGAGCCGCACAAGGTCGAGACGTCGCGCGCGTGCATCGAGCAACAAGAGTTCAGCGCTCTCGGCGGTTGCGGCAGTGCGCAACTGACGATCGACCAAGTTCTGCGCGATCTCGGCCGCCCCTTGCCTGCTGACAATGATCTGGTCTTGCAAGATAACGCGTTGTTCCAGCCCCGCGATCAGCGTTGCGATCTGGTCGATCTGATCTGCCCATTGGCTCTGTGCCTTGGCCAGTGTTTCGCGGTAGTGTCCGATTTGCGTTTGCGTGTTTTGCGTCGGCGCTGCATCCGCAGGGATGGTGTGATCAAGCAGTGTCGCGAACAGAATAATCCGTTGCACCGCATGATCCTGCTCTTGGGCGATCAGCGCCAATGCAGCGCGGCTTTCGAGGTATGTGAGTGTGTCTTGCACCGTGCCTGCCGCCTCAGCGCGCGCACCACCTGCCATCGCATAGGCCATCCCCGCTGTCATATCGGGCGCATAGTCGACCAAACCCGCGCGCAAAACATCGCCGCCGACCGTGATCGGGGCATAGCGGTCAATTGAGATAATTACCTGCGGATCGCGCAGCCCGGCATCCGCCACCAAAGCACGGGTCACAGCGGCGCGCCCTTCCTCGATGGTCAGCCCGCGCAACGCGACTTGCGCCAACCCCGGCAACCGCAGCCACCCGTCACGATCCACGCGCGCCGACGTGGTCCCCGCCTGCCCCACCAGACCAAGGGTGATCTCATCGCCTGCGGTAAATCTATGCGGGTCTGCGTGCAGCGGAGCTGCGATCATTGCGGCCAACAGCCCGCCCCATAACAGCTTGGTCACCAGCATCATGCCGATACCTCCGATGCATCGACGGCTGAAAGAATGAACCCGGTTGGCACAACACCAGCCCTGCGCAACATGCCCACCCCCCGATGCACCGCGACCCTCGGGGTCGGGCGCGGGCCGCTGGCGATTTGGCACAAGACAGCATCAGCAGCTGGGGCCACAATCAGCGCGTCTGGGCCATCGCTGATGGGCGGGGTGTCGATAATAATCATCGCAAACCGGGCGCGCAGAGTGTCGAGCAAGCGCGCCATGTCATCGGTGCTGATCCGATCTGCCAAAACGGGACCAGCATGGCCCGCCGTCAGCATGTGAAATTCCATGCCGTCTGGGTGCCGGATGGCCGCTTCTAAGCTGCACTGCCCTTCGAAAAAGTCGTGTAGGCTTGGGGCATCACCGTGACCAAGCGGCGCCATG
>CALHAP010000099.1 GCA_937931795.1 uncultured Paracoccaceae bacterium
CGGCCACTTTAATGCAAGGACATGCCGGACGGCAGCCGCCTAACACGATTGTCATCGGTCGACATATATCGGTGGGAAAGGGAAAGAATGGCGCGGTTGACGGGGCTCGAACCCGCGACCCCCGGCGTGACAGGCCGGTACTCTAACCAGCTGAGCTACAACCGCGCGTAGGGCCTCTCCTAAAGTTACCTGTGATCAGCGTCAAGCGACTGTTTGCAAATAAAACAGGAAATTTTTGGTCTTGGATAAAACACATCGAAAATCGCTGAAATGACCCCTGATTCCGGTCAAAATCTCCTGCCGCAAACTCGACAGCCCACACCAGCTAGATCAGCGCAATGATGTTAGAGGAAAAGCCACGCTTCGCCTCCACGCGAGCAGGACATGGCCGCCTGCCCTCGGTGGCACCGCGCGCGTAAATCACGGCGCCTTGACCGCCCGTGGGTTCGACCAAAGAGCGGATCATCAAGGAGTTCATTGGTATATGATAAGTGCGGGAAATGGTGGGTCGTGAGAGGCTCGAACTCCCGACATCTTCGGTGTAAACGAAGCGCTCTACCAACTGAGCTAACGACCCGCTAGCAGTCGTTTAGGCGAAACCTGCGATCAACGCAACAGGGTCTGTTCGCCATTTTTTACATGATACACACAGCCCTGCCCGCCCTGCACATCTGCTGGGCCCATTCCGGCGGGATTGGTCAAAATCGTTCGGATCATTCGACTGGTAATCCCATGGGTGATCAACACGGTTGGTCCGGTCCGATCAGCGAGAAACGCCTCGCACCGCAGCCGCAGTTTTGCGTGGCCTTCACCATTTGGGGCGCTCTCATAATGGGCCAAATATCCGTCCGGTCCGTCAACAGGTGGCAGGTCAGCACGGGCCACGCCGGTCCAATCCCCGACACCGATCTCGCGCAGGCGCATGTCGGTCTCAATCATGCCCATTACAGGGGCCACTGCGATGCCTGCCGTTTGTATCGCACGACCAGAGGGGCTGCACAGCGCACGGAACCCTGTCAGGTCGATCTCGCGCAAAATCTCCCCCTGCCGGGCCGCATCGCGCTCGCCCCGTGGCGTGAGCGGAGAATTGTCCCAGCCCTGCATCCGGTCTTCTGCGTTCCACACCGTCTGGCCATGGCGCAAAATATACAATTCAGGATGAGACATATCGCGCACCGCTTAGGAAAAATGTGAAAAATGGTGGGTGATAAGAGATTTGAACTCCTGACATCTTCGATGTGAACGAAGCGCTCTACCACTGAGCTAATCACCCATATTCCGCCGTTTAACGCCCTCGCATATCCGACGCAAGAGGGGGAACGCCGAGAAGGCCAAACAGACTTTCACGACACACTTACAGCAATTTCAAACTTCAATATGTTGACATGTTAGCAACCTTCACGCCACATGTTGAAAAAAACACAAGAGGTGGATGATGAACAAGATTTTTGGTGCAGCAATCGTGGCGGCAATGGTGAGCACTCAGGCAATGGCGGGTGGGTTTTCCACACCAATTGACGAGCCTGAGTTGGTCGACGTGACACCACAAGAATCCTCGACCGGTGGCTTGATCGTACCGCTCGTCTTTCTTGGGTTGGTTGCTGTGGCAATCGCAGCAGACGACTAAGGCTCAAAGCCTGCTTTCTTCGGCCAAACGAACATTCAGTAAAAACAAAAAGGGGCGCCAAATCTGGCGCCCCTTTTCAATTATCTGGGCACAATGGCCCTAGTGCGCAGTGGCCCCTTGTGTACCGGGCGATGCCGCAGCAGCAGCCATTGCAGCCGCTTCTTCAGCCGCTTCATCCCATTCGATCCCTTCGGGCGCGGAGACCAATGCGTGCTCCAAAACCTCGGACACATGCGTCACAGGGATGATCTGCAGCCCCGCCTTCACGTTATCGGGGATATCGGCCAAATCTTTCTCGTTCTCTTGAGGAATGAGAACCGTCTTGATCCCGCCGCGCAACGCCGCCAGCAATTTCTCCTTGAGACCACCAATGGGCATCGCTTTGCCGCGCAGTGACACCTCACCCGTCATCGCAATATCGCGGCGCACGGGAATTTTGGTCAACACAGACACGATCGACGTGACCATCGCCAAACCGGCAGAGGGGCCGTCTTTTGGTGTGGCGCCATCAGGCACGTGGACGTGGATGTCCATTTTGTCGAACTTTGGCGGCTTTACCCCGATCTCCGGCGCGATGGATCGCACATAGCTGGCGGCCGCATCAATGCTCTCTTTCATCACATCGCCGAGCTTGCCCGTGGTCTTCATCCGCCCCTTGCCGGGCAGTTTTAGAGCCTCAATGTGCAACAGATCGCCACCCACAGAGGTCCACGCGAGGCCGGTCACGACGCCGACCTGATCCTCTTTCTCGGCCAGTCCAAAGCGGTGCTTTTTCACACCCAAATAATCATCGAGGTTCTCGGCAGTCACCTCAACAGAGGTCACCTCTTTCTTGACGATTTTGGTCACGGCTTTACGGGCCACTTTCGCCAACTCGCGTTCTAGGTTCCGCACGCCCGCTTCACGGGTGTACTCACGGATCATCGTGTCGAGCGCGCTGTCGTCGAGTGCAAACTCAGACGCCTTCAACCCGTGATTCTTCAACACCTTCGGCAGCAAATGCTGACGCGCGATCTCTCGCTTTTCGTCTTCGGTGTAGCCTGCCAGCGAGATGATCTCCATCCGGTCCAGCAGCGGCCCCGGCATGTTATAGCTGTTCGACGTCGTCAAAAACATCACGTTAGACAGGTCATATTCGACCTCGAGATAGTGATCGACGAATGTAGAATTCTGCTCAGGATCAAGCACTTCCAGCATCGCAGACGCCGGATCACCGCGGAAATCCTGGCCCATCTTGTCGATCTCGTCGAGCAGGATCAGGGGATTCGTCGTTTTGGCCTTTTTCAACGCCTGAATGATTTTGCCGGGCATCGAGCCGATGTAGGTCCGGCGGTGACCCCGAATTTCGCTCTCATCGCGCACACCACCAAGCGAGATGCGAATAAACTCGCGCCCCGTCGCTTTAGCCACAGATTTCCCGAGCGAAGTTTTACCCACACCGGGAGGACCGACCAAACACATGATCGGGCCTTTCAGCTTCTTGCTGCGCTGTTGCACGGCCAGATACTCGACAATCCGCTCTTTGACTTTTTCCAAGCCATAGTGATCGTCGTCCAGCACCTTTTGCGCGGCGGCGAGATCCTTTTTCGTGCGGGATTTCACCCCCCACGGCACACCGAGCATCCAGTCGAGGTAGTTGCGCACGACAGTCGCTTCCGCAGACATCGGTGACATATTTTTCAGCTTTTTGACCTCAGCGTCGACCTTTTCACGGGCCTCTTTGCTCAGCTTGGTCTCGTTGATCTTGCCCTCAAGCTCGGCAACTTCGTTTTGACCGTCTTCGCCATCGCCAAGCTCGCGCTGGATCGCTTTCATCTGCTCATTGAGGTAATATTCGCGCTGCGTCCGTTCCATCTGAGACTTCACGCGGGTTTTGATCTTTTTCTCGACCTGCAAAACGCTCATCTCGCCCTGCATCAGCCCGTAGATTTTCTCTAGGCGTTCTGCGACGGACAGTGTTTCTAGCAATTCCTGCTTTTGGGCCACTTCCACACCCAGATGCCCCGCCACAAGATCGGCGAGCTTGGCAGGCTCGGTTGCCTCGGTCACGGCACCCAGCGCTTCTTCGGGGATGTTTTTGCGTATTTTTGCGTAACGCTCAAATTCACCGGACACAGACCGCACGAGGGCATCGACCAGCTCGGCCTCGCCCGGTGTCTCGTCCACATACTCTGCGCTCGCCTCAAAGAACCGGGCGTTTTCGACAAATTCGGTGATTTTCACGCGCGCTTTGCCTTCGACCAGCACTTTGACGGTGCCATCGGGCAGTTTCAGCAGTTGCAGCACATTGGCCAACACGCCGCTGCGATAAATACCATCGGCTTCGGGGTCATCAATGCTGGGGTCGATCTGGCTGGACAGCAGGATTTGCTTGTCATCGGCCATCACTTCTTCCAAGGCGCGAACTGATTTCTCACGGCCTACGAACAGCGGCACGATCATGTGGGGGAAGACCACGATGTCGCGCAGTGGCAGCACGGGGTAAGACGGCGCTAGGGGATTGGTCATGCTCGTTTCCTTGTTTTTAGCGGCACGATGCCCACTGTCCCGCTCGGCGGCAACATCGGGGCATCTCCTTCGGATAGTCTTAAGATGGGCGCCGTGGGGGGCTGTTCAAGTCTGTGTATCGCATCAGCGTCGGTAAACTATAGGTATCTGTCGAAATTACGGTCAGGTCAGGGGAAATGCAGCGGGGTGTCGTCAGATCGCCACGGGATCACAACGGATCAATATCGCCTTGCGCCCGATCTGCGTGAAAATCCGCCTCCCATGCGTCAAAGTTGCCCTTTGCAATCGCGCCACGCATACCGGCCATAATATCCTGATAATACTGCAAGTTATGCCATGTCAGCAGCATGCCCGAGATCATCTCTTGGCTGCGAAACACGTGATGCAAATAGGCACGGGAATAGTTCGAACAGGCAGGACAAGGGCAGTTTTCATCCAAGGGACGCGGGTCATCCGCATGGCGGGCGTTTTTGATGTTAACCACACCTTTGCGCGTGAACACCTGCCCCGTGCGCCCCGACCGCGATGGCAGCACGCAATCCATCATGTCGATGCCGCGTTTGACAGCGCCCACGATATCATCGGGCTTGCCCACGCCCATCAGGTAGCGCGGCTTGTCCACGGGCAGCTGTTCGGGCGCGTAGTCGAGACAGTCAAACATCGCCTCCTGCCCCTCACCCACAGCGAGGCCACCGACAGCATAGCCCTCAAACCCGATCTCGCGCAACGCTTCGGCGCTCTGCCCCCGCAAATCCTGCTCTAGCCCGCCTTGCTGGATGCCAAACAGCGCATGCCCCGGCCTATCGCCAAACGCCTCGCGCGAGCGTTTGGCCCACCGCATCGACATCTCCATACTGCTGGCGATCCGGTCGCGATCCGCAGGCAGCGCGGGGCATTCGTCGAAACACATCACGATGTCCGACCCCAGCAGCGCTTGGATTTCCATCGAGCGTTCGGGCGTCAGTTTGTGCTCGGACCCGTCGATATGGCTCTGGAACGTCACACCTTCTTCGGTCAGCTTGCGCAGGCCTGCAAGGCTCATTACCTGAAACCCGCCGCTGTCGGTGAGGATCGGTTTGTCCCAGTTCATAAACCTGTGCAGCCCGCCAAGTCGGTCAATCCGTTCCGCCGTCGGTCGCAGCATCAAATGATAGGTGTTGCCCAGCAGAATATCCGCCCCGGTCGACGCGACGCTCTCGGGCATCATCGCCTTCACCGTGGCTGCCGTCCCGACGGGCATAAAAGCAGGCGTACGAATATCACCACGCGGCGTGTGCATAACCCCAGTGCGGGCGCGGCCATCAGTGGCGTTCAGATCAAACGAAAATTCTGTGCTCATGGGCCTCTGTTACCGCGCAACGCGCGGATCGGAAAGACGCAATGACACGCCCCCTTTACCCACCGGATGCCAATCCCTATATCTTCTGTCAGGAATACCAAACGCCGCAGGATTGATCCCATGTCTGACAGCTCCACCGACGCGCCCGTTGAAGGCACACCCCTGATCGCGCCGTCGAGCACAGATCACCCGCTCTATGATGCGGTGGTCGAGGCCTGTCGCAGCGTCTATGACCCTGAAATTCCTGTGACTATCTACGACCTCGGCCTGATCTACACGATCAAGATTGACGCTGAGAACGCGGTGGACGTCAAAATGTCCCTGACCGCCCCCGGTTGCCCCGTCGCAGGCGAGATGCCCGGCTGGGTCGCGTCGGCGATTGAGCCACTTGCAGGCGTCAAACAGGTTGACGTCGAGCTGATCTGGGAGCCGCAATGGGGCATGGACATGATGTCCGACGAGGCGCGGCTAGAGCTGGGGTTTATGTAGACGCGCTCGATGCGAGCTAGCGTCTAATTCGTTCAAACTGAGACATGTCCAACTTGATCCGCTGTCCCTCGTCGATGTATTCGGCACCAATAACAACTAGGTTTTGCGGGCTGAGACCACTTCGAAACCGCCCAGATAAATCGAAATGGGTGTTGTCACAGGTGTCACGAAACCCTCCATAGTCTCCCATCTGCGGGCTGGGAATACAGAACCTGCGCAAAGGTTGCCAAACCGACGCGATGAACCACTTGCCGTCCAGCGTCAGATTGGCATCACTTGCCTCCACTTCTCTCCGCGCGTCCATGGTCTGC
>CALHAP010000100.1 GCA_937931795.1 uncultured Paracoccaceae bacterium
CGTATCCTCAACATCTTTGAAGGGGCCGCAGAAATTCAGGCACAGGTCATTGCGCGACGCCTGCTGGGCTAAGACGCGCATGTTGCACGGGATTATCGAGGCATTGCGCGCGATGTTCGGCTATGATGCGCCGGTGTCGGAAACTGCCGTAGGCTACGCGCTGACGGGTGTGGATTACGCCTTGGTCGAGATCAACCAAACGCCCTACCCCGCCAATGCCACGATGCAGTTCCACGACGACGGACGGATCAGCGGCAGGGCGCCGTGCAATGCGTGGACCGCGCAAGTGACAGTGCCCTATCCGTGGTTTGAGACGACGCCCATCGCCAGCACCCGCGCGCTCTGTGCAGCGATAGATCAAGAGACGCTATTCTTCGCGACCCTCGGGCAGATGACCGTGATCGAAGCGTCAGGCAGCACACTGATCTTATCCACACCGAATGGGCCAGAAATGGTATTTCAAGCGCCCGACTGACGGGTGATCGCCGCGACGAACGCCGCGCGGGCGGTGGGAACAGGCTTGTCCCCGATCGAGCGGATCAGATGGTGTTCGACAAAATGGCCCGTCGTCCCCAGCGCCTCGATGATCTCGGCGGGCGCATAATCCCCGACGCCACGCAGAACTGGCGGCAGGGGCAGCAGCTTTGACGCCCATTCCCCAGCACCCTCGGCACTGACAGCGCGGCCCGTGCGCGGCGAGACATAGGCGAGGCCCTGCTGAGATCCGGTGACAGCACAGCTGTCGAGGTTCAGCGCAAACCCTAGGTCTTCGAGCAGGAACATCTCCCAACGTAGGTAGCCCAATGGCCAGACCTCGGGGTGGATCAACAGGTCCAGCAGCGTGATCGTGCGCGCGTAAAGCTCGGGGTGCGGATCGCGTTCGGCCAGTGTCGACATCAACAGTGCCGTCACCGCGTTTAGCCCCGCTAGCGCGACCCGGTCCCCCATCGCGGCGGCGGACCGGCTGCGTATAGGCTCGATTGTAAAGGTGCCCAAGTGATCCTCCAGCCGCGCTTTCCAGATCACATCAACCTGCGCGCCGGGTTGCAGAACTGGGGCCATTTTGCGCGAGACTCCACCGCGCACCAACCCTGCGTGACGGCCGTGCTGAGGGGTAAAAACCTCGACAATCGTCGATGTCTCACCGTGCCTGCGAGAGGCCAGCACCGTCCCTTCGTCGCGCCATTCGATCATATGGGGCAGTATGGGGCGCGCGGATCAGGACGCAAGGCCGTCCTCATCCAGCAAATGCCGCCCTGCCCTATCCTCAACCTCAATCACCCAAAGATCGCTGTCAAACCCACGCTGTTTGGCGATGGAGGCGTCCACGTCACGCTCGTCCCCTTCAGCAAGCGTCACCCAAGCGCGTTCGCCGCTCATTAGATCGTAACTGCGCTGAAAACAGCGGGCCTGGCCGTCGAGCGTGTTCAACTTCACCAGCACCGCCCCCGCCGTCGCATCTCCTTTGGCGGTCACAAACGCAGGGATATCTGCGAGGCGCAGGCGAGCGCGGTACGCCGAGACCCAGAAATCAGTTGTGAGCCTGCTCACGCGTTTCCGTCTTTGAAATCGAGGCCCATCTCGTCGTAGCGTGCGCGTTCTTCCAGCCAGCCGGGGCGGACTTTTACCTGCAAAAACAAATGGATCTTGCGGCCCATAAACTCGGTCAGCTCTTCGCGGGCGGCTTTGCTGACCTGTTTGATTGTCTCGCCCTTTTTGCCCAGCACGATGCCTTTGTGCCCGTCGCGACCGACATAAATCACCTGATCGACACGGGCCGAGCCGTCCTTGCGCTCTTCCCATTCTTCGGTCTCGACGGTCAGCTCGTAGGGCAATTCTTGGTGCAGACGCAGGGTCAGTTTTTCACGGGTCATCTCAGCGGCGATCATGCGCATGGGCAGATCGGCGATTTGATCCTCGGGGTAGAGCCACGGACCCTCGGGCACTTCCGCCGCCAACCAAGCGCGCAGGGCGTCGCAGCCATGACCCTTTTCGGCGGAGATCAGGAAGGTCTCGGCAAAGGCGTATTTCTCGTTCATATCGCGGGTCAAGCGCAACAGGGTCTCGGGTTTCACCTTGTCGATTTTGTTAATCGCGAGGGCGACGCGACGGCCTTCGCCAATCTCGTCCAAACGTTTGAGGATCACTTTTACGCCCTCGGACGCGCCGCGATGCGCCTCGATCATCAACACGACCACATCGGCATCCGCAGCCCCACCCCACGCGGCGGCGACCATGGCGCGGTCGAGCCTGCGGCGGGGTTTGAACAGTCCCGGCGTGTCAACGAACACGATCTGGCTGGCCCCTTCCAAGGCGACGCCACGGATGCGGGCGCGCGTTGTCTGAACCTTGTGCGTGACGATAGACACCTTTGCGCCCACCATGCGGTTCAGGAGGGTCGATTTGCCTGCGTTCGGCTCGCCGATGAGCGCGACAAAGCCCGCGCGGGTGGTCTCTGTCATGTCGTGACTTTCTCTAAGAGCGCCTCTGCGGCGGCTTGTTCGGCGTGGCGTTTTGATCCGGCGGTTGCCTGTGCCGTCGGGCCAGATTGCAGGCGGACCTCAATGGTAAAAATCGGCGCATGATCGGGACCGGACCGTGCCACCTCGACATACGCGGGCGGTGGTTCACGGCGGGCCTGTGCCCATTCTTGTAGGCTGGTTTTGGGATCACGAGCATCGTCATCAACCGCTGCAATGCGGCTGGACCAGAGCGCGCGCACAACACCGCGCGCGGCAGCGTGGCCTGCGTCGAGCCAGACAGCCGCGATCACTGCCTCCATCGCGTCAGCCAACAGCGCGTCCTTGCGGCGGCCTCCCGATTTCATCTCGGATCGGCCCAGTTTCAGAACAGCGCCCAGATCAATTTCACGCGCCACGGCAGCACAGGCTTCGCGCCGCACCAATGCATTGTAGCGCGGCGCGATCTGGCCTTCGGAGGCTGTGGTATCCGCGTCGAGCAAGGCTTCGGCCATCACGAGGCCCAACACGCGGTCTCCTAGGAATTCGAGCCGCTGGTTGTCATCCCGGTTGGGCGAGGATTTAGAGCTGTGCGTGACCGCCTGAACCAAGAGCGCAGGCATCTCGAACCGGTGCCCCAGTCTGTCACAAAATGCGGTCAACTCACCCGAAAGCTTCAGTCCACTCGGTCCCAGAAACGGCTGCGGTGCTGCCGCCAGTTCTGAGGCAAATACGCGCCCGCGCCCCAAGTTACAATGCGCTCGGCCCGCCCGATCACCGCCGATTGCGGCACCACACCGACCCCGCGTGCTGCCACCGGGGTCCGGCTGTCGGCGGAATTATAGCGATTGTCGCCCAGCACAAAATACTCACCCCTGCCCAATGTCACCTCATTGGTGCTATCAAGACGGGTGTCCGCGATATTGAGCACAAAGTGCTGATGCCCCCCCGGCAGCGTTTCGGTGAGCAGCGTTTTGCGGCACAGCGCGCCCATCGCCACCGCCCCATTGGCACAACGTGGCAAGACGGCGTCCGGCCCCTGCCGACCCATAATCTCAGTGAACTCGCCAATGCGCGCCATGGGGGCTGGCTGTCCGTTGATATGCAACACACCGCGCCGCATCTGCACCCTCTCGCCCGACAGGCCGACGATGCGGCTGACCCAGACCTGCTGCCGTGTTGGGTGCCGAAATGCCACCACATCGCCGCGTGCAGGCGCGGCACTTCCCAGCCGAACAACCACGTAGTCAGACACCAATACCGTGGGCTTCATGCCGGGCGAGACGATGACGTAGGGCGCCCAAAATACACGTGCGATCAACAGGATAGAAAGTACGAGCGTCACAACACCAGCCATTAGGCGAACAAATCCGCCTGCGGGCCGATAGCGGGTGCCATAGCGCAGGCAAAGGACGCTAAAAAGTGCAAGGTTTAGGCCGGGGATGAGGGCCACCCACCACCACCAACCCGACCAACCCAGATCATTCAGGCGCCGCATAACGTGGCCGAAAAACGGGAATAGGGTGATGGCGAGCCCGACGAGGAGACCAGAGATTTGCCACCGCGCCGCGTCCTGCCGCATGCCAGCAATCAGCGCACAGGCCAGTGCGATGCTTGCGGCGCAGACGATGAAAAACGCCAAGCGTCCGCTGCGGCCCGACCAGTTAAAACCGTCGCGAAACAGAGCTACGGGGCTGAGGGATTGCCGCATGACGCCTATTCGATGGCTTGGAAATACCGATCACTACGCCACGTCCAGAACGCCAGCATAGAGCGCCCAGAGGACGAAAACACGATGCGGTCCGCGCGGCCTACGATGTCTTCAAATGGCACGAAGCCCACGCCACGCTGCGTTTGCGGCATCCGGCTGTCGCCTGAATTATCGCGGTTGTCACCCATGAAGAAATAATGCCCTGCGGGAACAGTGAAAACGCCTGTGTTATCAGAGCCTTGGTTGCGGATATCGAGGATCGAATGACTGACGCCATTTGGCAGCGTTTCCGTTGCGCGTTGTTTGACACAATCGCCGCCGATCAAGGGACGGCCATTTGCGCATTGTGGCAATTGCCCCTGCGGACCTTGATTTTCATAGGTCTCGATGAACGGATCGGCGGGAACGACTTCGACTGCCGTGCCATTGATCTGCAACACGCCGTCAATCATTTGAATGCGATCACCGGGCAAACCGATCAGGCGTTTGATGAAATCGACCCCCGTGACGGGGTGGCGAAAGACGACAACATCACCGCGCTCGGGCTCAGCGCCAAACAGCCGCCCGCCGCCCGGTTCGCTGTCTTCATCAGCCATAAACGGACCACAGAAATCCTCGGCCGTGATGTCGATG
>CALHAP010000101.1 GCA_937931795.1 uncultured Paracoccaceae bacterium
CGCAGGGCGAGGTCAGCATCGGCGCGGTCGGCGCGTCGTCCACTATGCCGCACAAGCAAAACCCGGTTCAGGCGGCCCTGCTGGTCACCCTCGCCCGCCACACCATCGGGCTAAACGCCACGCTGCAAGGGGCCGCCCTGCACCGCGATCAACGCGACGGGGCGGCGTGGATGACCGAATGGCTGACGCTGCCGCAGATGTGTTGCGCAGCGGGTCGAGCGTTGAGCGTTGCGGCGGACATCAGCGGACAGGTCCAGCCAGACCCCGCACGCATGCAGGCCAACATCGACGCCACCGACGGCCTGATCTACGCCGAAGCGCTGACATTCCACCTCGCCCGCAGCATGCCCCGCCCCGAGGCGCAGGCGCTGGTCCAGCAGCTCTGCACTGAGGCTGCCACGACCAACACACCCTTGGCCAAGATTGCCGCATCGCATCTGGATGGCACCGACGCGACCGCCGTTTTCACCCCCGATCTAGGAACAGCCCCCATTGAGGCCCGCGCCTTTGCCGCTACTGTCCGCAAGCGGAACGCAACATGATCGACGCCGTGATCTTTGACATGGACGGGCTGCTCCTCGACACCGAGCGGGTCTATTTCCAGACCTTCCGCACTGCCCATGACACCTTGGGTCTGCCCCAAAACGACGATCTGTTCATGTCGATCATCGGCCTCGACAGACCCAGCAGCCAAGCGGTGTTGCGCGGTATATTTGCCGACGCCCACCCGGAGTTCGAGGCCGCATGGCACGCCCACGCCATCGACGCGCTCAGCGGGGCGATCCCCGTCAAACCCGGCGTGCGCGACCTGACAACAGCGCTCGCGGCGGCAAACATCCCCTACGCCATCGCGACCAGCACCAAGACCGACCACGCGCATGAAAACCTCGCGCGTGCAGGCATCGCGGACCTGTTCGACACGCTGATCGGCGGCGACCAAGTGCAAAACGGCAAGCCCGCGCCGGACATCTACCTGCGGGCGGCGGAAACGCTAGGGATCGCCCCTGCCAGATGCGCCGCGTTCGAGGATTCCGAGAACGGCGTGAGGGCTGCCTTGGCCGCTGGCATGATCACCACGCAGGTGCCTGATCTCAAACACCCCGACGCCGATTTCCGCGCGTTAGGACACGCCATTGCCCCCGATCTCATGAGCGGCGCGCAGGCGCTGGGATTACTCAGCTAGACACCTTCCCCCCGGCGCGCAACGGCTCTAGGGTCGCGCGATGCAAGCCAACCCCAACGCCTTCGCCTTCATCCTGATCAACCTCGTGCTCGACGCGATGGGGATCGGATTGATCCTGCCAGTCATGCCCGACCTGATCACCGAAATCCAAGGTGGCACATTGGGCAACGCAGCGCTCTGGGGCGGCATCCTCGCCACCACTTTCGCGGTCATGCAGTTCACCTTTGGCCCGCTCTTGGGCGCGCTGTCGGACCGCTACGGGCGCAGGCCGATCCTGCTCGTCAGCCTCGTGGTGATGTGCGTCGACTACCTGATCATGGCCGTCGCAGGCACGATTTGGCTGCTGTTTTTGACCCGCGTCGTGGGCGGGATCACGGCGGCGACGCAATCGACCGCCAACGCCTATATCGCCGACATCTCGCCGCCCGAAAAGAAATCGCAGAACTTTGGCCTCGTGGGCGCGGCCTTTGGCGTAGGCTTCGTTTTGGGGCCGGTCATCGGCGGCATCCTCGCCGAATACGGGACGCGCGCGCCATTCTACGCGGCGGCCTTCCTCGCGGGGGCCAATGCGATCTTTGGCTATTTCGTCCTGCCCGAAACCGTCACCGACCGCATCCGCCGACCGCTGGACCTGCGCCGCGCCAACCCTTTCGGCGCGTTCCGCAAAGTCTCCGAGCTGCCCGAGGTTACGCGCCTGCTCATCCTATTTTTCCTCTACGAATTCGCGTTTTTCGCCTATCCCTCGATCTGGGCCTATTTCACCAAAGCGCAATTCGGCTGGTCACCCTCGATGGTCGGCTATTCGCTCGCCTCCTTCGGCATCGCCATCGCGGTCGTCCAAGGTGGGCTGATCCGCATCGCCCTCAAACATCTGGGCGAGCGGGGCACGATCATCTACGGCATCTGTTTCAACTTCGCGGCGTTCATCTTTCTCTCCATCGTCTGGAACGGCTGGCTGGCACTGGCCTTCACCCCGCTCACAGCCCTCGGCGCGGTCGTCACCCCCGCGCTCCAAGGGCGCATGAGCCGCGTCGCCGCAGACGACCAACAAGGCGAGCTGCAGGGTGTCATCACCTCGGCCCGTGCGATGGCCGCGATATTTGCCCCGCTCGCCATGACGCAAATCTTCTGGCTGGCCACGCCTGAGACAGGCGCGCAGCTACCCGGCGCACCCTTCCTGCTGTCGGCCTGCATCATGATCGCCTGCTTCTTTGTCTTCATCCGCACCCCGCGTTTGAGCGCCCCCGTCTAGTTTCCCTCTTGCGACCCACGGCGGGCCACGGCACGCTCGCGGGCGACATTAGGGAGAGCCACATGAGCCGTATCACCGCCGCCGTTTGCCACGCCTTTGGCGAGCCCCTCACACTGGAAGAGGTCGAACTGCGCGCGCCTCAGGCAGGCGAGGTCGAGGTCACATTAGGCGCGGTCGCGATCTGCCACTCCGACATCTCCTACGCCGACGGCATCTGGGGCGGATCACTGCCCGCGGTCTACGGCCACGAGGCAGCAGGGCGCGTCACCGCCATCGGGCCGGGCGTCACAGGCGTCACCGAGGGCCAGCAGGTCGTCGTCACGCTGATCCGCGCCTGCGGGGGCTGCGCCTCTTGCGCGGGCGGACATCCGGCCTCCTGCGACACCAGCTATGACGGCGACGCAGGCCCCCTGACCACAGCCGAAGGCGGCAAACTGCACCAAGCCATGGCCTGCGGGGCGTTTGCGCAAAAAGTCGTCGTCGATCACAGCCAGATCGTGGCGATCCCCGACAGCATCCCCGCCGAGGCCGCAGCGCTACTGGCCTGCGGCGTCATCACCGGCGTCGGGGCGGTCACCAACGCGGCCAACCTGCGACCGGGCCAAGACGTCGTGGTCATCGGCGCGGGCGGCGTCGGGCTGAACGCGATCCAAGGGGCGCTGATCGCAGGCGCGCGGCGCATCGTGGCGGTCGATATGACCGAGGACAAACTGGCAGCAGCCGTCGAGTTCGGGGCAACAGACACAGTACTGGCCACAGGCGAGACCCCTTGGGACGACGCAATCACGGCTATGGGACGCGGCGCAGACGCCGTGCTGGTCACCGTCGGGATCGCAGGGGTCTATGACGCGGCGCCCAACTATCTGGCCAAAGGCGGCAAAGTCATCATGGTCGGCATGCCCGCCACCGGGTCCGTGTCGAGCTATGAGGCCGGAAACCTTGCCGCCGCCTCGCAAGCCATGATCGGCTCGAAAATGGGCGACGCGGTCATCAAACGAGACATCCCGTGGATGGTGGATATGTACGAGCAGAACCGACTAAAGCTGAACGAGCTGATCTCGAAACGCTGGCGGTTTGATCAGATCAACGAGGCGATTGCGGATAGTAAAAGTGGTACAGCACGGCGGAATGTGATTGTGTTTTGAGAGGTATTGCGAAACCAAAGTTTAAGGCCGCGCCAATGACAGAACTTGAATTAGTTTGGCCTTCCGATGCGTTTCAACAAAGAGCTCGTCGCTCTAGCCCATAAATTTCTAGGATCA
>CALHAP010000102.1 GCA_937931795.1 uncultured Paracoccaceae bacterium
ACCGTCGCTGGTGTCCCGTCAAAGATCGTCGGTGACGCGGGGTGTTCACAACCGTCCTTACTGATGAACCAGCTACTCAGCACCCATAACTGAAAAAGGCGGGCTACCAGGCCCGCCTTGGTCGATTTATGCCAGCATCGTCATCGGGTTTTCGAGGTTGTCCTTGATCGCGTTGAGCAAGTTCGCTCCAAGCGCCCCGTCGATGACACGGTGATCGACAGAGAGCGTCGTGGACATGACGATCCCAACTTTGATCTCGCCATCCTCGCCGATGATCGGCTTTTTCGTCCCGGCCCCAACCGCGAGGATCGCGGCATGTGGTGGGTTGATGATCGCGTCGAAGTTGTCGATGCCAAACATGCCTAGGTTCGAGATCGCAAAGCTGCCGCCTTGATATTCATGCGGCGCCAGCTTGCGGTCGCGGGCGCGGGTTGCGAGGTCTTTCATCTCTGCCGATAGCGCGGAAAGGGACTTCATTTCAGCGTCTTGCAGGACGGGCGTGAAGAGGCCGCCTTCGATGGCAACAGCCACGGCGACATCTGATTTCTCGAACTTCAAGGTCCGGTCACCGGCCCAGACAGCGTTCGCATCCGGCACTTGTTGCAGTGCCAGCGCGCAGGCTTTGATGATGAAATCATTGACCGACAGTTTGATACCGCGTGGTTCCAACTGCTTGTTCAACTGGCTGCGGAATTTCATCAATGCGTCGAGGTGGATATCGCGGCGCAGGTAGAAATGCGGCACGGATTGTTTGGCCTCGGTCAGGCGCGACGCGATAACCTTGCGCATTCCGTCGAGGCTGACCTCTTCGTAGGGACGGTCGGCGTATTGCCTGAGGACCGCGTCGGTCGAAGGACCGCTGGCCATGGCTGTGGTTTGAGCAGGTGCTGCGGAAGCAGAGGGTGGCTCAGTTTTAGCGCCCGGTTGCGCATTTTCAACATCGACTTTGACGATACGCCCGTGTGGTCCGGACCCGCTGATGTCGCCCAGATCAATGCCCTTGTCGGCCGCGATGCGGCGCGCCAGTGGTGAGGCAAACACGCGATCTCCGGATACGGGTTTTGGTGCGGGTGTGGTGTTTGTCGGTTCGTTGGCGGGGGCGTCACTCGTTTCAGCGGGAGCCGCCGCCACCGGTGCAGAAGTCTCGCCAATGTCGTCCGCGCTCTCGCCGTCTTCGAGCAGCACGGCGATGGCTGCGTTGACCTTCACGCCTTCGGTACCTTCGGCCACAATGATTTTGCCGATGGTGCCTTCGTCGACGGCCTCAAATTCCATCGTGGCTTTGTCGGTTTCGATCTCGGCAATGATGTCACCGGAGGAGACCGTGTCGCCCTCTTTGACCATCCATTTGGCGAGCGTGCCTTCTTCCATCGTCGGGGACAGGGCGGGCATCAGGATTTCTGTGGGCATATTTGTCTCTCCCGAAGAGTTTAGGATTGATTTAGGGACGATTGAATCGCGTCAATTGCATCATGCGCATCTTGTGTCGTATTAAGCAGCTCGTTCGGCCCCTCGGTGCCGATGTCGTCCATCACCACCGCCGTCCGGCTTCGGAGATCCTCGGGCATCAAGTCCCATCGTACTTGCACCAAAAACCGCAAGAGCTGAACCAAATTTGCAGTAAAGATAGTATCAACCTCATCGCTTTCGAGAATATCGAGGGCAGCGATCACGGCAGCGGAATCTCTGTTATGGTCGCGATACAGCTTGATAAAAGCAACTCTACTGTCTGAGCCAGCAGTGCGACCGTATACAAGATGATCCACCAACTCAGCAGGATCATCAGTCGGCAAAATTTCGTCAGCGTTTTCATACAACTCGCGCCAACGCTGCCTCTGCTGCTCGTCCTCTCTGCACGTGTCGTGATCATCCCAACTAAACGGGCTTGCTGAATCTTCTGATGTAAATAGCGGTCCGGGGCAAACAATCTCGAATACTTGGAGCTCTTCTTCAGGGGCGCTTTTATCAAAAACTCCATACATCCAGCCCCCCGCTGCAAGCGCAGCGAGGCCACCGAGACCAATCAGATATTTCGACGTCACGACCATGCCTTTACCTGTACGTCACTTTCTTCACCGCTTCGATCACCTCATCGGTGGTCACCAGCGCCAGTTTCTCAAGGTTCGCGGCATAGGGCATGGGCACGTCTTTGCCGGTACAAGTGATCACAGGAGCGTCGAGGTAGTCGAACGCTTGCTGCATGATCTCTGACGCCAACCATGAGCCGACGCTGCCTTGTGGCCAACCTTCTTCGACGGTCACGCAACGATTTGTTTTGCGGACACTTTCCAGCACGGTCGGCAGATCAACGGGACGCAGGGTGCGCAAATTGATCACCTCGGCGTTGATGCCGTCTTTGGCTAGTTTTTCAGCCGCCGCGAGCGCATATTGCATCCCGATCCCAAAGGACACGATGGTCACGTCATCGCCAGAGCGTTCGATCTTGGCCTTGCCAAAAGGAATGGTGAAATCATCCACATCAGGCATCTCAAACGAGCGGCCATATAGGATCTCATTCTCCAAGAAAATCACCGGGTTAGGGTCGCGGATGGCGGTTTTCAGCAGGCCCTTCGCGTCGGCGGCAGAATAGGGCATCACGACCTTAAGGCCCGGCACCTGCATATACCACGCGGCGTAATCCTGAGAATGCTGTGCACCGACACGGGCGGCAGCACCATTGGCCCCACGGAACACCATCGGTGCCCCCATCTGACCGCCCGACATGTAGAGCGTCTTCGCGGCAGAGTTGATGATGTGGTCAATCGCCTGCATGGCAAAGTTGAAGGTCATGAACTCGACAATCGGGCGCAAACCGCCAAAGGCCGCACCAACTGCGATGCCTGTAAACCCGTGCTCGGTGATTGGGGTGTCGATCACACGTTTCGAGCCGAATTTATCCAGCAATCCTTGGCTAATCTTATAGGCACCTTGGTATTCGGCGACCTCTTCACCCATCAAGAACACGGTTTCGTCGCGCGTCATTTCCTCGGCCATTGCCTCGTTCAGCGCCTCGCGGACCGTGGCTGTGCGCATCTTGGTGCCCTCCGGCCAATCTGGTGTGGCATCGGATTTGGGCTGCGCGGGGGTAGGGTGTTTCATATCTGCGGCGGGGCTGTCCTCGGACGATTGGGCTTTGTCTTGCGGGACGGGGGCGCTGGCCTTGGTCGGGGTCGCATCCGCGTCTTCGCCCTCTTCGACGAGGATCGCTATGGCGGTGTTGACCTTCACACCTTCGGTGCCTTCGGCGATCAGGATTTTGCCCATGATGCCTTCGTCGACGGCCTCAAATTCCATTGTGGCTTTGTCGGTTTCGATCTCGGCGATGATGTCACCCGACGACACTGTGTCGCCCTCCTTGACCATCCACTTGGCGAGCGTGCCTTCTTCCATCGTGGGCGACAGGGCGGGCATGAGAATTTCGGTTGCCATGGATCAAGCCTCCTGCGGAAGTTCGGTTGCGTAAATGTCTGTCCACAGCTCTTCGAGTGCGGGTTCGGGGCTGTCTTTGGCAAACTCCGCGCTCTCGTTGACGATGGCTTTGATGTCTTTGTCGATCGCTTTCAGATCATCTTCCGAGGCGTGTTTGCCGGTAAGCAACATCTGGCGGATGGCCTCGATCGGATCACGCTCTTCGCGCATTTTCTGAACTTCCTCGCGGGTTCGGTATTTCGCAGGGTCCGACATAGAATGGCCGCGGTAGCGGTAGGTGTTGACCTCTAGGATGTATGGTCCTTTGCCAGCGCGGCAGTGCGCGACCGCCTTTTCGCCTGCTTCTTTGACTTTCAGCACGTCCATACCGTCTACCGCTTCGCCTTCGATCCCGTAGGCGGCACCACGTTCCCACAAAGACGGTGATTTGGTTGAACGCTGCATCGAGGTGCCCATGGCGTATTGGTTGTTTTCGATCACAAATACGACGGGCAGATCCCACAGCTCGGCCATGTTGTAGGTCTCGTAGACCTGTCCTTGGTTGGCAGCGCCATCGCCAAAATAGGCGAAGGTGACGTTGTCGTTGCCTTTATACTTGTCCGAACACGCGAGGCCTGCGCCGATGGGGACCTGTGCCGCGACGATGCCGTGCCCGCCGTAGAAGTGCTTTTCGGCAGAAAACATATGCATTGAGCCGCCTTTACCAGCGGAGTAGCCGCCTTCGCGCCCCGTTAGCTCTGCCATCACACCCTTGGGATCCATCCCGCAGGCCAGCATGTGGCCGTGATCGCGGTAGGATGTAACGCGTTTGTCGCCGTCTTTTGCAGCGGCTTCAAGGCCGACAACAACCGCTTCTTGGCCAATGTAGAGGTGACAAAATCCGCCGATTAAACCCATGCCGTAGAGTTGCCCTGCTTTTTCTTCAAAGCGCCGGATCATCAGCATTTCGCGGTAATGGCCCAACAGCTCTTCGGCAGAGACGTTTGGCTTGGCTTTGCTCGTGGATTTCTTGGTGGCCATGTTTGCGGCTCCTCCCGGTTGCGCAAGATAGTTTAGCGTTAAACTAGTTTATAGCCGTTTTTGTTCCGCGATTGAAGAGTGAATTTAACGCGGGGTCATGCGACCTGCGCAAACCCGCCTTGCAATTGTCGGCACGTCAGGGGGATTTAGCGGATCACGATCTCGTCGGGTCGCACAACACCCAGCATATCCCGGGCGCGTTCATCAAGCAGATCAAGGTCGAGAAAATCGTCTGACAGGCGGCGCGTCAGATTTTCCATGCGCGCCAGTTCAATCGTTATCGCATCAAGTTCGGCTTGTTTTTGGCGGGTCTCAGCGAGAATATCAGCCCGTTGGAACACACCAAAATCGCCCTGAATCGCGGCGAACAGGAAATACAGTCCCAGCAACAGCATTGCCGAGAAAAACAGGATCGAACTGATGGCTGGTCGTGTGCCCGATGACATGAACTGCGCCTGTAACTGCGGGGCTCGTCGCGGCCCTTGGCGGTATCTTTGTCACAGATGTGTTAAAAAGGGAATCCCAAAACGGCGGCGCAAACAGATGTTTTGCGCCGCCGAGTGACTTAGCCCGCGACCGAGGCTGCGTGAATGTCTTTGATAGTTTGCCCGATGGCGGTGTTGAATGCCTCGTCGCTTTGCGTGGCAGACAGACCTTCGGTTAACGCGCGGCTGAAGCTCGCGATAATCCCTGCGTTCTGCGCCAAGCGGCTGTTGGCCTCGGCGCGATCATACCCGCCCGACAGGGCCACGACGCGCAGCACGTTTTTATGATCAACTGTCGCCTGATAGTGGTTGGCGTCTTCGGGCAGCGTCAGTTTCAGCATCACAGGCACGTCGCCGGACCATGCGTCGAGATGCGCCAGCAATTCTGCCAGCAGCATCTCTTCAATCTCTGCCTTATCGCTGGCGTTGATGTTCACCTCTGGCTCTAGGATCGGCACAAGACCTGCAGACGCGATCTGTGCGCCGACCTCGAACTGTTGGGCTACGATGGCTTTGATCCCGTCTGCATTGGCCGCGTTGATCACCGAACGCATCTTGGTGCCGAAAATCCCGGATTGCTTGGCCCGCCCCAAAAGCGCGTCCAAGCCGTCGATGGGTTTCATGATCTGCACGCCATTGTGCTCGTCCATCAGGCCTTTGTCGACCTTGAGAAAGGGGACCACATTGCGATCTTCCCATAGCGTTTGCGCGGCAGGCTTGGCCCCGATGGTCCGGTCCATGGTCATCTCGAACAGGATCGCGCCAACGACCTTATCGCCGGTAAAGGCGGGGGCGTTGACGATGCGGCTGCGCATGTCGTGGATCAGCGCGAACATCTCGTCGTCATTGCTGTAGGCATCTTCTTCAACACCGTAGAGCCGCAGGGCTTTGGGCGTCGAGCCACCGCTTTGATCGAGCGCTGCGACAAAGCCTTGGCCTGCGCGAATTTGATCCATCTGAGCTTGATTTGGCATATAAAACCTCTGCACCAATTGTATTTACATTTGCACAGGTTCTAGGTCGCGGTGGAAGGTGGCGCAATTCTGTTAGCGCCACCAATGTGTTATCAGATTTAATCTGCCGTCGAGAGGCGGTTTGTTGATCGTGTTTTAGCCAACCAGTGCCGCGACACCGGGCAATGTTTTTCCCTCCATCCACTCCAAAAACGCCCCGCCTGCGGTCGAGATATAAGTGAAGTCATCCGCAGCCCCCGCTTGGTTTAGCGCCGCGACCGTGTCCCCGCCACCTGCGACCGAGACCAGCGCGCCGTCACGTGACAGTTTGGCGGCGGCTTGGGCTGCGGCATTGGTGGCAGCGTCAAAGGGTGCGATTTCGAACGCACCGAGCGGGCCATTCCAGACCAGTGTTTTCGCGGCCTTTAGCGCGCCTTCAATCCGCGCGACGCTTTGCGGGCCTGCATCGAGGATCATCGCGTCGTCGGGGCAAGCGGTTGCGACCACCACTTCGCTGGCCGCACCGGCCTTAAACTCACGCGCGACGACGATGTCAGCGGGCAGCAGGATGTCGCAGCCTGCCTTGGTCGCTTTGTCCATGATCTCGCGCGCAGTGTCCGCTAGATCATGTTCGCAGAGCGATTTGCCGACATTGATCCCTTGGGCCGCCAGAAACGTGTTCGCCATGCCGCCGCCGATCACCAGCGTGTCGACCTTGGTCACGAGATTGCCCAGCAGGTCGAGCTTTGTCGAGACCTTGGCCCCGCCGACGACCGCGACCACGGGGCGGTCCGGTGTGCCGAGCGCCTTTTCCAGTGCGCCCAATTCCTCTGCCATCAAGCGACCCGCGCAGGATGGCAGTAGACGGGCAATCGCCTCGGTGCTGGCGTGGGCGCGGTGGGCGGCTGAGAAGGCATCGTTACAATAGATGTCCCCGAGCGAGGCGAGTCGGGCCGCGAAATCCGGGTCGTTCTGTTCCTCACCGGGGGCGAAGCGGACGTTTTCGATCAGCAGAATATCGCTGTCATTCATCGCCTCGACCGCAGCGCCGTATTGTCCATCTGCGAAAGCGACCGATTTGCCAAAGGCGGCCTCTAACGCGGGGACCAGTTGTTTAAGGCTCAGCTCTGGCTTCACCTCGCCCTTGGGCCGACCGAAATGGGCCATCAGGATTGCTTTGCCACCCTGCGCCACGATATGCTGCACTGTGGGCACGATCCGTTCGATCCGCGTCGCATCGGTCACGCGGCCATCCTCGACAGGCACATTGATGTCGATGCGCGTCAGCACCCGTTTTCCGCCCAGATCAAAGTCGTCGAGTGTTTTCCAGCCCATGATGCGCTCCGTTCATTGCGATGTGTCGCTTACGTGACGCGGTGTGGCCTTTGCGTCAAGCACTGGGCATTGGCATTCCGCGAGTGGCGACATAAGTTACGTGGAACTTAAGATATAGGAGAGCCACGTGGCCGACATCAAAGACCCCGAAAACACGATCATCATGACCCTCAAAGGCGGCGACGTGACCATCGAGCTGCTGCCAAAGGTAGCCCCTGCGCATGTCGCGCGCATGAAAGAGCTGACCCGCGCTGGCAAATACGACAACGTCGCGTTCCACCGTGTGATCGACGGGTTCATGGCGCAGACGGGCGATGTGGCCAATGGCAACATGGAAGACAACTTTAACCTCGGCGCTGCGGGCACAGGTGGCTCTGACATGCCAAACGTAAAGGCCGAGTTTTCCAAGGTGCCGCATGCGCGTGGGTCCATCGGTGCCGCACGTTCCGCCAGCCCCGATTCCGCCAATAGCCAGTTCTTCATCAACTTCAGCGACAACGACTTCCTGAACGGTCAGTACACCGTTTACGGCCAAGTCACCTCCGGCATGGAGCACGTGGATGCGATCACCAAAGGCGAGCCACCTGCGAGCCCTGACCGCATGATCAAGATGGTGGTGGCCGCTGATGCTTAAGCTGGCAGCAGCCCTGACGCTCGCCGCGGGTCCCGCACTTGCGGTGGGTCTCGAGATTGACGTCGCGGGCGAGGCCAATGGCACCATCGTGATTGATCTGTTCGAGGACGTGGCGCCAAACCACGTCGAGCAGATCACAGCACTTGCCGAAGAGGGGCTGTATGACGGCGTGGTGTTTCACCGGGTGATTGACGGCTTCATGGCGCAAACAGGTGACGTGCAGTTTGGTCGTGCGGATGCGGACCTGTCGCGTGCAGGCACAGGTGGGTCAGACCGACCCAACGTGAACGCAGAGTTCTCGAACGAGCTGTCGTTTCAACGCGGTGTCGTCGGGATGGCCCGTTCGCAAAACCCAAACTCGGCCAACAGCCAGTTCTTCATCATGTTTGATGCGGGCACTTTCCTTGACGGCCAATACACCATCGTCGGTGAAGTGACCGAAGGTCTAGACGTGCTGGACGCGATCAAGCGCGGCGACGGGCCAAACGGATCAGTCATTGGTGCGCCTGATGTGATGAATGCAGTGCGCGTTCAGGAGTAAAGCGATCTGCGCCCCGTGCTGAAACAGCATAGGGCGCAGATTTACTCGGGGCGTTAGGGTAGAAATATACCTTCGCGCTGACCATGATTGGTCGTGACGTCATAGGCATTGTTGGCGTCTATTTGGCGGTTTAAAATGTCATAGGCTCCGACGCAATTGGCGGCGTAAATCTCGTTCGCCGCCACGCGCCCAAATTCGACATGATTGTCCTCATGCTGTTGTAAAAGCGCGATCATCCGATCAACAATGGCGCGTTCGCGGGTGCTGAGCTGTTCGGGTCTGAACAGGCGGGGCATCGTGATCGTCGCGGTCAGCGATACGTTGCAATCCCCGTCCCACTGCACGTACCATTCCGCTAACCCCCAAAACCCGTTGGGCCCTTTTGCCGCGAGTTCCGCGCGCACTGCGCCGATGCTATTGCCGGATACGAGGTATTCTTTCTGTTCGATTGAGACATCAATCTCTGCAATGGCGGGTTGGGCAGTCAGGATGAAAAGGAGTGGCAAAATGCGTAATATTCTGGGCATGGCGCTATTCTCTCTCAAGGCTGCGGACCTACGCGTCGCAACGAATTGTGGTGATAGTTTGCCACTTTGGGTTGTGGTGCAGGGATGCTCACCTTGTATCACATTTAAGCGACACGTGCTTTTCTTGGGGCGCGGCAATGTGCAGAGTTCTTGCGTGGAGGAGATCTCATGAAATTTGCCTTGATCATCGCGGCCCTTGCCTTCGTTACGCCGGCCAAGGCCGACCCTGAGTTTTGGGTCTTTGAATGGCCAGTGACCGACTTTGAGACGACCAGCGTCGACGATTGGACCGAGGTGTTGTCCGGCGGCCCGCCCAAGGATGGAATACCTGCGATTGACACCCCCGGATTTCATTCCGTGGCGCAAGAGACGCAGCTAGAGCCACGCGAACCCGTCATCACGGTTGAGATCGAGGGCGAAGTACCGCGCGCCTATCCGGTCCGCTACTTGATGTGGCATGAGATCGTGAACGACACGGTCGGCGATGTGCCGGTGGCCGTCACTTTTTGCCCGCTGTGTAATTCGGGGATCACTTTTGACAGGCGGACAGAGGCGGGTGTTCTCAGCTTTGGCGTGTCGGGCAAGCTGCGCAATTCGGATATGATCATGTATGACCGTGAAACCGAGAGCTGGTGGCAGCAGGCCGTTGGCGAGGGGATCGTGGGCGAGCTGACGGGGGTGGAACTCGACACGCTGCCCAGTTGGATGGAAAGCTGGGAGGTCTTCGCGGCGCGCAACCCCGACGGTCTGGTGATGGCTGAGCCGGGCTATTCGCGGGATTATGGCGCGAACCCCTACGTGCAATATGACAGCGCGCGTCGCCCGTTCCTCTATGATGGTGAAGAGCCGCCGCATGATATCCCCGCCCTTGTCCGGGTGGTCCGTGTGGGTGATCGCGCATGGCCAATGACCCGTCTGGCCGAGGAAGGGCGCGTGTCAGAGGCAGGCGTTGTGCTCGAATGGACCGCAGGCCAAGCCTCGGCGCTTGATACTGCGCGTATTGGCGCGGGGCGCGACGTGGGCAATGTGCGGGTGCGCGATGCGCAGGGGCGCGATCTGGCGCATGACGTGATGTTTGCCTTTGCGTTTCACGCATTCTGGCCAGATGGCGAATGGATGCTGGCGAATTAGAACCGCGCCAACCGGTCCGTCAGACGCGTATAAAACGCCTCGTCATCCATGTCGCGAATAAAGGTGGCGTTGGCAGGCCTGTCTGTGACACGCCACCAATCGGCTACTGTCATCCCCAGCGTCAACGGGTCGGACAGGGCGATTTCGACATTGATGTGCCGACCCTGAAATATCTCGGGCCACATCAGATAAGCGATCACGCAAGGATCATGAAGCGGTGCGCCCGCACTGCCGTATTTCTCTTTGTCGAACCGCTCAAAAAAGCCAGTCCAGGCCGCGACCATTTCGCCCACCGTGTTACCCAGCGCGCGAAAGGCGTCGACGCGGGGCTGCGTTGTCAGTGCTTTATGCGTGACATCCAGCGGAAGAAACGTGATTTTAATTCCCGATTTCATCACGATATCAGCGGCTTCTGGATCGACATATATATTGAACTCTGCGGTGGGGGTGATGTTTCCCACCTCGAAATAGGCGCCCCCCATCAGGATGATCTCTTGCACGCGCTCAGCAATGTCTGGGGCCCTTTGCAAGGCTGTCGCGATATTTGTCAGCGGCCCAAGCGGGCAGAGCGTCACGGTGCCGGACACCTCAGCCCGCAGCGTTTCGACTATGAAATCAACGCCGTTTTGATCCTGTAGCGGCATTGTAGGGTCGGTCATGGGGGGGCCGTCGAGCCCGGTTTTGCCGTGTACGTGTTCGGCAGTGACCAATGGGTGTGACAGTGGCGCGTCGCATCCGGCAAAGACTTTGATGTCAGGGCGGCCTGCCAGCTCACACACAATCCGCGCATTTTTCTGGGTCAGGGGCAGGGGCACATTGCCCGCGACGGCCGTGATCCCCAAAACCTCGATCTCGTCGGGCGACGCGAGGGCCAGTAGAATGGCGACGGCGTCGTCTTGGCCGGGGTCAGTGTCGATGATGATCTTGCGCGGGGTCATTGGTCTGTCCTTTTAGTCTCGACAGATACAACCAGCAAACGCGGCAGCGGTCCAGCGCTTGACGCCTGTTTGGGCCACAGATTTTCGCGCAGCATGCTGCCGGTTTCGCACAACACCCTGCGCCGGTCTTTGCCGGGTGGCGAAACACGGCCTTGGCTCAGCGCCTTTGCGCCCCTTGATCTGCGCCCCTTGCGCCAAGATTTGCACAAAACGCACAGATCGGATCGGGCTGGTTTCGTTAGTGACGGCGGCCCGCATACCCTCATGTTTGAAGGCGCTGTTCTTCATCAACAAACCTAAAAAAGGATTTGAAAAAATGCGTATGTCCTATCTGAGCAAGACACTGGGTGCGGCTGTGACGTTTGGGGTGCTGGCCACTGCGAGCAGCGCGGTAGAGCTGGATGCATCGCTCGACAGCAATGGCGATGGCATGTGGAGCTTTCCTGAATTGCAGGTGGGCTTTCCCGAACTGACCGATGATCTGTTTACCACCATGGACACGTCAGGCGATGGGTTGATCGACACGGCAGAGGCCGCTGTTGCGGTGGACGCGGGCCTGATCGTGCCTGCCGAGAGCTAACACCACCTCAACGACATCGGCGTAGGATCACTCACGGATTGCGCCGTTCTCCTCCCCGAGATGTGGTCCCAAGTTATGGGGCCGCAAGAAGGACACCGCTGCACGACCCCAAGCGGGCAGCGGTGTCTGGGTGCTAGACCTGTGTCACGTCACCACGAGACAAGGCCGCAATGCCCGTGCGGGCCACTTCCAATAGGCCCAAAGGGCGCATCAGTTCCGCGAAGGCGTCGATTTTCTCAGACGTGCCGGTGATCTCAAACACAAATGATTCCAACGTGCTATCGACCACATTGGCGCGGAAAATATCCGCCAAGCGGATTGCTTCAATGCGGTGATCGCCTTTGCCTGCGACTTTCAGCAGC
>CALHAP010000103.1 GCA_937931795.1 uncultured Paracoccaceae bacterium
TCTACCAATTCCGCCATACCGGCCGGACCAGTGCGGCGGGTCTAACCCCGCCGCACGGGCGCGTCAACAACCTGATTTGCTGTTTATAGACGTGGCGCTCCAAAGGTGTCGCATTGCGTCATATCCCCGCTTTCAAAGCCGCGCGAGAACCATGTTTGCCGCTGCTCAGATGTGCCGTGGGTAAAGCTGTCGGGCCTGACACGTTGGCCAGCATTGCGTTGCAGCGTGTCATCCCCGATCTGGGCGGCCGCGTTCATTGCTTCCGCGATATCGCCGCGTTCCAGAATGTTAAATCGCGCATCCGCAACACGCGCCCAGACCCCTGCGAAGCAATCCGCCTGCAATTCGATCATCACCGATATCTGGTTTGACCGACTTTCCGCCGACCGGGAGCGTTCCCGGTTGGCTTGTGACAATATACCCAGCTCGTTTTGAATATGATGCGCGACCTCGTGTGCCACGACATAGGCCCCTGCAAAATCACCCCCCGCCCCCATACGCCGCTCTAGTGTCACGAAAAAATCTGTGTCGAGGTAGATCGCGTTCTCAGGTGGGCAGTAAAACGGTCCGGTCGCCGCACTGGCGCCACCGCATTGCGATTGCGTGGCGCCCGTAAACAGCACTAAAGTCGCCGGTGTATATTGCTGGCCGGTTTGTTCCGGCAGGAGATCTGCCCATACCTCTTCCGTGTCGGCCAGCACCACGGAGACGAATTGGCCGCGATCCACATCGGCCTGCGTCATCTCTTGGGGGTCACCACCGCCAAGTAAAACACCGCCGCTGTCATTGCTGCTGCCGCCTAACATAGACGACAGATCAACACCGAATACCATACTGATCAAAACCACTGCGATTAGGCCAAACAGCCCAACACCACCTGACCGACCCGCACTGCGTCCCATCCGTGGGGTGCCTCCACCGCGACGTGGCATTCGCAGCCCGCCGCGTTGTCCGCGTCTGTCTTGCACATTTTGGCTTCCTCGCCGTCCACGCCATTTCATCGTCTCAAATCCCCCGTACACTATTACACAACTATATACCCAATGCCGGTTGACCATAAAGAGACCGCGTGGCCTATGGGTGGAAATGACCGAAAGCACTAAGTATCATGCTAAAACGCCTCTATGATTGGACCATCAGCCTTGCCACGTCGCCCTATGCGCTTTGGGCGCTTGCCGCTGTCGCGTTTATAGAATCGTCGTTCTTTCCGATCCCACCAGATTTGCTAATGATCCCAATGATCCTCGCGACGCCGCGCCGTGCGTTTTTGATTGCGGGTGTGGCCACGGTGTCTTCTGTTGCGGGGGGCATGTTGGGTTACGCCATCGGGGCGTTTGCGTTTGAGAGTGTCGGTCAACCGATCCTCGAATCCTTGGGCAAGTCAGACAGCATGGCCGAATTCAGCACGCGCTTTAATGACGTAGGCTTCTGGGCCGTTCTCGTCGCAGGCATCACGCCGTTCCCGTATAAAGTCATCACGATCATGTCGGGTTGGACGGCGATGCCGATTGCGACATTTATCATCACGTCCATCATCGCGCGGGCGTTGCGGTTCTTTATCGTGGCGACGCTGCTTTGGAAATTTGGCGAACCGATCCGCGACTTTATCGAACGCCGCCTCGGTTTGGTGTTCATCGCGTTTTGCGTGGTTTTGATCGGCGGGTTCTACGCCGTGAAATTCCTGTGACCCGCGCGCACTTTATACTCCTTGCGGCTGGCGGTTCTGCCGTGCTGCTCGGCGGGGCGTTTGTCTTTCAGATGTTAGGCTATGCGCCGTGTAAGATGTGTCTGTGGCAAAGGTGGCCACATGCGGTGGCGATTTTGATCGGGATTGTCGCGCTCAAACTGCTACCAAACCGTTTGGTGGCGTGGCTTGGCGCGGCTGCTGCAGCGGCCACCGCAAGCATCGGCCTCTACCACACTGGCGTGGAGCGTGATTGGTGGGAAGGCCCGACCAGTTGTACGGGCGGTGGACTGGGCGGCCTAGATGGTGAAGATTTACTGTCGTTTGACGCGCCGGGCATCGTGATGTGTGACGAAGTGGCGTGGCAGTTTCTAACACTGTCGATGGCGTCGTGGAACGCGCTGTTTTCACTGGTGTTGGCCGCTTTGTGGATCCTTGCCGCCCGTAAAACCTAACCCGGTCTTTCCTTATGCCCGCAAAGAGCAAAGAGTAGCGATATGGATAAAACAGATATCATTCTTGTGGGCGCGCCCGTTGATTGCGGCAAGCGGTCGCGGGGTTGCATCATGGGCCCCGACGCTTACCGTACAGCGGGACTGTCAGACGCACTGACCGAGCTCGGCCACCATGTCGAAGATTTGGGTAATGTAACTTTGGGCGCTTTGCCCGACGCCACACATAAAAACGACGCGCTCTATAAGCTCGCGGAAAACGTCGCCTGGACCACGGCGCTGAGCCATGCCGCGATGGAAGCCGCCCCCCGTGGGATGCCCATTTTCCTAGGCGGCGATCATGCGCTGGCTGCGGGCACGGTGGCCGGAATGGCAGCCCATGCCGCGACGATTGAAAAACCGCTGTTCGTGCTCTGGCTCGATGCGCATACGGATTACCACACGCTCGACAGCACCACGTCGGGCAATATACATGGCACGCCCGTGGGCTATTTCACCGGGCGCGATGGTTTTGCGCCTTTCCCCGCGGTCCCTGCGCCCGTGCCGCCCGAAAATATCTGCATGATCGGGTTGCGATCCGTGGACGGTGCAGAGCGCGCAGCCCTTGATGGCACTGACATGCAGCTCGTGGATATGCGCGCCATCGACGAAGACGGCATCGTCAAACCGCTCTCTGCGTTCCTCGACCGGGTCAATGCGGCGGGCGGTATTTTGCATGTCTCGCTCGATGTTGATTTTCTCGATCCAGCCGTTGCCCCCGCTGTGGGCACGACCGTGCCGGGGGGCGCGACGGTGCGCGAGGCGCATCTGGTGATGGAAATGTTGCATGACGCAGGCTGTGTCTGTTCGCTCGATCTGGTTGAGCTAAACCCGTTTTTGGACGAACGCGGGCGCACTGCGTCTCTTATGGTTGAACTTGCCGCCTCGCTCATGGGGCGCAGCGTCTTTGACCGACCAACGCATAGGTACACATAAAATGAGCCTCAAACCATCAGAACTGGCCTATGTGCCCTTCGTCAGCGTCGAAAACATGATGAAACTGGTGCATCACATTGGTTTGCGTCGGGTGTTACGCGAAATTGCGGATACCATCGAAGAGGATTTCAAACGCTGGGAGCAATTCGACAAAACCCCACGCGTGGCGTCCCATTCCGATGTTGGCGTCATCGAGCTGATGCCCACGTCCGACGGCGAACTGTACGGGTTCAAATATGTGAACGGCCACCCCGCCAATATGGCGTTGGGCTTGCAAACCGTCACGGCGTTCGGCCTGCTTGCGGAAGTGAAATCGGGATATCCTGTGTTGCTGTCCGAGATGACGATCCTGACGGCCCTGCGCACCGCAGCCATGTCGGCACTGGCCGCAAAACATCTCGCACCCGCGAACCCGCGCGTGATGGGCGTGATCGGCAACGGCGCACAATCCGAATTTCAATGCCACGCCTTTGCCGAGATTTGCGGCATCACCGAGGTGCGCTTATCGGACGTTGATGCGGCAGCCACGCAGAAAGCCACACGCAATCTTGCGGGATCCGGCTTGACCGTCACACCCTGCGCCTCGCCCGAACAAGCCATGGAAGGCGCACAAATCATCACCACCTGCACCGCCGACAAACAGCTCGCGACGATCCTGACCGATAACATGGTCGGCCCCGGTGTTCACATCAATGCCGTCGGCGGCGATTGCCCCGGCAAGACAGAGCTGCACCGCGATATCCTGCTGCGCGCCGACATATTCGTCGAATACCCGCCCCAAACGCGCGTTGAGGGCGAAATTCAACAGCTCGACGCCGATCATCCGGTGACAGAGCTGTGGCAAGTGATGACCGGGCAATCCAAAGGGCGTCGTGATGCGTCACAGATCACCCTGTTCGACAGCGTCGGCTTTGCCATCGAGGATTTCTCCGCGCTGCGGTATATCCATGCCAAGGCACAGGAAACCGGGTTTTTGCAAAATCTCGATATGATTGCCGATCCTGATGATCCGCGTGATCTGTTCGGGATGCTGATGCGGTCAAATGCGGCAGGGTAGTGCTGATTTGATCTTTGCGTCCAACACGTTATGCTTTCTCCTACATACCGGGAGATCACCATGGCCGCTGCGAAATCGAAATCGAACGACACCGACGATGTGACAGACCAAATCTCCGCGCTGCAGTCAGAGCTCGCTGAGCTTACCAAGCTGGTCAAGGATATAGGCGCCACCAAAGTCCAAGACGTGGCTGACAGCGCGGCTGATCTGGCCGCACAGGCGGCCAAGACTGGCGAAAAATACGCCGCACGCGCTGAAGATGGTCTTGATCAAGCCCTAGAACTGGTCCGTGACAAACCCGCCAATGCTCTGGCCGTCGCTATGGGTGTCGGGTTTCTGATCGGCCTAATTACCGGACGCAAGTGATGAACGCATTGCTCAACCGGGCCGAAGCACGCCTGCATAAGACGCTGCGCAAAACAATGCTGACGATTGCCGGCGTTATCTTTGGGCTCACAGGCATCGCGTTGTTTTCGACGGCAGGCTTCATCGCGTTGCAAGAGGTTTGGGGCACGATCGGAACGATCCTGTTCTTTGCCGTTGTGTCCTTTGCCATCAGCCTGATCCTGTTTTTCTTGGCGCGTCATTCGACGGCTCCCGCTACCACTGACGACGAAACCGCGAAACCTGTAACGGTGGGCGAACTGATGGATGCCTTCAGCGCGGGCATGACCGCCGCACGTCGCACAAAATAAGATACCCAAGGTGCGCCAAATGATTGCACCCCATCCCTCGCGTCTGATATAGGAATTGCTAACAAGATATAGCATCTGCGTTAGAACAGGCGGCCTACGTGAGCGATACACCGGACACCCCAGACACACCCGACGATTTGCCAGAAGCACGCCCCGAGCGTCCGGCCTACGACGGCCCCAGCATCTCGATCACCCAAGAGATGAAGACCAGCTATCTCGATTACGCTATGTCCGTGATCGTCAGTCGCGCGATCCCCGATCTGCGCGATGGTCTGAAACCCGTCCACCGCCGCATCCTGTTCGCGATGCACGAAACGGGCAACACCCACGACAAGAGCTACCGTAAATCAGCCCGCCCCGTCGGCGATGTTATGGGCCAATACCACCCGCATGGAGATAGCGCGATTTACGATGCGCTGGTGCGGATGGCGCAGGATTTCTCGATGTCGCTGCCGCTGCTCGATGGTCAGGGCAACTTCGGCTCGATGGACGGCGATAATCCGGCGGCGATGCGCTATACCGAAGTCCGCATGGACAAGCCTGCCGCGTTTTTGTTGTCGGACATCGGCAAGGACACCGTTGATTTCCAGGACAATTACGACGGCAAACAAAAAGAGCCGACGGTTCTACCCGCGCGTTTCCCCAACATGCTGGTCAATGGCGCGGGCGGGATCGCGGTCGGTATGGCCACGAACATCCCGCCGCATAACTTGGGCGAAGTGATCGACGCGACGTTGGCGCTTACCGACAACCCCGATCTGTCGTCCGAGGATTTGATCGACTACGTGCCCGGTCCCGATTTCCCAACTGGCGGGATCATGTTGGGCCGTTCCGGCGCGCGAAAGGCGTATCTCGAAGGGCGCGGCTCGGTCGTGATCCGCTCCAAAACCCACATCGAAGAAATCCGCAAAGACCGCTACGCCATTGTCGTCGACGAGATCCCCTATCAGGTGAACAAGGCGTCGATGATCGACAAAATCGCCGAGGCTGCACGCGACAAACGCATCGAAGGCATCGCCCACGTCCAAGACGAGAGCGATCGCAATGGTGTGCGCGTCGTGGTCGAGCTGAAACGCGATGCGACGGCTGAGGTCGTCCTCAACCAATTGTTCCGCTTTACCCCGATGCAGACCTATTTCGGCTGCAACATGCTGGCGCTCAACGGCGGTCGTCCCGAGCAGCTGACATTGCGTTCGTTTCTGACCAACTTCATCGACTTCCGCGAAGATGTCGTGGCGCGCCGTACCGCCTATGAGTTGCGAAAAGCGCGTGAGCGCAGTCATATCCTGTGTGGATTGGCTGTCGCCGTATCAAACGTGGACGAAGTCGTGCGCACGATCCGCCAATCCGCAGATGCGGCAGAGGCGCGGCACAAGCTGATGACACGACCTTGGCCCGCGCAGGATATCCTCGAATATATCGCGCTGATTGATGACCCGACCCATACCGCGAATGAGGATGGCACCTATAATCTGTCCGAGGTTCAGGCGCGCGCGATCCTTGATTTACGCCTACAACGCCTGACACAAATCGGTGTGAAAGAAGTCACCGACGAGCTGCAAGACCTCGCGGCTAAGATCAAAGAATACCTCGATATTCTCGGCTCGCGCGAGCGGATCATGCAGATCATCCGCGACGAGCTATCCGAGGTTCGCGAACAATTCGCCGTCCCGCGCCGCACCGAGATCGTCGAATGGGCCGCCGATATGGAGGACGAAGACCTTATCGAGAAAGAAGATATGGTCGTGACCGTCACCTCCGGCGGCTATATCAAACGTACGCCTCTGGTCGATTTTCGCGCGCAACGTCGCGGCGGCAAAGGTCTGTCGTCGATGCAGACCAAAGAAGAAGACATCGTCACCACCCTGTTTGTCGCCAACACGCACACGCAGCTCTTGTTCTTCACGACCGAAGGCATGGTGTATAAACTTAAATGCTGGAGGCTGCCGCAGGGTTCGCGTACGGCCAAGGGCAAGGCAATCGTCAACATCCTGCCGATCCCGACCGGCGTCTCAATCGCGGCGATTATGCCCGTGGATCGTCCGGATGAAGAATGGGACGACCTGCAAATCGTCTTTGCCACTTCTGCTGGAACTGTGCGCCGTAACGCTTTGAGCGATTTCACAAATGTCATGCGCAACGGCAAGATCGCGATGAAGTTTGAAGGCGAGAACGAAGGTGTCGAGCTGATCAATGCCCGCATCTGTAGCCCCGATGACGACGTGATGCTGGTGACCAATTCCGGTCGCGCGATCCGCTTCCCGTCGACGGACGTGCGTGTGTTCAACAGCCGCGCCTCTGTTGGTGTGCGGGGTATCAAGCTCAGCGGTGAAGACCGCGTCGTGTCGATGTCCGTCATTCGCCACTTTGAAGCGGAAGCTGACGAACGCGCCGCCTACCTCAAAATGCGCCGCGCAATGGCGGGTCTCGCGGATGATGCGGAAACCGAGGACGAAGACGTGCCCGCAGGCAACATAAGCCAAGAGCGCTACGCTGAGATGTCCGCCGCCGAAAACCTGATCCTGACCATCACCGCCAACGGCAATGGCAAGCTGTCGTCCAGCCACGATTACCCCGTGCGCGGGCGTGGCGGCATGGGGGTGACGGCCATGGACAAGGCGATGCGCGGCGGCGCGCTTGTGGCGTCGTTCCCTGTAGATATGGGCGATCAGATCATGTTGGTGACATCAACCGGCCAGTCGATCCGAGTGCCCGTCGATGGCATTTCGTTCCGGTCGCGCAGTGCGGGCGGCGTGAAGGTGTTTAACACAGGAAAAGGCGAGGAAGTGGCGTCGGTCGCTTGGATTGCAGAGGCAGATGACGACAGTGACGAAGCTCAGGACGAGGCGTAACCTCCTATCCTATGGGCTGATGCGGTTCCGAAAGGTCGAGAATAAAAGAGGGCAAAAGCCCCATACGCGAGCAAGATGAGGCGAAAACCATGAGATATATCATACTTTCTGCCGGGATTTTCACCTGCCTCGGTAGCATCGCAAATGCGCAGGCCTTCACTGGTGGTGAACTGAACATCGACATCTATTCGTTTTCAGAAGGAGAAAGTCTCGGGGCGATCAACTACGCAGGCGCGTTGGAATATGCGGTCAATCGCAACATCAGCATCGCGGGCGAATTTGCCGCATATGATTTCGATGTGTTCGACGCCACGGCATCGTCCTATGCGCTGCATGCGATTTATCACGTAAATGCCACTACTTCTCTGGGTGTATTCAGTGGCCGCGAAGAGCTTGAAAACCGGTCCATCGGTTTCACTGGCCTAGAGGCGCGGTATGAAGCCATTGATTTCGCGGTGGAAGGCTATTTGGCCGAATATGACGGCGAGAATGAGACGTCCGTTTTCAGTCTGTCGGGAAGCTATTTTGTTGACGACCAAATCGCGGTCATCGGTGATCTGGGGCGGGCCAGCCAAAGCACCGACGATATTTCACGGCTAAGCGTCGGTGCGGAATATTCGTTTTTCAACGGTGTCACGCTTTATGGTGAGGTCGGCACGCTGGATGTGGGGTCCGTGGACAGCAGCTTTATCGGCCTCGGTGCCGAGATTGAATTTGGCCGTGATGGTGGGACAACTTTTGACCGACGCGGGTTTTTTGCATCTGTGGTGCCGGGTATCTGACCGTCCGGTCGCGTGGATGCGACGACGTAGGTCTTTCCATTCGCGCGAACCCCTTTTACACCGCTCGGTATGACACAAACATTGAACATCATCGGCGGCGGTATGGCCGGGTCCGACGCAGCCTGGCAGGCGGCGAATGCGGGCATTTCCGTGACCATCCACGAAATGCGACCCAAGGTGGGGACATTCGCGCATCGCACTGGCAATCTGGCAGAAATGGTCTGCTCTAACTCGTTTCGCTCGGATGACAGCGAGCAAAACGCCGTTGGTCTGCTGCATTGGGAAATGCAGGCCGCGGGCGGTTTGATCATGGAGCATGCGCGCAAACATCGCCTGCCTGCGGGCGGCGCCTTGGCCGTGGATCGCGACCCGTTTGCGGAAAGCGTGACCGAGGCGTTGAAAGCGCATCCCCTGATCAACATCAGCTATGACGAGATCATATCACTTCCCACCGACGGTCATTGGATAATCGCCACCGGCCCGCTGACATCAGGCGCCTTAGCGGAGGCGATTGCCGCCGAGACCGGCAAAGACGCGCTCGCCTTTTTCGATGCCATTGCCCCCATCGTCTATGCCGATAGCATCAATATGGACATCGCTTGGATGCAATCGCGCTACGATAAGGGCGACACCGAAGCCGAGCGCACGGCATACCTGAATTGCCCGATGACCAAGGACCAATACGAGGCCTTCATCGACGCGCTCTTGGCCGCCGATAAGACCGAGTTCAAAGAGGGCGAAACGGCGGGCTATTTCGATGGCTGCCTGCCAATTGAGGTGATGGCCGAACGCGGACGCGAGACCTTGCGGTTTGGCCCGATGAAACCTGTCGGCCTGACCAATGCGCATGACCCACAGAACAAGGCCTATGCCGTCGTGCAATTGCGTCGCGACAATGCATTGGGGACATTGTTCAATATTGTGGGCTTTCAGAC
>CALHAP010000104.1 GCA_937931795.1 uncultured Paracoccaceae bacterium
GTGGCAGACCAAAGGATTGGGCTTGAATGAAGGACAGGTTCTGGCCCATTTGCTGTGAAAACTGGTTCAGTTGTCCGTTGAGTGCATTGGCGTAATCCGAGACCATGATCTCTTTGTCGCCCACCTTGCCCAAGCTGCGCAGCCCGCCGTTCAGCCCCGCAGAGCCAAATCCGATCAGGCCCACGAATAGCAATCCAAAGATGATCCAGACGCCGATTTGCTTGCCAGTTTTCTTGGCCATATGTCCGCTCCCCGCGCCACAAACTTACCTTCGCGCTAGCAATATGGGCAGGGTGCCCGTCGCGCAAGGGGCGGCGGGTCACAAGTCCGTCGATGCCAGCCTGTCGAAGAGTGATTTTATGCCCGCGCGGTCAATATTGGCAAAAGCAATCCGCAAGTGTCGCCCGCCTTGGGGCATATCGTCCGGCATGAACATGGTGCCGGGTAGGGTGAGCACGCCGCAGGCCGTCACCAATGCCCTTGCCACATCGTCCGAGCGCATAGCATAAGGGTGTTCGACATAGGCGAAATAGGCGCCACAGCCGAGCAACTGCCAGCCTTTGGCCGCCAGCGTCGGGAAATTGTCAGTGATCGCCGCGCGTCTGTCGAGGATCTCAAGCCGTTCCCCCGCCAGCCAATCCCCCAAATTCTCCAGCCCCCAGAGGGCGGCGCGTTGTCCCAACTGGTTGGGGCAGATGGTGACTGTGTCTAGGAACTTTTCGATTTCCTCCACACGGGATTTGCAGGCGACGACTGCGCCGACGCGGTGGCCTGTCAAGCGGTAGGCCTTGGAGAACGAGTAGAGCTGGATCAGCGTGTCGTCCCAGTTGGTGTCGCGCAATAGATCATGCGGTGGGCCGAGGTCGGCATGGAAATCGCGGTAGGTCTCGTCGATGATCAGCGCGAGGCTGTGAGTGCGCGCCAACGCCAAGAAATCGGCGATCAGGCTGCCGGGGTATTCCACGCCCGAGGGGTTGTTGGGGCTGACGAGCACAATCGCGCGGGTGCGATCTGTGATCAGGGCTGCTGCGGCATCGACGCTGGGCAGCAGGTCTGCGCCTGTTTTTAGTGGCACCGTTTTGATCCCCGCCATGTCGTTCCACATGCGGTGGTTAAAGTAGTAAGGCACGGGCAGGATCACCTCGTCGCCCTCGGCACAGAGCGTGGCGAGGCTGGCCGCATAGGCTTGGTTACAGCCCGAGGTGATGGCGATGTTGTGGGCCGCAACGTCGCCGCCATAGGCCGCCGACCAAGCGGCGGCGAGGGCGGTGCGCAAAGCGGGCAGGCCCAGCGTGTCGCCGTAGAGATGTGTTGATGCGTCGTTGACGATCATGTCGGCCATGGCAGCACACATCTCGGGCGGTGGCGGGGCTACGGGGGCGGCTTGGCTGACGTTGATCAAGGGGCGATCTGCGGGGAATGTGACCCCGTTGGCCCATCGCCGCGCCTCGGCCACGGGCGGAAAGAACGTGGTGGCGGTGCGCGGCGTGCTCATCAATCGGTCCCGCGATAAGGCTCGACGTATTGTAACGCCATGTCCCACGGGAAAAAGATCCACGTGTCTTGGCTGACCTCGGTGATAAAGGTCTCGACCATCGGGCGGCCCTTGGGTTTGGCATAGACCGTGGCGCAATGCGCTTTGGGGAACATCTTGCGGACGACCTCAAGGGTTTTGCCGCTGTCGACCAAATCGTCGATGATCAGAATGCCGGTCCCGTCGCCCATCATTTCAGGGTCGGGGGTTTTGAGCACCTTGGCCTCGGATTGGGCCTGATGGTCATAGCTCTTGATCGAGATGGTATCGACGGTGCGCACATCCAGCTCACGGGCGATGATCATCGCAGGAGCCATGCCGCCACGGGTGATTGCGACGATGGCCTTCCACGCGCCATCATTGGGGCCATGCCCGTCGAGCCGCCACGCCAGCGCACGGCTGTCGCGGTGAATTTGATCCCACGAGATGTGGAAGCCTTTTTCATGGGGCAGGCGGGTATCGGTCATAGAGGCGGTCCTTTACTATGTGGCAGCCAGTTTGAGCCCAAGAAGGGCCAACAACCCGCCAAACAAGCGGTCGAGTGATGTCTTGAGGCCGACGTAGGCGTTTCTGGTGCGGTCGAGCGAGAATATCCGCACGACAGCGATATTCCACAACGTCTCGTTCAGGAACACGAGGATAAGAATGATTGCAAACACAGGCCAGCCCGCGCCGGGGGGGACCGTGCCGATAAAAATGGCACTGAACAGGATAGCAGGTTTTGGGTTGATCAGCTGTGTGACGACGCCCAAGCGAAACGCCGAGAGCGCTGATTGCGGGAGAGCGTCAGCGCTTTTGGTATCCACGGGCAGCGAGGCATGCGCCCATAGCTTCCACCCCATCCAAATGAGGTAGACCCCACCAAGAACTTTGAGCGAGATCAGCAGCATTGGTGCGGCTTCAAACACCAGCGCCAGACCGAACAAAGCCGCAGCCGCCCATATGACACCACCGACACCGATCCCTGCGGCGAGCCACGCGCCGGTTCTCATGCCCTCCAAGATGCCAGTGCGTGCTGCCATGACCACAGCAGGGCCGGGGCTTACGGCGGCAAACAGGTGCAATACCCAGATCGCAAAAAGCGCGGCGAAGGTCATGGTCTATTCTTTCGTCACATCCGGCGCATCGACCGCCTTCATGCCCACAACGTGATACCCGCTGTCGACGTGGTGCACTTCGCCTGTGACAGCGCTGCCCATGTCTGACAATAGATACAGAGCGGAATTGCCGACCTCATCTTGGGACACTGTGCGGCGCAGCGGCGCATTGTATTCGTTCCATTTCATGATGAGCCGGAAGTCGCCGATGCCTGAGGCGGCCAAGGTTTTGATGGTTCCCGCTGAAATAGCGTTCACGCGGATGCCGTCCTTGCCGAGATCTTCCGCGAGGTAACGCACCGATGCCTCAAGGGCTGCCTTGGCGACGCCCATCACATTGTAATGGGGCATAACTTTCTCTGCACCATAGTAGGTCATGGTCAAACATGACCCGCCATCGGGCATCATCGCAGCCGCCCGTTTGACGACCGAGGTAAAGGAATAGACCGAAATATCCATTGAGGTCAGAAAGTTCTGCCGAGAGGTGTCGACATACCGCCCGCGAAGCTCATTTTTATCTGAAAAACCAATGGCATGAACGATGAAATCCATCTTGCCCCAGCGGGTTTCCAGCTCGGAAAACAGCGCGTCGATCGAAGTCTCGTCACTGACGTCACAGGGAAGCACGATGTCTGAGCCTACTTGCGCGGCCAAGGGGCCAACACGTTTCTTGAGCGCCTCGCCTTGGTACGAGAACGCAAGCTCGGCGCCTGCGTCGGCGCAGGCTTTGGCGATGCCCCAAGCAATAGATTTGTCATTGGCGAGGCCCATAATGAGCCCGCGCTTTCCTTGCATGAGTGACGACATTGACATTTTTTAATCCCCTAAAGCGCTCTTAAAGAGGGGTGTAGGCGATTGGTTTGGGGCCAGCAAGAGCAGGTGGTCGGAGATTCTTTCCGTTGCGTTAGGTGGGCAGCACACTATGTTACCGCTTACATTAAATATTCTGGTGCAGGTTATGACGGATCGAACGGGCATATTTGGCGGAGACGACCCGTTCGTGTTAGCGCAAACTTGGTTGGACGAGGCCACCACAACCGAAGTGAACGATCCAAACGCGATTTCGCTCGCCACCGTGGATGCGGACGGACGACCTAACGTCAGAGTTGTATTGCTCAAGGAAATCGAACAAGACGCGTTTGTTTTCTACACCAATTACGAAAGCGTAAAAGCGCAAGAAATTTTGGCGTCAGGATATGCTGCTTTTGTCATGCATCACAAATCGCTGCACCGACAAATCCGAGTGCGGGGCCATGTGACCAAGGAAGACGGGGCGAAAGCCGACGCTTATTATGCGTCGCGTGGATTGCAGAGCAGGATCGGCGCATGGGCGTCGCTGCAATCCAGACCGTTAGTATCGCGGGCTGATCTGGAAGCGCAGGTTGCGGAAAAAACGAAAGAGCTTGGGTCCAACCCACCGCGTCCTCCTTTTTGGGGCGGTTTTCGGGTCCGACCCTTTGAAATAGAATTTTGGGCCGATGGCGCACATAGACTTCACGAGCGGGTCAGATGGACTCGGGAAAGTCCTGCATCAGAGTGGTCAACTGTGTGGTTAAATCCATAGTGATGGAGGTCTGGTTGTCAAAATGAAAAAACACACTGTTTTTCCGCTGAAGTATTTAGTAACATTTAACAAATGTCGGATCTTTCCGACTTGGGGACTTTTTGGGGAAGTCGAGTGAAAATGGAACGTTCAGAAGACGTGAGGGGCTTGTTCGGTCACGTAAAGTGGTTTGATCCCGCTAAAGGGTTCGGGTTTGTGGTCGCAGATGACGGTGGGCCTGATATCCTGCTGCACGCGAACGTGTTGCGAAATTTTGGTCAGAGCACCATTGCGGACGGCACGCATATAGAGCTGACAGTCCAAAAAACTGATCGCGGTGTGCAAGCCATAGAGGTCTTATCCGTACAGCCCATGGCCGAGAGTGCGACTCCAGGCCTGAGTGATCTCGCCGAGATCGATCCTGATATTTTGAAAACCAGACCGCTGGAACCCGCCCGCGTGAAATGGTTTGATAAAAGCAAAGGGTTTGGATTTGCAAATATCTTCAGTGAAACCGAGGATATTTTTGTTCATATCGAAGTATTGCGGCAATCGGGTTTGGCGGATCTCGCACCGGGCGAGGCCGTTTGCCTGCGGGTGATCGACGGCAAACGGGGGCGGATGGCCACCGAAGTTCTGCTCTGGGACGCCGCCGTGCGCGAGGACGACACACCATCATGACGGCACGCATTGGCGCTCTGGCGGTTGTGGTGGGGCTTGCGGCCACTACCGCGAGCGCCGCTTGCCGTGACGACCGGGTGACGATCATCGGGGATTTCGGCCGCGCCGCCTTTACTGTGGATGTGGCGGATGACACGGCCGAGCGGTCGCGTGGTTTGATGTTTGTCGAAGAGATGGGCACGCTAAACGGCATGCTTTTTGTCTACGAGCGCCCGCGTCATGCGACCTTTTGGATGCAAAACACGCTGATTCCCTTAGACATGTTGTTTGCCCGCGCCGATGGGACCATCCAGACGATCCACGAGAACGCGATCCCGATGGATCAAACCACCATAGACGGGGGCGAGAACGTGCTGTTTGTCCTTGAGATTAACGGCGGCATGTCTGCGCGGCTGGGCATTCAAGAGGGCGATGCGTTGCAACATCCCGCGATCGTCGAGGCGCCGCGTTTTCCTTGTGATCAGGACTAACTTTTCGCTTTCTTTTGTCAGCTAGGCGTTCTAAGAGGACAGCGGTTCGGGGCGTAGCGCAGCCTGGTAGCGCATCTGTTTTGGGAACAGAGGGTCGGGAGTTCGAATCTCTCCGCCCCGACCATATCACCATCAGACATCATTGTGTTGCGGGCAGGTGCCGCGAGGGTTTGTTTTCAAATTCATGCGGTTTATCCCTTCAAGAATCAAAAGTTTCACTTTAGCCGATGCGCAGCGCGGAGGTTTGGCAGAGTGGTCGAATGCACCGGTCTTGAAAACCGACGGGCGTGAAAGCGTCCCCAGGGTTCGAATCCCTGAGCCTCCGCCATTTCTCCGACCATTTCAGTGAAAATCCCTTGATTTTGGGATGACCCGGACGTTGCGTGGGTGTCCCCTTATCCCGACTTGGCCGGGGATGGGGTGTGTTGGATGGTCGCCGCGTGTTGTGATCACTGGCAGTGAGGCGTCTGACAACCCGGTTAATCTGTCGCTGCGGTCTTGCAGGTCGTGGGCGACGATATGGATCACCCGCCCATCGGTCTGCACCTGCCCATGCACTACCATCAGGCGCGCGGACATGATGGTGGGGCGGTAGGATTTGAACATCTTGGGCCAGATCACCAGATTGGCGACGCCTGTTTCATCCTCTAGCGTGATGAAACAGACGCCCTTGGCGCTGCCCGGTTTTTGACGCACGAGCACCAACCCGCCAAGAGAGACCTTTTGCCCGTGCCACATGCGCGGCAGGTCGCAGGCTGCGCGATATCCTTGGCCGCGTAGGCTGTGACGGTAAAACGACATCGGGTGCGCTTTGAGAGACAGGCGCAATGTCTGATAGTCGGCCACGACGTGTTCGGCCTTTGGCATTTTGGGCAAGGCAACCTCTGGGTCGGGACCGTCCGCTTTGGTCTGTGCATGATCAAAAATCGGCAAGGCAGGCGCATCTTTCAGGGCTTGCGCCTGCCAAAGCGCCTGTCTGCGGTCGATCCCCATGCTGCGCATCGTATCCGCAGCCGCCAGGCCCCGTGTGATACCGACATCAAGACCCGCGAGAGATTTGAGCTGTGCGACATCACGGTAGGGCGCATCGCGTTGGTGCATGATCCGTTGGGCGGCCTCTTTTTGCATGGCGTCCACCAGCCGGAGCCCCAGCCGCACTGCGAAACCATCGCCGGATGGCTCTAGCGTGCAATCCCAATCGGAATAGTTCACATCAACGGCGCGCACCTCGACCCCGTGGTCCCGTGCGTCCCGTACAATTTGCGCAGGCGCATAGAAGCCCATGGGTTGGGAATTCAGCAAGGCACAGGCAAAAGCCGCCGGATAGTGGCACTTCATCCAACTGGACACATAGACAAGCTTGGCGAAACTGGCGGCATGGCTTTCGGGAAAACCGTATTCACCAAAGCCTTTGATCTGGTCAAAACAGCGCTGCGCGAACACTGGATCATAGCCGCGACCGATCATATTGCCGACCATCTGGGATTGCAGGGTTTCAATCGTGCCGCGTGACCGAAACGTCGCCATCGCCTTGCGCAGCTCGTTGGATTGCGCGGGCGTGAACTTGGCTGCATCCATTGCGATCTTCATGGCCTGCTCCTGAAAGATCGGCACACCAAGGGTACGGCTGAGGATGTTTTCCAACTCGTCTTGCGGGTGATCTGGTCCGGGGCGCGGGTATTCGACCTGTTCAAACCCTTGCCGCCTGCGCAAATAGGGATGGACCATATCGCCTTGGATCGGGCCGGGCCGCACGATGGCCACCTCAATCACCAGATCATAAAACCTGCGCGGGCGTAGCTTGGGCAGCATCGCCATTTGCGCCCGGCTTTCGACCTGAAACACGCCCAGACTGTCGCCTTTGCAGAGCATATCATAGGTGGGGCGCTGATCATCGGGCATGTCATCTTCGACGGGCACCGTCGCCAGTTCCAGCGGGCGGTCATAATGCGCCTCTAGCAGGTCAAAGCATTTGGCGATGCAGGTCAGCATGCCCAAGGCGAGGATATCCACCTTGAAAATACCCAGCGCGTCGATGTCATCCTTATCCCATTCGATGAAACTGCGATCCGCCATGGCCCCGTTGCCGATGGGGACAATTTCGGTCAGCGGGCGTTCGGTCAGGATGAAGCCGCCGACGTGTTGCGACAAATGGCGTGGCATTCCGATCATCTGCTTGGCCAGCGTCAGAACCATACGCAGGTAAGGATCCGACAGGTCGAGGCCTGCTTCTCTCGCGCGGTCGTCCTCCATCTGACCCTCAAAACTGCCCCAGATCGTCCCGGCGAGCTTGCGGGTCACATCCTCGGACAGGCCCATCGCTTTGCCCACTTCACGGATCGCCGAGCGCGGGCGGTAGTGGATCACGGTGGCGCATAGCCCTGCGCGGTGACGGCCATATTTGCCGTACATATACTGGATGACCTCTTCACGGCGTTCGTGTTCAAAGTCGACATCAATATCGGGTGGTTCTTCGCGTTCTTCGCTCAGGAAACGCTCGAACAGGACGTTGGTGGTGTGGGGGTCCACGGCTGTGATGCCCAAACAGAAACAGACGGCAGAATTGGCCGCAGACCCGCGCCCTTGGCATAAAATAGGTGGCTCGGCGTCTTGGCGGGCGAAGCGCACAATATCGTGGATGGTCAGAAAATACCGCGAGATGTCCTTTTTCGCGATCAGCGCAAATTCTTTGTGGATCGTTTGGACCACATGTGCGGGCACGCCGTCGGGGTAGCGCATGTCAGCGCCCGCCCATGTCAGGCGTTCCAGCTCTGCTTGGGCGGTGGTGCCATCGGGGATGATCTCGTGGGGGTATTCGTATTTCAGATCGGTCAGTTTGAAGGTGATCTGATCTGCCAAGCGACGTGTCGCGGCGATCGCGTGGGGCCAATGCGCGAATAGGCGGCACATCTCAGCGGGGGATTTTAGGTGCCGTTCGGCGTTGGCCTCTAGCAAGAAACCAGCCTTAGACACGATGACGTTTTCGCGGATTGCGACCATCACATCCTGCAAGGGCCGCCGGTCTGGCGCGTGGTACAGCACGTCATTGGTCGCGAAAATCGCTAGACCGTGTTTGCGGGCCAGAGCATCCAGCCGATTGATCCGTGCATGATCATCGCCGCGATAGAGAAATGTGGCCCCGATAAACCGCATGTCGGGCAGGGCCTTGATCAGACGCGGCAGCCCTGCGGCAAAAACATCCAGGTTGTCTGGCGGCATCACAATCAGATGCAAACCCCGTGCATGAGCGGCCAGCATTTCCAGCGTCAGATGGGTTTCGCCCTTGTCTTGCCATGTGCCATCCGCCGTCTGCATTTTGCCCTTTGACAGCAGGGTAGACAGTCGGGCGTAGGCCGCGCGGTCTTGCGGGTAGGCCAGCACGTCTGTGCCGCAGAGCAAAACCAACCGCGCCCCGATCAAAGGTGCCACGCAGGCTTTTGCCGTTTCGGTGAACATGCGCACGACCCCGGCGAGCGTGTTGCGATCCGCGATGCCGATGCGGTCATAGCCCAGCATATTAGCCGTCGCACTGAGATCGCAGGCGTCAGAGGCCGCGCGTAGAAACGAAAAGCAACTCGCCAAACCAAATTCGACGTAATCGCTGGGGGGGTGCCAGATAAACCCGTTGTTTTCGCCCAATGTGCGGCGCTTATGTCCCTCTTGCAAAGGCATCAGGCAAAAAATCCATGCACAAACCAGCGCGGATCATCACCGCGCCCATCATGCAACAGGCCCTCGCGGTACAGCCAAAACCGGCGGCCATCCTGTACCTCGACCTTATAATAATCGCGCAACCTTGTGCCGGGTTTATCGCGCCACCACTCTGGGGCGATGCGTTCGGGTCCGGCGTGACGCGTGGTTTTATACACGACACGGCGCCACCGAAACTGCGAGGGCGGGCCTTCTGGCACCGCATAGATGACGTGGACCTCTTCGGCGGGTTTCAGCATGCGGATCGGGCGTTCGTGGCACACCAAGAGGGCGGGGGACGGCCCCCCCTGCAAGGCGGGGATGCGCCCCTCGACCCGTTCGGGTTTATGGGTTTGGGTCCAGCTGGACCATGTGATCCTGTCTTGTCCCAACCGCGCCGTCAGCCGATCGAGCAGCCCCGCAATATCTGTCTGCGTATCGCGTGTGCCATCCAGCCGATCCTGCACCAATGACACAGGCTCTACGCGTGTGGCCTCCAGCGTCAAAAGATCAAAGCCAAAGCCGGGATCAATGCCATCCAGTTTGCCATCAAACAGACGCAGCACATGGGCCGGGTCGCGGCTGGCTTTCGCGAAGACCACCGACACGGACCTGCATTCGCTGTCGATCCGGTAGATCGTCAACAACAATTGGCGCGCGCCTTGCTCGGCGGTGGCAAGCGTGGCGCAGAGATCGTCAACCAGCCCTTTGAGGTGGGGGATAGGATCAATCACCGGTTCCGGCAGGCGTGAGCGCACGGTGAAGGTGATATGATCTGCGGGCGCATTCAGCGGGTCAGGGGTTTTTCCCATGGCTTTATCGAGCAAGATCAGCGGATTGAGATCGGCAGCCATATGCGAAAACCGGCGCATCAACGCCTGCCGGGGCACAGCCTCCAAGGCCCCAATGGTTTTCAACCCGAGCCGTGTCAGCAGCCGATTGGTCTGCGCATCACTGCGCAGGGCCTGAACGGGAAGGGCTGCGAGATGTGCGGCGACAGTGCTCTGATGACAGATTGCGGTGTGCGGGCTGTAGCGGGCCAGCGCTTGTGCGGCACCGGCTGTTGGGGCCAATGCGACCTTTGCGGTCAGGCCCTGCATGGCGAACCTCTGCACAATATCGCGCAGCATCTGGGCCTCACCACCGAACAGATGCGCAGCCCCCGTGATATCGAGAAAAAGCCCATCAGCCCCGTCTTGGGCGGTCCAGGGACACCAGCGCCGGGCCCAATGAACCAGCCGCTGCATCAAGATCTGGTCTCCCTCCAGATCGGCCGCTTCCACGTGCAAATCGGGGTGGATCGCTTGTGCATCTACGATGCGGTCACGGGGTTGGATGCCCCGGTTTGCCGCCGCAGTATTCGCACATTGCACGACGGGCCCATGCGGGCCATCTCGCGACAGCACCACGGGCACATCATCGTTTGGAACGCTCCGGTATTGGCTGATCACGCGCATCCATCGGTCCAGCGTCAGGGCGGGAAACCAGACGGAGACGATCCGCGGCTCTGGCGTGGTCTGGCTCATAAGAGGCCACCCATCGCCCCGGCGCGCGACCGCGAGCCCGGAACAGATCGACATCCCATTGTGCCGCACCGGGTGCGCGCGCGTCGTGCGGGTGTGGCTGGGCGGGCAAAGACGTCACACGCCAGCGGTCGCGCGCGGCGCTCAGCACGCCGGGATCGCTGCTGCGCAGTAAAAAGACCGGCACCCCAGAAACGTCTGCCCGCATCGCAAGGCGTTTGGTTGCGGTAAAATCCAGAACCGCAGGGGCGCCATGCACCTCGCCCACAACTGCGGATAATCCCGCACAGGCGGCCCCTTCTTCCATCGCCCATAAAACATCGCGGGCATGGCTGACATGCACCTGTAGAATGGGGTGACAGATCCCAAAGCGGGTCAAGCCGGGCGTATACACAAACCCGTTTTCGCGGCGGGACGCATGGTCCTGAACCCACAGGATCGGGCCGGTGATCTCGGACAGGGACGCAAGCAAAAACCCCGTTGCAGAAGGGTCGCTCGGTATGGGGGTCAGCATATCCGTGAGCGACGGCAGCGCTGCGGGATGCGGCCCGCTTTGCTGCGACGACGCGATGCGCCGTGGCAGGTGAAGCACCCGCCCATATGTAGAATCGTTTTCCATGCACGAAGTATATTGTTCACTTTTTGTTCTCTTTCGCTAGGGCTAAATTGACCGCTGACCCCACAAGACCCATGTTTCAGATCAAAGCCGCATATCCGTGGCTGCTCCAGCGGTTTGACCGCAAAGGGGCGGCCTTCGACCCTAGTGAATAACGTCCCGCCGCGCGTTTGCGTCGAGGTCATCTAGCGCCGTCATGACAAAATCTTCCCAAGACGCCGCCAATTGTTTGGACAGGGCCGATAAGCGCCGCAGCTTGGGCACAAGGATCGCGTAGTCGTAGGGGATGGCTTGGGTGATTTTGGAAAACACCACCTCGTCGCGTGTGATCCCGATCAGTGCCGCACTTTTCACCGTCAATGGGTCCACGACCGCGCAGCATTGACCCGATGCCACGAATTTCAGCAGCGGCAGAACGGTTTGGCTGCGGAACTGAATGTTCGTTTTGATATTGGCCTGAGCCAGCTGCGACGCCACCCGGATCGCAAAACGGTGATCTTGGTGCATCCCCCCCAGCGGGACATCCGCCAGCGACGCCAGTGAAATGGACTGTGAGCGTGCCAGCGCATGACCGCTGGGGATCGCCAGAAAGCTATCGCCAGAGATTTTGGTGATCTGGGTTTGCTGGGTGCGACTGTGGTCTTCGTCATAATCCCCGAACCCAAAATCAATACCTTGGCTGCTGACCATTTCGCGCAACTGGGTCGAGCTGCGGGTGTGCAGCGACAAATGAATTTCGGGGCGCGCCTTGGTGAAATCACTGAGAAATTCGGGGAACAGGACCGTCGAAACACCTGGCATCACTGCCAGCTGCACCTCGCCGGATTCGCCTTGCTGCATCTGCGTCATCGTCCGTTGCAGCCGCGCGACCTGACCCAAAACACTGTCCGCTTCTGCAAGCAGATAATAGGCCTCGGGCACAGGCCGCAGGTTGCGTGTGTCGCGATCAAACAATGTGATCCCAAGCGAGGCTTCCAGGCTTTTCAGCGCGAGGCTGATCGCGGGTTGGGTGCGCCCGAGGTTATGGGCCGCGTCCGACATTGAGCCTGTGCTCATGACTTCGCGAAAGACGGCGAGGTGGTGTAGGTTCATGCCAATACATTAGCTGAAGTTATAAATTAGAAACAACTTTAAATTTGTTTTTATGAATGATGTGGGTACGCTCGAAAACATCGAAAAAGCGGGCGTGCGTTCCGCGTCATACTGGGAGACTATAATGACAATCCTGAGATCACTA
>CALHAP010000105.1 GCA_937931795.1 uncultured Paracoccaceae bacterium
AGGAAACTAGGGGCACCTCAATTCACGAATTTGAGCCGATAGGGCGTTTCTCCCACGTTCTGCATCGAGCCTTGCCCGCTCTTCGAAAGTGAAGCGGATAGAGAACGGCGGAGGATACTTAGGCTTATCAGCCTTCTGAGCCGCTATATCATTGAAACTATGGTCTAAAGAGTTCATCGACGCACCTCAGACTCTTTGAGTCTGATTGTGCCAGATGGCGTTCCCATTCCTCAAGAGAGTCGAAGAGATTCTTAAGCTCTTCTGCGCTGAGGGAATTGAACTGGGTGTTCAATCCAATTCCCTCTGGGCGCACCAGTTTCTTAAAATTGTAGAAATTGCCAGCCGATGACAGCGGCGTGCATGACGAGCACGGCTCAAAACATAAGTGCTGAAATAGGATGCGCCGCCACGTGGTTTTTTCCCGCAGCGGCCCATTTTTTACCGAGCGCGATTTAGCGGTGCCAGATTTCGACACGGCGATTGATCCGGCGGCCATTGGTGTCGTCGTTGCAGGCAACTGGGGCGAGTTCACCAAACCCATGGATAGATATAGTGATTTGCCCTGCCAGCTCGGCAGGTAGGTTGCTGAGGATCGTGTTGCGAATGGTGTCGGCACGGTTGCGAGCCAATATTTCGTTTGCCTCAAAGGATCCGACCGAGTCGGTGAAGCCCACGAGTTTCAACTCGGACGGTTCGTTGTCGATGATAAACTGAACCACGCGCTGCACGTCTGCGCGGGCGCGCACATCCAGACGGCTGGACCCAAATGCAAAGCGGAAGTTCGTCGACAACCGATCAAGTCCAGCCATCTCGCCCACCATTGAGCGTAGAATCCGCGTCTCGTAGCCATCCGTGGTCGACAAGAGTAGGGCTTCGATGCGGTCAGAGTGCGACTGAAGCGATGCGCTATCGACATTCAGGTCAATGAAGCCGGCTTTGCGAACGAGATCATCGGCTTGTTCAGTGTCAAGAAAATCGAGAAACGCCTGGGTTTCAGGGGATACGCTGGCCCGATTGTAGGCATGAAAACGCCGCTGCATCGTGTATTCTTCGGTCTTGATCGTGAATTCGGTCGGCGTGCTGACGAGACCGCAGCTGGCCTGAATAGGCACGGGCCGGGTGCCGCGCAGGTTGGCAAAGGGCACCACACCGATGGCCAATGGATCGTCATAAATCTGCGACGCCAGATCGCGCATTTTCTCGACCTCGATGAACCGGTTTCCCATCTCGACCTCGGCAGGGGCCAAGATCATCTCTTCGATGTAGTGGAAGGCGGCATTGTCTTCGCCGAACGAGTAGAGGTTGATCGGTGCATCTGGCCCTCCGATCTCGGACCAATTGGTGATTTCGCCGGTGAAAATTTGAGGAATTGCGCTGGCCGGGATTTGGGCAATCGGGCTCTCGGGAGAGACGGCAACCACAAGGCCTTCGACGGCCAAGATGCGTTCTTGGCCATCATCGGAAATATTGCCGCCACCGCCTGCTGAGACCAATTCGATTTCTTCGAGGTCGGCGGGATGATCAAGGAAGATAATGTCGGTTTCACTGCGCGAAAGGTGGGCGATTTCCGTGCCTTCTTCAATGACCACACCCATCCGCTCAATGATTGTCCCAGCATCCGTCAGAAACTGGATATCAACCAAGTTTTCGGGCTCATGATCGTCTAGGCTGTGATCCTCATTGTGGCCATCATGCCCGCTCCCATGGGCGTGGGCACCGCCAAATGCAGGGCGTCCTATGTCATCGGGCAAGGGGGCGCCGTAGCCATCTGCCGCAAAGACGTTGGCCTGATAATCTTCGGCCATTCCCTGAGCAAGTACCGGGATCAAAACGTCGGCAATCCCGACGGGCGCGACCATATTCACGCTAAAATTAATGTCCGCCACTGCAACTTCGGTGCCGTCATGATCATCATGATCATCGTCGTGTTCATCTTCGTGATCGTTGTCGTGATCGTTTACGTGGTCATCATCATGATCATCATCGCCTTCGCCTTCGCCTTCGCCTTCGCCTTCGTGGTCATCGTCATGGTCGTCATCATCATGATCTTGATCATTGGCGGCGAATTGATCCTGCATGTCGACCAAAATCGCAGGGCAGCTCTCGCCGACACACGACATTCCTTGCATCGAAATATTCAGGTTTCCGAGATTTGTCCGCAAAACGACATAGTCGCTGTGGATGGACACGATTTCGCCTGTCAGATTGATGCTGCCATTGTCTGACCGTAACGTGACCTCATCGGCAAAAGCCGGAAATGCCAAGGTACTTGCAAGACCCGCGAGCACAGCGGGGCGCGTCAGGGCGGTGCCGCTCATGAGAAATTGTTTGATGACCTTATCCACGTCATGCCTCATAATTATACTACATCTCCATTTATGATTAAAAAATAGGCGCAAATATGTCTTTACGGGTATCATTTTTGCGTCCCTTTTCTCTAATGGAAAGAAAGGCCGCCTTATTAAGCACTTGTGTTGATCTGCGATAGCGCGAAAATCACCATGTCTTTGCAAGGTGGAGCGTTCTGAATGCTGGGACCCTTCTGGTCTGGACGCCATAGCCGCCGCGCAGTATCAGACTGCTATGGCAGACCCCCGTGCGACAAAATCAAAAGACGACCCGCGCAAAACCCGCCTGAAAGCGGCGCTCAAGGCGAATATGGCTAAACGCAAAGCACAGGCGCGCGCGCGGACATCAGAAACAGCGGATGCCAAAGCAGGGCAAAAGAGCGAGTAAGGACAGGCGATGGACAGTATTGTGGTGCGCGGCGGTGGGCCGTTGCAGGGGCAGATTCCAATTGCGGGTGCCAAGAACACCTCGCTAAAGTTGATCGCGGCGTCGATCTTGACCGAAGAACCCGTGACACTGACCAATGTCCCAAAGCTCGCGGATATCAAAACCATCTCTGACGTGATGACCTCGCTCGGGGTAGAGATTGCCCATCTTGAGGGTGGCCGCGTCATGGCGCTAAGTGCCGCGAACTTGACCAGCCATAAGGCCGAATATGATCTGGTGCGCAAACTGCGCGCTTCGTTTCAGGTTTTGGGGCCGATGTTGGCGCGCAACGGCGAGGCGATTGTGTCGCTGCCCGGTGGCTGTGCCATCGGCGCGCGCCCCGTCGACATTCATCTTGATGCCCTAGAGCAATTGGGTGCATCGGTCGAGTTGCGCGATGGCTATGTACACGCCTCGGCCCCGCAGGGTCTGAAAGGGTGCGAGATTAACTTCCGCTTTGCCTCTGTCGGAGCGACCGAAAACGCAATGGCCGCCGCAACTTTGGCCAAAGGCACGACCGTGATCAAAAACGCGGCCCGCGAGCCTGACACCGTGGCACTGGCAGATTGCTTGAACGCCATGGGCGCACAGATCGAAGGGGCAGGGACATCGACCCTCGTGATCACCGGCGTCGATCGTTTGAAAGGTGTGACTCAAGAGGTGCTGACCGACCGCATCGAGATGGGCACCTTTATGGTCGCCCCGATGATCGCGGGCGGATCTGTCGAATTACTCGGCGGACGTCTTGATTTGGTGCCCAGCTTTGCCGAGAAAATGGTCGAGGCGGGCGCTATTATTGAGGAAACCAAACTGGGGTTGAAAGTCACCAAAGGTGACGGTCCGATCCGGCCTGTTGACGCCAAGACAGAACCTTTCCCCGGCTTTCCCACTGATCTGCAAGCACAATTCATGGCGATGATGTGCTTGTGCGACGGGACGGCCATGTTGGAAGAGACGATCTTTGAGAACCGCTTTATGCATGCGCCGGAATTGCTGCGCATGGGCGCCAACGTCGAGGTCCAAGGCGGCGTTGCCAAGGTCACAGGCGTAGACCGCATGAAGGGCGCGCCTGTGATGGCCACTGATTTGCGTGCGTCGGTCTCGCTGATCCTCGCAGGCCTCGCCGCAGAAGGCGAAACCCAAGTGAACCGCGTCTACCACCTTGATCGTGGCTACGAGCATGTAGAAGATAAATTGCGCGCCGTTGGGGCCGATATAGAGCGGGTTCCGGGCCGATGACAACAGATGCCACATTCGAGGATGGCGCAGAAAAGCCTGTCCGCCTGCGCGCTTTTGATGGCGATGATCTGCAAGTGATATCTGCGCTGACGCAGGACGGGATTTTTCCCGGCAACGAGATGCGTTGGTCGCGCCGCGAACGCCGCTTTGCCATATTGCTCAATCGCTTTCGTTGGGAAGACGCCCCCAAAGGCAGCCGCCCCGTCGAACGTGTGCAGGCCGTTTTGTCGATAGAAGAGGTGCAAAACGTCCAATCGCAAGGCGTCGTGCCCGGCGATGAAGACACGGTGTTGTCCGTGTTGTCGGTAGCCTTTGAGCCAAAAGGCGACGGCCCGGACGGGCGTGTCGTGCTGACATTGGCAGGCGACGGTGCCATTGGCATCGAGGTCGAAGCGTTAGAGGTGGTGCTGCGTGATGTCACACGGCCCTATGTGGCCCCCTCGGGTAAGGTGCCCTCGCACCCCGCTTAACCAACCCCGAAACAGATGAGGCACATTGTGGTCCGCAGATTAGATACCAGTGACGCCGATTTTGAGGCGGCCTTTGCCGAAGTGTTGTCGCTCAAACGCGAAGACAGCCCCGATGTGGATGCTGTGGTGGGCGATATCATCGCGGATGTGCGCGCGCGGGGTGATGCGGCAGTTCTGGAGCTGACAGCCAAATTTGATCGCCTCGCGTTGACGCCCGAGACACTGCGCATGTCGCCCGCCCAGATGGACGCTGAATGCGCGAAGGTGCCCACAGCTGAGGCCGAGGCCCTCCACCTCGCGGCCGAGCGTATCCGCACCTACCACGCCCGCCAAATGCCCGAAGACGCATGGTGGGAAGACGAGACGGGCGCGGGTCTGGGGTGGCGTTGGACGCCTGTGTCTGCGGCTGGCCTCTACGTGCCCGGCGGTTTGGCGTCTTATCCGTCGTCAGTGCTGATGAACGCGGTCCCGGCCAAGGTCGCGGGCGTTGGGCGTTTGGCGATGGTCGTGCCCACGCCGGACGGTATCATCAACCCCGCCGTGATGTTGGCCGCGCGGGTATCTGGCGTGGACGAGGTGTACCGGATCGGCGGCGCGCAGGCTGTGGCTGCTTTGGCCTATGGCACTGACACGATTGCGCCAGTGGACAAGATCACTGGCCCCGGCAATGCCTTTGTCGCGGCTGCCAAACGCCGGGTGTTTGGCAAGGTCGGTATCGACATGATCGCAGGCCCGTCCGAGATTTTGGTCATTGCGGATGCGGACAATGACCCCGATTGGATCGCCCTTGATCTGCTGTCACAAGCTGAGCATGACGAGAGCGCGCAGTCGATCCTGATCACGACAGATGCCGCTTTTGGAGAGGCGGTCGCATCTGCGGTCGAGGCGCGTTTGCAAACCCTCGCGCGGCGCGACATCGCAGGCGTCAGCTGGCGTGACAATGGGGCTATCATCACTGTGGCCTCGTTGGATGAGGCAGCCCTGCTGTCGGACCGCATTGCGCCGGAACATCTGGAATTATGCGTGGCCGACCCTGATGCTCTGTCAGCTCAGCTATCCCATGCGGGTGCTATATTCCTAGGTGGCTACACGCCCGAGGCCATCGGTGATTATGTGGGCGGCCCGAACCATGTATTGCCCACGGCGCGCTCTGCACGGTTTTCCTCTGGGCTGTCCGTCATGGATTTCCTCAAGCGGACCACGCTGACCAAAATGACGCCAGCGGCCCTGCGACAGATTGGCCCTGCTGCCGAGGTGCTCGCCGCCAGCGAAGGGTTAGAGGCGCATGGGTTAAGCGTGACGGCACGTTTGCAGCGTCTGAATGCCAAAAGCTGAGATTGCCGCGCGCAAATCGCTCGGGTAGGTTGATGTGAACCCACGAGGACCACAGCGCATGACCCGCCTGATCGCCATCACGCTTGATGATAAAAACCTGCCGCCGCCCACGCCCGAGATCGAGCAAGAGCGCAAGGTGGCGGTGTTTGACCTGCTCGAAGACAACACATTTGCCTTGCCCGTCCGGGATGGGCGCGATGTGCCGGACGGGCCTTATCGTTTGGGCCTTGGCATTCGCGAAAAGCGGCTGGTGTTTGATGTGCAGACCGAGGCGAATACGGTCGCGGGGGAGTTTCATCTGTCGCTCGGGCCGTTTCGACAGGTGGTCAAAGATTACTTTCAAATCTGCGAAAGCTACTTTGATGCGGTCAAAACACTGCCGCCCAGCCAGATCGAGACAATAGACATGGCGCGACGCGGTATCCACAACGAAGGGGCGCGGGTGTTGCAGGAACGATTAGAGGGCAAAGCGGACGTTGACGAAGACACCGCGCGCCGCCTGTTTACATTGATCTGCGTCTTGCACTTCGGGGCCTGATATTTATGCCCGATGACACTTCAGCCCGAACGCTTCCTCAATCGGTGCTGTTTTGTTGCGACCATAACGCGGTGCGCTCGCCCATGGCCGAAGGGATCATGAAGAAATATTATGGCACGCGCTGTTATATCCAATCTGTCGGGGTGAAGAACGATCTCGAGATTGATGGTTTTTCCATATCGGTCTGTAGTGAAATCGGGGTGGAACTGTCGCGCCACCGGTCGCGTAGCTTTGACGAGATGGAACAATGGGGGGATGATCTGTCGTCGTTTGACCTCGTCCTCGCCCTCAGCCCGGCCAGCCAACGCCGCGCGCTGGACCTCACGCAATTCTATCATCTCAGTGTCGAATATTGGCCAATTCTTGACCCCACAGGGTTGGGCGAGGGGCGCGAAAACAAGCTGGCGTCCTACAGGCAGGCCCGCGATATGATCTCAGACCGCTTAATTGCACGCTTTGGGGCGCCAATTTCCAAATAAGGCCGGGCTGGGACGCGTCGCCCTAATCATGGTTAACAAATCCTTATTCGGCCCGTATCCTGCCCCCAACACACCACAATCTCCCAGCAAAACACCCCTAATCGCTATTAGAGGGTATCTTATGCGTCGTTTTGCACTTGCTGCGTCAATTTTCGCCGGTTTTGCAGCCCCGGCTTCTGCGGCCACGATCACCGCACTTAATCTTGAAAGCCAAGTCGTCGCAGCGCCCGCGCGCGTGGCCGACAGCCAATATGGCAACACGGGCATCGCACAAGCGTTTAACGAGCGCTCGGACGTCACTATCGCTTCAGACATGACCTTGGGCGGGACATTCTTTGAAGCGGGCACATCGTTTGACAGCCACTTGATTTTTCATGACCGCGTTGAGGGCTCCGATTACGTCACAGCCGAAGCGAATTTCAGCTTTTCCAAAGCCATCGCCGCTGTGATCGTCTATAGCCAAGAACTCTATGACACCAATGCGCTGTTCGGTGCCGCT
>CALHAP010000106.1 GCA_937931795.1 uncultured Paracoccaceae bacterium
ATCAAGGCCAAGCAAGACGCAGGCCCCGTGGTCATCGCCTCATATTCCGAAGGGGCGCGCGAACGTCTGAGCGGTCTCATAGAGGACGAAGGCGTGGGCGAGGCGGTCCATGTGACAACCGCCGCACGCATCGGCAAACGCGGCGTGCATCTGGCCGTTTGGCCGCTGGAACACGGGTTCGAGACGCCCGAGATGACAGTGATTTCGGAACAGGATGTGCTGGGCGATCGGTTGATCCGACAAACGCGCAAACGACGACGCGCCGAGAATTTCCTGACTGAGACGCAAAGCCTGTCACCGGGTGATCTGGTTGTGCATGTCGATCACGGCGTCGGGCGGTATTTGGGCATGGAGGTCGTGACAGCACTGGGGGCGGCGCACGAATGTCTGCTGCTCGAATATGCAGACGATTCAAAGCTATACATGCCGGTCGAGAACATCGAACTGCTCTCCAAATTCGGCCATGAAGAGGGGCTGTTGGATCGTCTTGGCGGCGGGGCATGGCAGGCGAAAAAGGCCCGGTTGAAAGAACGCATCCGGCAGATGGCCGAACGCCTGATCCGTGTCGCCGCCGAGCGTGAGCTGCGCACAGCACCTGCGCTGTCACCGATGGATGGAATATGGGACCAGTTTTTGGCGCGTTTTCCTTATTCGGAAACCGACGACCAGATGAACGCAATTTCAGACGTTTTGGATGATCTCGAAAGCGGGCGGCCCATGGATCGACTTGTGTGCGGCGATGTTGGATTTGGGAAGACCGAGGTTGCCATTCGCGCGGCGTTTGTGGCGGCCCTCGCTGGTGTTCAGGTTGCCGTGGTGGCCCCGACGACGTTGCTGGCGCGCCAACATTATAAGGGATTTGCCGAGCGTTTTCGCGGATTTCCCGTCAATGTGCTTACGCTATCTCGGTTTGTCAGCGCCAAAGAGGCCGCAGAAACGCGCGAAGGGATTTCACGCGGCACGGTTGATATTGTGATAGGCACCCACGCGGTTCTGGCCAAATCTATCCGGTTCAAAAACCTCGGCCTGCTGGTCATCGACGAAGAGCAACATTTCGGCGTGCAACACAAAGAACGCCTAAAACAGATGCGCTCTGACATTCATGTTCTGACATTAACTGCGACGCCTATCCCACGGACTTTGCAGCTAAGTTTGTCCGGTGTGCGTGAGCTGAGCATCATCGGAACCCCCCCCGTCGACCGCCTCGCCATTCGCACTTACGTCAGTGAATTTGACACGGTTACCATCCGTGAGGCGCTGTTGCGCGAACATTATCGTGGCGGGCAGTCGTTCTTTGTCGTGCCGCGCGTGAGCGATCTGCCCGAGATGGAAGACTGGCTCAAACGCGAGGTGCCTGAAGTGTCCTATGTCATCGCCAATGGGCAGATGGCCGCGGGCGAGCTCGATGATCGTATGAACGCGTTTTACGATGGCAAATATGACGTGTTGCTGGCGACCACGATTGTCGAAAGCGGCCTCGACATCCCCACCGCCAACACAATGATCGTTCATCGCGCGGATATGTTTGGTCTCGCACAGCTCTATCAAATCAGGGGGCGCGTCGGGCGCAGTAAGACGCGTGCATATGCCTATCTGACAACGAAACCGCGCATGAAACTGACCCCGCAGGCGGAAAAACGACTGCGCGTTCTGGGGTCGCTCGATACGCTTGGGGCGGGGTTCACACTGGCGAGCCAGGACCTTGATATTCGTGGCGCTGGCAATCTGCTGGGCGAAGAACAATCGGGGCAAATGCGCGAAGTAGGCTATGAGCTGTACCAGCAAATGTTGGAAGAACAGATCGCCAAAATCAAATCGGGCGAGGCCGAGGGCATCGTTGATGATGGCCAATGGGCACCGCAGATCAACCTCGGTGTGCCGGTGCTGATCCCTGAAGATTATGTGCCCGATTTGGATGTTCGCCTCGGGCTATACCGCCGCCTGTCGGATCTGACGACCAAGGTGGAGCTTGAAGGCTTCGCTGCAGAACTCATTGATCGCTTTGGTAAATTACCCCGCGAAGTCAATACGTTGATGCTGGTGGTGCGGATCAAGGCGATGTGCAAACGCGCAGGGATCAGCCATCTGGATGCTGGGCCAAAAGGGGCGACGATCCGGTTTCATAATGACAAGTTTATCTCGCCGGAGGGATTGGTCGAATTTATCGGCGCGCAGAACGGTCTGGCCAAGGTCAAAGACAACAAGATCGTGGTCAGACGAGATTGGGACAAAGAGCGCGACAAGATCCAAGGCGCGTTCAATATCGCCCGTGACCTCGCGATGAAGGTGAAAGAGGCCAAGGCGAAAACGCCCATGAAGCCCTAGTCTGGGTCGCTGTCGCGGCGGATCTTGGTCGTCAGCCAAAGCGCGAGGCTGGCGCAGATAAGGCAAGCGACCGCCATGGGCAGGGCGGTGCCGTTATAGGCCAATGCGACGGGGGCCGCGATCATGACAGACCCCACGGTGCTAAGGGCCGCCATGATCGAGGCCGCTAGCCCCGCGATATGACCCATAGGCTCTAACGCCAACGCGTTGAGGTTCCCGATGGTCAATCCCGCTTGGTAAAACAGGCTGAGCGTCCACAGGACGAAGATCGCAAATTCGACGGGCGCGCTCAGCGGCAAGAGCACGGCCATGATCATCACCGCCGACAGCGCAATTTGAACGATAAAGGTGATCCGAATGATCGCGCGCATCCCGTAGTGGACCACATAGCGCGCGTTCACCACGCTGGCGCTGGCCGCAACCACGGCGATGCCACCGAACCAGAAATGGAAATGCGCGCCCTGCCCATAGGTCAAATCGAACAATTGCTGTGTCGACGAAATCGTCAGAAACAACATCGAATAAGCGAGTGTTTGGATGCAAATAGACAAGCGCGCCGTGGGATGTCGGAGCATTTCTAAGGTCGCATCCCATAGGGATGACAGGCGCAAGGGGCGCCGCATATCTGGCGCGAGGCTTTCGGGTTGGCGCATCTGCAACCAGATCAGGGTCGCCAGCGAAAACAAGATGAACGCCAAAAACACTGCGCGCCATCCGAACGCATAGATAATGCCCGCCCCCATCGTGGGCGCCAAGGCGGGAACAACGGTGAAAATCATCATCACAAACGACAGGATTTTCGCCATTTGCCTGCCCGCATAGAGGTCGCGGATCATCGCCATCGACGCTACGCGCGGGCCAGATGCGCCCAAGCCCTGCACAACCCGGGCGACCAGCATCCATTCGAGAGATTGGGCAAAATAGGCGCAACTCGCGCCAATGATGTAGACCACAGCTCCGCCCACAACGACGGGTTTGCGACCGAACCGGTCCGACAATGGCCCCGCAAAAAACGTGCCAACCCCAAGGCCGAGTATAAAGCTGGTCAGGATCAACTGCGCCCGGTTGAGGTTTTCTGCCGACAGTTCTGCACCGATCTCTGGCAGGGCGGGCAACATGGCGTCGATGGAAAACGCCACGGTTGCGGCCAACATGGCCATGAGCGCCACGAACTCGGTTTGGTGTAACGCCCGTGTCGGGGTGAGTGGACCGGATGGGGCAGGGTTTTGCGTCACTCGGCCGTCTCAGCCATCTGGCTTTCAATATCTGCGATGATCTTGACCCACATCTCGGGCGGTTGCGCGCCTGGGACAGCGTGTTGATTGGCCACGATAAATGTCGGCACGGACGAGACACCCATCTCACGCGAATGGGCGTCACGTTGTTGGATATCCGCGATGTCGGCGTCACTGTCGAGCAATCGGCGCACGACGGCTGCATCCATGCCGGTGCCGTCCGCCACATCGGCCAACACATCAATATCGCTGATGTCGCGGGCATCGCGGAAATAGGCTTCAAACAGGCGCTGTACGATAAACCCTTGGAACCCTTCCAACCCCGCCCAATGGATCAGCCGGTGAGCGTTGATCGTGTTTGGCGTGCGCTGCATGCCTTCAAAGTTAATCTTTAGACCCGCTTTCTCGGCATGTTCTACGACAGGCGCATAGGCGCGCACGGCCCCCTCTTTGCCGCCGAATTTCCCTTCGAGGTATTCACGTCTGTCCATGCCGCCTGCGGGCATTTTCGGGTTCAGCTGGAACGGGTGCCATTCGATTTCAAACGGGTGATCACCATGCTGATGCAAGGCCCGATCCAAATGGGTTTTGCCAATGTAGCACCAAGGGCAAATCGGATCGGACAGAATATCAAGCTTAACCATAGCAAAACCTCAGGCGCGAATTTGGAGTTGGGTCTTTACTGAACCCGATGCTGCGGAGTGTCCATAGGGCAGGGCGGTTGCTCCATGTGGGTCGGACGCGTACACCTGCATTATGTCTGACAGTGTATCCCCCTCCTTAATCCGTATCGCCCGTGCTGATGGCGAAGCTGAACGTGCGCGCCCCTTGGATCTACCAAGCCGTGTTCGGGCGCTCCGCAAGGCAAAGGGCTGGACCCTAGAGCAAGCGGCAAAGCAGGCCGGTTTGGCCCGCTCAACATTGTCAAAGATTGAAAATGGACAAATGTCGCCCACTTATGCCGCGCTGAAAAAACTGGCAGTCGGCTTGGACATTTCTGTCCCGCAACTGTTCACACCGCCAAGCGACACCGCACAGAGCGCCCGCCTCTCTGTGGGCCGCGCTGGCGAGGGGGCCGCCCATCTGACGACGACCTATGAGCATGAGATGTTGGCAGAAGACGTGCCCGACAAATCAATGCTCCCCTATCGCGCCCGTATTCGCGCCCGTGATGTGGGTGAATTCGACGGTTGGGTGCGGCACGACGGCGAGGAATTTCTCTTCGTCCTGACAGGTATTATTCGGCTCTACACCGAGCACTTTGAACCTGTGGAAATGCGGCGGGGCGACAGTGCCTATTACAACGCCACCATGGGGCACAACGTCATATCTGTCAGCGCAGAGGATGCGACGATCCTGTGGGTAACGACCCTGCGCTAAACCAAAAACGCTAGATCAAGATATCCGCCACGCCGAGCGCCACTTGGCCCGTACCAATCGCCAAATCGCCCGCCACGCCTATGGGCCCACAGCTGGCCAAAGCGGCCAGAGCAATTACCAAAATCACACGTCTCATAGGGCATCCTGTACGCTGCGGGCCGCGGCAGAAATATCCGCCCCGATCCCGTCAATGGTGTTGCAACCGGTCAAACATAGGGCTGCAAGCACGATCAAAACCTTACTCTTCATACCACCACACCTCTGGCTGCCATCCCGGCCAATCCCCAAAAATCGGGATAACGTCCGGGTAATGCAGGTTTGCATCATGTGCAATGCGGCTGACATTCCACTGATAGATCGGAATGACATAACGTCCGGACATCAACACCCGGTCGAGCGCGCGGGTTGCTGCGACGAAGTCATCTTGGCTTTCAGAGGTCAGCAACAGATTGATCAACCCATCAACCGCAGGCGATTGCACGCCCATCAGATTGCGCCCGCCGGGCTCGTTCGCGGCGTCTGACCCCCAGTATAGATATTGCTCATTGCCCGGTGACAACGATACGCCACGCCGAAAGTACGTCATATCAAAGTCATAGGCGTCTTGGTTTTGTTTGAATTGCGCGGAATCCACCGTTTCGATCTCGGCCGTGATGCCGATCCGTGCGAGCGATTGCGTATACATATTCATGATGGTCTGATTTTCTGATCCACCGCTTTCGAGCAGGATGTTAAAGGTGAAGGCAGCACCATCGGCATCGGCCATGACCCCGTCTTGGATCGTCCACCCCGCCGCTTCGAACATTTCCAGCGCGCGGGCTGTGCCAGCACGGTTGCGCTCGGACCCATCTCCTACGGGCAGGGCGTAGCCCTCCAGAGCGCCCGGCAGCAGATCGTCTTCATATCGTTGTAGAAATTCAGCAACACGGCCCGTGGCGGGGCCATCCTGCATCCCCAACGGTGAGTTGCTGAAATACGAGGTGATGCGCGGTTGTTGGCCGGATGTCAGAGCGTCATTCACAAATTCAAAGTTGAACGCGTCAATCAGACCCTGCCGCACCCGCCAATCGGCAAACTGCGGAGTGCGCGAATTCATCACGAACCCCGTCATCCCAGACGGGCGCTGATGTGGCAGAACCGCCAAGGTGACCTCTCCGTTTTGGGTGCGGGGGAAGTCGTATTGGGCGTCCCAACGGCCCACGTTGAATTCGCGGTTGGTGGTCACAACGCCAGTTTTGAACGCTTCAAACGCTGTGGTCTCGTCCCCGAAATACTCGATCCGCACTTCGTCAAAGTTGCCGACACCTTGCATAAACGGCACGATACCATCGCCCCAATAGTCAGGATTGCGGCGCAGCGACACGTAACGCCCGCCTTCGACCGCATCGACGATATAACGCCCCGAAGTGATCGGGATCATGTCCAGCCCGAACGTCTCATCAAAGACTACACCGTCCCATTGTGCTTTTTGCAAGATGGGGCGCAATCCGGCGAGCAGGGCCAATTCGCGGTCTTCTGTGTTGAAGGTCATGCGAAGGCTACGGTCGCCTGTTTGTTCGATGCTGTCGAGCTTGGCGTAAAACCCCGCATAGCGCGGGTGGCCGATGGTGCCGAGGGTTTCATAGGACCAGATCACGTCTTCGACCGTCACCGGGCTGCCATCCGAGAACGCGGCTTGTTCGCGCAGCGTGAATTCCACCCACTCGCGATTCGGTCCGGTCTCAATCGATTCTGCCAAAACGCCGTAAAGCGAGAACGGCTCGTCCAGCGATCGGCCCATCAAACTCTCGCCTGTCCAGAACCGCATCTGCCATGGGACGTTGCCTTGCAGTATATACGGGTTGAGGCTGTCAAAGCTGCCGACGTTGGCCACAACGATCCGTCCGCCTGCGGGAGCGTCCGGGTTCGCGTAGGGTAGATGCGCAAAATCTGGTGGAAGGGCCGGGTCACCATACATAGCTATGCCATGCTGTGGCTCTGCCAAAGCCGCGCCTGCGATCAGTGCGAACCCAGCCGCGAAAAGTCCTGTCCGGGTCATTATTTGCATTTTCATGACAATCCCTATGCTCCCCTATAATTGACAACAACGATAGCTAGGTCTGCCAGAAGACGCAATTTTTTCGCTTGGCCATAGGTGCAGGTTCGCTTATAAGTAGGGCACTGCTCGATAGGTTTCTTGCCTGTATGAAACCTGCCTCAATAACTTTCGCCCGCCTCGTGCGGGCGTTTTTTTTGGCAAATCCCATACGTTACCTCTGGGAATACCACACATATCACAGGCTTGACGGCACCGTGTATTGACGCGCGGGTCTACCCACTGCATGCCCCCGAACAACCAGTGGTCTCATAGTCAGGATAGCTCTCATGTCAGTTGCAGGAAAAACCGCCGTCATCACCGGGTCGAACTCAGGGATCGGTTTGGGCATCGCCCGCGAAATGGCCAAGGCAGGCGTGAATGTTGTGCTCAACTCGTACACAGACCGCGACGAAGATCACGCGCTGGCCGCTGAGATTTCCAAGACCTTCAACGTCAACGCGAAATACATCTCCGCAGATATGTCCAAGGGAGATGAGTGCCGACGTTTGATTACCGATGCGGGCGGCTGCGACATCCTAATCAACAACGCAGGTATCCAGCATGTCGCGGGCATTGAAGAATTCCCCGCAGGCAAATGGGACGCGATCATCGCGATCAATATGTCGTCGGCCTTTCACACGATGGCGGCGGCTGTGCCCGGTATGCGTGCAAAGGGCTGGGGCCGGATCGTAAACATCGCCAGCGCACACGGGTTGACGGCGTCACCCTACAAGAGCGCCTATGTCGCGGCCAAACACGGCGTTGTCGGCATGACGAAAGTGGTGGCTCTGGAAACTGCCCAAGAGCCCATCACCTGCAACGCCATTTGTCCGGGCTATGTGCTGACACCGCTCGTCGAAGAGCAGATCCCCGACACGATGAAAGAATACGACATGAGCCGCGAAGACGTGGTCAAGAATGTCTTGCTCAAGCGCCAGCCTTCGAAAGAGTTCGCGACGGTCGAGCAGATGGGCGGTACGGCCCTGTTCCTGTGTTCAGATGCCGCCGCCCAGATCACCGGCACCACCATCAGCGTTGATGGCGGCTGGACGGCTCTGTAGTTCGCAAACACCTAACCCAAATTGAGCCCGGAGGCCGATGATGCCCAAAAAGATCAATCTCGGCCTTCAAGGTGGCGGTGCGCATGGTGCTTTCACTTGGGGGGCGCTCGACCGTTTGCTCGAAGATGACAGTATCGAGATCGCGGCCATTTCTGGCACCTCTGCGGGTGCGTTGAACGGTGCCGCATTGAAGGCTGGTATGATTGAAGGCGGTCGGCAAGGTGCGCGCGATAACCTCGATTGGTTGTGGGGCAAGATCGGCGCAATCACCGACGACCGCTTTGTGGGGTGGATCAATTCGCTCAGCCCATCCGTTCCTGCTGTGGCCTGGGCGTTAGAAAATTCACCGGCCTATATGGCGCTCGATATGACGACGCGGATGATGTCGCCCTATATGTATGGTGCGATGCTGCGCAATCCGTTGGAAAAGCTGGTTGGTGCGCTTAATTTTGGGGATGTGCAGGCCCCCGAAGGGCCGGAATTGCATATCTGTG
>CALHAP010000107.1 GCA_937931795.1 uncultured Paracoccaceae bacterium
ATACGCCAAGGTGTGCAAATCCTGCGGGTGCATGATGTGGCCGAAACCAGCGCTGCGGCGAAAATGCAGATGGCTTTAACGAGGAAGAGTGAGTGATGACCCGAAACTTGTTTGGCACCGATGGTGTGCGCGGCACTGCGAACGCTTGGCCCATGACCGCAGACATGGCCGTTAAGCTCGGGGCGGCGGCTGGTCGGTATTTCCGCAATGACGGGGCCAATGGGCACCGGGTTGTGATCGGCAAGGACACGCGCCTGTCGTCCTATATGTTCGAAAGCGCGCTGGGGGCGGGCTTGATGTCGACGGGCATGAATGTCTTTTTTCTGGGGCCTGTGCCGACGCCCGCCGTGGGGTTGCTGACCACTTCGGTGCGCGCCGATGTGGGGATCATGATTTCCGCCTCGCATAATCCGCATCATGACAATGGCATCAAGTTCTTTGGCCCCGATGGGTTCAAACTGTCGGACGAGGCCGAGGCCGAGATCGAAGCCATGATGCTGACAGATATCGAGCCCGCGCGCCCTGAAAACATAGGGCGGGCCAAGCGCGTGGACGACGGACGGTTTCGCTACGCCGAACGGGTCAAGGCGACGTTTCCGGCGGGGATGTCGTTGCGCGGAATGAAAGTCGTGATTGATTGCGCCAATGGGGCCGCCTACAAGGTCGCCCCCGAGGTGCTGTGGGAAATGGGCGCCGAGGTGATCGAAATCGGCACCACGCCCAATGGCACCAATATCAACGAGGCTTGCGGTTCGACCAGTCCTGCTGCCGCCTCCGCTGCCGTGGTTGAACATGGCGCGCATGTGGGCATTTGTCTGGACGGCGATGCGGACCGGATCATGCTGATTGATGAAAAAGGCACCGTTGCAGATGGTGATCAGCTGATGGCAATGATCGCGGGCCGTTGGGCCGATGCGGGGCGTCTGAGCGGGGGCACCTTGGTGGCCACGGTCATGTCCAATCTGGGGCTAGAGCATTTCTTGGTTGGCAAGGGCCTCACGCTTGAGCGCACCTCTGTCGGGGACCGCTATGTGGTTGAGGCGATGCGCAAGGGTGGTTTCAATTTGGGTGGTGAGCAATCGGGTCACATCGTGATGACCGATTACGCGACGACGGGCGATGGCTTGCTTGCAGGCTTGCAGGTTTTGGCCACGATGGTGGAGACGGGGCTGCCTGCCAGCACCTTGGTGCGGCAGTTTGAGACGGTTCCGCAAGTGTTGAAAAACGTGCGTTACGCGGATGGCAAGGCGCCCTTGGATGATGTGGCAGTACAGGCGGCGATTGCCGCAGGCGAGGCAAAACTTGCCAAAACGGGCCGCGTGTTGATCCGCAAATCCGGGACTGAGCCGTTGATCCGTGTGATGGCCGAAAGCACGGACGAAGGTCTGATGACCCAAGTCGTCGATGATATCGTGGGCGCGGTTGAAGCGGCGACCTAACGCGAGACCCATGCCCGCGATTGGCTGATGCCGATCCCGATCAAGATCAGCGCCAGCCCCCATATCAGGGCTGGCGTCAGCGTCTCGTCCAGCAAGACCACTCCAAAGAACACGGACCAAACTGGCACCATATAGCTGGTGGTTGACATAAACAGCGATCCGGCGGTCGTGATCACGCGCACCCGAATGACGGCGGCAATTGCCGTGGGGAAGACCGCCGCATAGAGCAACCCGGTAAGCGGGCGGGCAGGGTAGGCGCTGGGCAACCCGTCGACCCACAGGGCCACGGGCCCCAATATCACTGCAGCCGTCAACAGACTGACGCTGGCAAAGGCGAGCGGCGGCATCGCAGGCGCGCGCCGTGTCAGCACCGATCCGCAAGCATAGCACAGCGCCGCCGCCACACAGGCGATGCGTCCCCAGAAGACCAGCGCGCTGTCGTCCCCGAATGCTCCGGGCCCCGTCATGATCAAAATCCCGATGAACCCTAAGGCCATGCCGAAGATACGCCGTGGACCGATGCCTTCATCCGGCGAAAATATCCAAACCAGCGGCAACACCAACAGCGGCACAGCCCCCATGGCCACCCCGGCAAAAGCCGAAGGCACATGCTGTTGGCCCCAGGACAACAAGGCAAACGGCAAGCCGACCGCCCCCGCCCCGATGATGGCCGCGACGCCATAGGCAATGGGGCTGGGCAGGCGGTGCGGCCCCTGACCGAAAGCCGTGCCCGCAAGTGTCAGCAAAATGGCACCTATCATGGTCCGCCCAGCAGCGGTTTGAAGCGGGGTAAACCCATCAAGGGCGACCCTGACGGACATAAAAGCCGATCCCCAAATGACCCCAAGGGCTACGATCAAAAGCCAGTTTATTGCGCCGGGTTGGGTGGGCGAAGGTGTCGATGACATGTAACGGTCGCCCCATAGCGTTAGGTTCAAAGTGCGCCATGTGAGACACCCGATGACAGATTAATATCACGGTTTTGTTCCGCATCTAAGCGCAATACCTTAGATTTAAGGGTGATTGTCTGGCGTCAAGGGCTATATTCTCCGTATATGAAAGGTGGCACTTTTTCGCCATAGTCGCTCTCTAGGCGGTGCTTAGGTATTGTTTTGCGAGCGTTAAAATGACTTTTAAACTAATGGGCCTTGTGGGTCTCTTTCTCTCTACGGGTATGGCCGCTCAGGCGCAGCAGGCGACATTTTCGGATGTTGATGTCAGCGGCGACGGCGTCGTGACTGCGGAAGAGTTCTTTGATGCGTTTCGCACCGCCGGTATGGCTGACTTTATTTATATGGATGAAAATGGCGACGGATTTATCACCCGAGATGAAGCCGCAAGCAGATCGCAATCCCGCGCCGAGACGCAAGCGTCACAAGCAGCGCAGCGAACAGAAACGCGGGCGACAAACGCGCGAAACCAAACCGTTCGCGGCCGCCCTGAGACGTCAGAGCGGGCCGGAAATGCGCGCAATGACACCGCGTCGTCACGCGGGCGAAGCTCTTCCGGAGCTTCAAATCGCGGTGGTAACAACGGCAATGGGCGTAGCAACGGCCGCGGCAACTAAGCGCGCTGGCGGGAACCAATTGGGCCTGTTTGGGTTAAGATCGCAATATCTAAACTCGAAAGGGACTACCTATGACGAACTTCCCGCTGCTGTGGCTGTTGCCGTTTGTGACCTTCGCGATCGTTATCGGTTTTGTGTTTTGGAGCAAGCACAAGACAGAACAAAAACTGGCCGATGGTGATAATCAGACGACGCCGCTGGCCCGATCGACCCCGGACCCCAACCTGTCGCCTGACCCACGTGTCACGGATCCGCAAGGCGCGATGCGATGAACGAAAAAAAAGGGGCGCCAGAGATAATTCTGGCACCCCTTTTCTTGCATCTAAGGTAGTCGCTTAGTTCTTGGCTTTGTCGACCATCTTGCCGGCGGAAATCCAAGGCATCATGTCGCGCAATTTGCCGCCGACGATTTCGATCTGGTGCTCGTCATTGGCACGGCGCGAGGCCTTGAGCGTTGGTTGGCCAACCGAGTTTTCCAGCATGAAATCACGCACGAACTTGCCGGTTTGGATATCCGTCAGGACGTCTTTCATCCGCTTTTTGGTCTCGTCGTAGGGCAGGATGCGAGGGCCGGAGACGTACTGGCCGTACTCCGCAGTGTTCGAGATCGAGTAATCCATATTGGCAATGCCGCCTTCATAGATCAGGTCGACGATCAGCTTGGTCTCGTGAAGACACTCGAAATACGCCATCTCGGGCTCATACCCAGCTTCGACCAGCGTCTCAAAGCCCATGCGGATCAGCTCGACGATACCGCCACACAGAACCGCTTGCTCACCAAAGAGGTCGGTTTCGCATTCTTGGCGGAAGTTCGTCTCGATGATGCCCGAACGCCCGCCACCGATGGCAGAGCAATAAGACAGGCCGATTTCTTGGGCTTTGCCGGATGCGTCGGTGTCGACCGCGATCAGGCAGGGCACGCCGCCGCCTTTTGTGTATTCGCCGCGCACGGTGTGGCCGGGGCCTTTGGGGGCCATCATGATGACATCGACGCCTTCTTTTGGCTCAATCAGGCCGAAGTGGACGTTGAGACCGTGGGCAAATGCAATCGCGGCACCGGGCTTGATGTTGTCGTGGACGTATTTCTTGTAAGTTTCGGCCTGCAATTCATCGGGCATGGTGAACATGATCACGTCACACCATGCAGCGGCCTCGGCGATGCCCATGACCTTCAGGCCTTCGCCTTCGGCTTTGGCTTGGGACGGCGAGCCTTCGCGCAGGGCGACGACGAGGTTTTTAGCGCCACTGTCGCGCAGGTTCAATGCGTGGGCGTGGCCCTGAGAGCCATAGCCGAGGATCGCGACTTTCTTGTCTTTGATCAGGTTCACGTCGCAATCGCTGTCATAATAAACGCGCATATCTCTATCCCTTCGGGTTGGTTTGCTTTGAGGGTCTTATGATGTGGATTGGCAGGTGATGCGAGGATCAATGAAGGCGTATTCTACTATCAAGGTAATCATGTTATGCGCCCGATGAGTAAAAAGTGGAAAAATCATGCTTGATGACATTGATCGACGGTTGCTGCGCGTCTGGCAAGACGATCCGGGGTTGAGCGTTGCGGACCTCGCGTCCCGTTGCAGTCTGACCACCGGCAAAGCGGGGCGGCGGATCGAAAGCCTGCGCGCGGCGGGCTATGTCGAACGCGTCGAGGCGGTGATCGACTGGCAGGCGTTGGGATATCACGTGCAGGTCTCGCTGCGGGTCACTTTGGACAAGACTGAAGCGCGCGCCTTTGACGAGTTTATAGACGCGGCGCGACTTGTGCCAGAAGTGCTGGAAATTCAGACGTTTCTGGGCCGTGTCGATGTGCGCCTGCTCGTCATCGCGCAGGATTTGCCGCACTATCAGACGCTCTACCGCGCCCAAATCCTAACGCTGCCCCACATTGCGGATATCGAGAGCCTGATGACCATCGCGCAGGTCAAATCCCAAGAGGCGCTGCCGATATGACGCTGGATGATACTGATATGGCGCTGTTGAAACTGCTGCAAACGGATGCCAGCCAGCCCACCAGTCAGTTGGGCCGCAAGCTGGGCCTAAGCCAGCCAGCGACATGGCGACGGATCAAAGCATTGCGCGACGCAGGCGTGCTGTCCGGGCAGCGGTTGCGCCTGAACGCCGAGGCGCTGGGGTTTGGGGTGACCGTGTTTCTAGGCGTCAAACTGGCAGCGAAAGGCCGCGTGTCTTTGGAGGATTTTGAGCGCTCGGTGACCGCCATCCGCGAGGTGCAAACCGTCGAACATGTGCTCGGCCTTTATGACTACCGCTTGCGGGTCGTCGCACGCGATTTGGCCGATTTTGAGCGGGTGCTGCGACGCCGCATCATGACGCTGCCCGGGGTGGGCAACGTCGAGGCGAATGTGCTGCTCAGCGAAGAGCGCAGGCCGGGGCCGATCTGACTATCGCCCCAGCCCCAGTTTCATCAGCGCGGTGCGCACAGGTTTAATGTCGTGGATCACGCCGACACCCCGCGCCCGCAGAGCCTGCATCAGCGGATTGCCCGCTTGCGAAGTACGGTTGAGCATCGAAATCCCCGCCGCCCGCAATTTGATATCGGCGTGCCGCGCGCGGTTGTATTTTGCCAGCATGGCGCGGCTGCCCAATTGATCTGGCTCGGCCACAGCCAAATCCCGAAGCGTTTGCACGTCAGCGAGTGAGGTGTTCAATCCTTGGGCGCCGATGGGCGGCATCACGTGTGCTGCCTCGGCCATCAACGCCGTGCGGGGGGCGTCGAGGCGGTCTGCGATCCGGCTGATAATAGGCCAGCTTTGCCGATGCGTCACGATCTGTAGCGGGCCGTAGTGATCTGCGCTGCGCGTGGTGGCAGCCGCGTTAAAGGCGTGGGTTTCGAGCGCCATCACCCTTTCCGCCTCCGCGCCATCCGTCATCCAAACAACGGCAGAACAGGGCTGACCCTCGTGGTCGGGCAGGGGCACCAGCGTGAAAGGGCCGCCAGAGCGGTGGATTTCGGTCGAGATATTCTGGTGCGGCTGCGTATGTGTCACCGCGAATGTCAGCGCTTTTTGCCCATAATGTGTGGTTTTCGCCCCGATGCCTGCGCCCGCGCGCACCGGACTGTCCCGGCCATCGGCCCCAATTACCAAGCGTGCCTCAACCTGTGTGCGGTCTGTCATCGTCACGAGGGCTGTGTCTTCGCGGGCGACCATGCCCCGAAACCCGACGCCTGTGCGAAAATCGACCGTCTCTAATTCTGACAGTCGCGTTATCATATCGCGGCGCAGCACCCAATTGCGCAGGTTCCAGCCGAACGGTTGATCACCGATATCCGCGCTGTCGAAATCGCGGATGACAGGCGGCATCTGGGCGGCATCGACGATGCGCATCACGTTCAGCGCCATGGCTTGATCGGCCCAAGTGTCCCACAGGCCTGCATCGCCGAGCAAATCGCGGGCGGGTTGCAGAAAGGCGGTGGTGCGCAGATCAGCGCCAGCATCGCGTCCGTCCACAATCGGGGGGGCGGGATCAACGCATATCACCCGGAAACCGGCGGTCCCAAAGACGACCGCTGCGGCCAATCCCGCCACGCCGCCGCCGGAGATGAAAATGTCTGTCTGCTCGCGTTTCATACAAAGTAGGTAGGGCAGCGCCCCGATCTGGGAAAGGGCTAAGCGCAGACCT
>CALHAP010000108.1 GCA_937931795.1 uncultured Paracoccaceae bacterium
CTGGCGGTGGCGGATTGGGGGGTTAAGATCGCAATCGCGTTGCTGGCGCTGATCCCGTTTCGCCTGATCACCGGGGCGCGGCGCGAGGTCGCATAAGATTGCCAGCTTTTTTGTTTTGACTTGCGCGCAAACTGTGCCAACCTCTACCCATCAGAAACAATCGAAAGGAGGTGGATCCAGTGTCTAGAAAGAAATTGGAGACGTGCGGCGGGACAGCTTGGGAGGCGCGTGGCTAGGGCAAACCTTGGCCTGATATCTCTCAGGTGGAGCCTCGAAAGAGCGGTCTAACCGACCCCACCTCCGGAACTTTCGAAGGGTCGCCCCATATCTGGGCGGCCCTTTTTCTTGTGGTTTTTGCACCGACACCCGTCGTACACCGAGCGTACACAGCACGTGCGCACGAAAGGCTGACATGGGATTGCGGATCAACAGTGAGATCGAGATCGCCGATTGGGAGCTGACCGAGAGCTTTGTGCGCGCCTCTGGCCCCGGCGGGCAGAACGTCAACAAGGTCTCAACGGCGGTGGAACTGCGGTTCGAGGCCGAACGCTCGCCTGCGCTGACGGACCCAGTGAAGCGGCGGCTGCGGCGGTTGGCGGGGCAGAAATGGACGAGCGACGGGGCGCTGGTGATTTTCGTCCAAGAGACACGATCCCAAGCCCGCAACCGCGACATCGCGCGGGACCGATTGGTCGACCTGATCCGCAAAGCGCTGGAAAAGCCGAAACGACGGCTGGCGACGAAACCGACCTACGGATCGGTGAAACGGCGGATCAAGGAAAAGAAGGTGCGCGGCGAAGTTAAAAAGATGCGGGGCAAAGTAGAAGGGGAGGACCACTAAATGCGGCCCTCCCCCTTTATTGTCGTTTGTTGTGGCCGCCGCGTTTAGTTGGTCAGGCGCAGCGCACTGATCTGGCTGGCGATGGTGTTGAACGCGTCCGAGATGTCATCTTCTACGTTGAAGAAGTGGCTCGGGCTGGTTGCGCAATCGAACATCTGCTGCTGGCCTTCGGCGTTGGTATTGAAGGCGATGGTGAAGATGATGATATCTTCGTCCTTGGCCACCTGGCACATCTGATCAAATGTCCGGCGCGCGTTGCTGTTCGACTGCGAGTTTCTGCGGTTGCGTGACAGGCCCCCGGGTTGGCTGGCGAGGTTCTGAACCAGATTGTCTTCATTGAAAATATTGGTTGGGCGAACCTGTCCGGTGATATTACCATCTGTCATCAGGACGATGAACTTTTGGTTTTGCCCAGGCACATGCGCCAGAGGACGGTCGGCAAACAACGGTGCGATTTCACCACGCGTCGAGAGATCAGCGAAGGCAGAGCGGGCCGAAGGATCAAGCAAAGCCGCGCCCCATTTCATGCCGACGTTCGTGCCAGTACCGGGGTAAAGCTCAATGTTGTCGATCGCCGTGTGCAGGTCGCTCTCAGAGTTTGACGCATAAATGATCGAGCTTCTGTCATGTGGGCACCAGCCCCACCCTTGCAACGCGGGATCCGAGAAACGGTACATGCTGAAGATCGGAAGCTGTGTCGCGCCACTGGCAGGAAGGCTGAGGCTTGTATAGTCGCTGGCCGAAAGCTCCATGCAAGATGAGTTATCCGGCCACAGAGGGTCACCGGCAGGCTCGGCACGGCTGGTGTCGGCAAGCGGGGGCCGCGGCAGGCGGACACCGTTCAAGATATCAAACATCTCGCGGCCCGGATTCACATAACCACCATATTGCACGAGGTTGATAGAGGTCGCGTTTGTGCCGTTCGATTGCGCAAGAACGTCGGTGATAAATTCACGGGCGGCGGGGCGCAGAGCGTCAATTTTTGTCGTCCCACCCGACGCCAAATTTCGGCGCATGGAGTAAGAGACGTCGAGAACCAGCGAAATTTCAACATTGCCGATGCTTTGCTCGGCGGCGCTGGAAATCACAACGGGAAGCGTTGGAACACCCAGAAACGACATGAAGATGGTGTTCATGGTCAGGTTCGCGTCTGCTTCGATTTCGCAGCTGCTGGTGCCTGGATTGACCCGGATGTTTGCGGAACTACTGTCGAACCCGGTGAGATCAAGATAGCTTTCGACCAGCGCTTGGGCGTCGGACGCGCTGACAAGGCAGACATCGAGGCGCGTCGCGGCCAAGATACCCCTGTCGAGGGTCGACTGTAACCTGACCCGCGTGTTCTCGGCCCGGATCAGATCAACGGCAGAACCGCCGACGACGATCATTCCAAACAAAAGGAACATGGTCAGCACGATCATAGAGCCATCTTCGTCGCGGCGGAACGCCTGCAACGTCTCTTTCAATCTTCGTCTCATCATCTCAACTCTTCAAAATCGTTAACTCTTTTAATTTCATAGAGAGCTGAAGACAGTGATAATAGAAAAAGCGTGTTTTCGAAAAAACAGACGGACCAAATGCGCCATCATTGTGGGGCGTTTGGGAAACCGATCACAGTTTCAATCTCAATTCGACACAGTTTCGCCACAGTCTAGGGCGGGTTCGACCACATTTGCCGCAGCGTTGAGCAGGACGCGCATTTTTGAGACCAATTATCCCAATATGCGATTCGGTAGGAGGGAGGCCGGGGGAGTGGTGAGGTTAACACCTGTGCAGGATTTGAGGCGGGTGCGTGCGGTTGGCGTGGGGGTGGAGAAGTCTATGCGTCCGCTGGCTACAAAATCGGACTATGGGGGAATGGGGGAATGTTCAGCGATGGCGTCGGCCAAATTGGGGTCATCAGGGCAGATAGTACACTGATGTTCCCATCAGGGGAAAGGTCAAAGAACTACTTCAAAGTACGATAATTTAACCTATACTGTGTCAATGGGAGGTTGTTAGATATGGAACTACCTAATTTCCGCGACTATCGATTTGGAGACTACTCAGGCTTTAGGGAGTACCTCCGCGATCCTGATTTCTTTCTGAGTACTTTTATTACTCCGGCGAGTTTCTCGCTGTCAAATATTGGGAGGTTTGAGAATTTTGTAATTGTGGGCCGTAAAGGCACTGGAAAATCATCAAGCTGCATTGCCTTATCTCATGAGAAATCGCAAGCCGGATATGATTGTACGTTCTTTGAGTTTTCAAATGAACTTGATCGCAGTCAAATTCAATCAGCAGTCAAGACTCAAGCAATTGACTTAAAAAGTAAGAGTATTGAAAAACTGTTTGATTCGATTTCAGAGTTCTACGATTTTCGCGAAATTTGGAAAAGAAAAGTCTTTACAGAAATTGCAAAGAACTTATCTACAGCCGGACATAGAAGCAATTTTATTGATTTTGCTACTTCGCTTGGCCGTAATAATTCAAACTTGACAGAGGGCCTGTCACGAGGTCTTGTCTTATCATTGCCAGAAAAACTCCAAAAATTGATGCCACTTCAAGATCAACGCCAAGAGAGTATTGACCTTAAGATCTTCAATAAAGCCTGCCTATCTCTACTTGGAAATTGCCACCCTAATTATAAAGGCTATTTCTTTTTCGATGAACTCAATCTGAGTCACTCAAAATCGGACTCCTCAGAATACGAAACTATTATTGCGCTTGTTCGCGATTTGGTCAAAGCAACCGCTGATCTTAATGATGACTGCATTCGAAACAACATTGACTTAAACGTTGTATGCTGTCTTCGGCCCGAAGTGCGAGATGCCATCTTACAACGCGATAATGAGTTGAGTAAGGTTGTCGATTCCAATTTCGTAAGCCTTACTTGGCCAGGAATACGTGGACATGACAATCCTCTAGTAACCCTAATGAAAGAAAAAATAAAAAAGGGAACAAAGGCTGAAGTTGATCTAAATATCATCCTACCAAAAGAAGTTTGGAACGAAGTTGATGGCAAGAACATTCCGTTCATTATGTATCTGCTCTCAATCACTTGGCGGCGCCCGCGCGACATAATGAGAATACTAAAAACGTACCAATCAACCAACGGAATGAGTAAACAACTTTTTTCGAAAAGTGGCGATCAAAGAAGGTTTTTAAAAGAATATTCCCGCATAAGCTATCAGGACATCGTTGCTGAGCTGGAGGTCAAGTATAGCAAAGAAATTATAGACGAGTTTTTTTCCCGTTGTCGACGTTCAGTGTACACCGATAGGGAAGATCTTTTTGATCAAATATCTGTATTGGACAATAGAGTTGAGTTAGCTGAATTTGTTAATGATATGTTTCAAGCGGGAGTAATAACAAACAATCAGCCAACGGCGAAAGGTTTTCAGGCATATAGTGTAGATCGAGACGACCCTCATCTTGACCCAGAGCTTAGGATACTGATCCACAGAGGTATTCAGCCGATCCTTTTTCAGGATAACTAAACCACAACCTCCTCTTCCACCTGCTCTCCCACCCCGAACACCCGCTTGTACCGTGCGATCTCGGCGTCCGGTCCCATCGCTTTTCTCGGGTTGTCCGAAAGTTTGACCGTGGCGCGGCCGTTGGCTTCGACCGCCTTGCAGACCAGTGAGAACGGGGCGAGCGCGTCGCCTGACGTCAGCCCTTTGAAGTCGTTGGTCAGCATGGTGCCCCAGCCGAACGACACCCGGACCCGGCCCACGAATTGCGCGTGGAGCGACAGGATTTTGTCGACGTCCAGCCCGTCTGAAAAGATGACCAGCTTTTCCCGAGGGTCTTCGCCCCGCTCTTTCCACCAGTTGATCGCCATCTCGGCGCCTGTCGCGGGGTCCCCGCTGTCGATGCGGATGCCCGTCCAGCGCGCCAGATCGTCGGGCGCGCGGTCGAGGAAGCCTTGGGTGCCGTAGGTGTCGGGCAGGATGATGCGCAGGTTGCCGTCGTGCTCGTCCGCCCAGTCGTTGAGGACGTCGTAGGGCGCTTGCAGCAGGCCTGCGTCGGTGTCCGCCAGCGCCGAGTAGACCATGGGCAGCTCGTGGGCGTTGGTGCCGATGGCCTCGAGGTCGCGGGTGCGGGCGATGGCGCAGTTGGACGTGCCGATGAAGCTGCCCCCTAGCCCTTCGTTCATCGCCTGCACACACCAATCCTGCCAGAGGTAGCTGTGCCGCCGCCGTGTGCCAAAATCCGCAATGCGCAGGTCGGGCACTGCCTTGAGCGCGGTCACTTTTTCCCACGCCTTGGTCATGGCGCGGGCGTAGAGCACCTGTAGCTCAAATTTGCCCATTTCGCCCAAGACCGCGCGGCCCCGCAGCTCCATCAGGATCGCGAGGGCGGGGATTTCCCACAGCATGACCTCGGGCCACGACCCTTCGAACGTCAGCTCGTATTGGCCGTCACGCTTTTCGAGGTGGTAAGGCGGCAGGCGCAGGTTCTCGAACCAGTCCATAAACTCAGGGCTGAACATCTGGCGTTTGCCGTAGAAGGTGTTGCCGCGCATCCATGTGCTCTCGCCACGGGTCAGTGACAGGGACCGCACGTGGTCCAGCTGTTCGCGCAGCTCGCCCTCGTCGACCAGCTCGGCCAGACGCACGGTCTTGGTGCGATTGATCAGGGAGAAACGGACCTGCGTGTCGGGTTTGTTGCGAAACACCGACTGGCACATCAGCAGTTTGTAGAAATCGGTGTCGATCATCGACCGCACGATAGGGTCGATTTTCCAGCGGTGGTTCCAGACGCGGGTGGCGATGTCGACCATGTGTACTCTTCCTCTCAAGCTCGCTGGAATTTGCGGGTTTCGAGGCGGGTGAGCAAGTCGGTTTGTCTCAGCGCGCGTGGTACGCGCCGGAGTGATGCAAGTTTAGGCGCCCAAAGGATGTGTCGTTTGACCCGTGGGGATTGCTTTGGCCGCCTCGATATCGCGCAAGGCGAGGCTGTCCGCATGATCGACGCCTAACAGATCTTCCATCATGTTGAGCAATTCGGTTTCCCGGACATGCTCCATCTGGTCGGCAAACACGACACTCCAAAGCGCGGCGACGATGGATGTGCGTTGTGCCTTGTCCGTGTGCGCGCGCAGGATGCCGGCCAATTCAATCGTGCTGGGGATTTGCACTTCGAGCGCTTCGCAGCGGTAGCGGAAATCTTCGGCTTCCTGCGGCGTCAGGTCGTTTTTTGCGACAAAAATGCGTTCGATCTGATGCGCCTCTTCGAACATATAGAGCCGGTCTGTCTGCGCCAAACGCACCAGAAGCGCCCCAAAGAGCAGGTCACTGTCCGCTTCGTGCATCGGGGGCACAACAGAGGCTGATTTGCGCGTGATCCGGTTTAAAAGTCTGTCGAACATCATGGGGAAGATCTCCTATTTCCCCACCTGTCTAGTACAGGCCCCTATCCGCCCTGTGGGGAAAGTTAACCAATTGTTACCCCTGCGTCTTTCATGCCACGGGTCGCGGCGTCTGCCGAGCCATCCATGTCAATCGCGCGACACAGATCGTGGCGCACCTCGACATCAAACCCCAGCTTGGCCGCGTCGACCGCCGAGTAGTTAACACAGAAATCATAGGCCAGCCCGGCGATGACCAGCCGCGTGATCCCCCGCGTGCGCAGATAGCCCTCTAGGCCCGTGGGCGTCGTGTGGTCGTTTTCGAAGAACGCGGAGTAGCTGTCGATGGCCGAGTTGTAGCCCTTGCGGATGATCAGATCGGCCCGGTTGGTGTTGAGATCGGCGTGAAACGCGGCGCCCGCGCTGCCTTGGATACAGTGATCGGGCCAGAGCACTTGCGGGCCGTAGGGCATCTGCGTGACCGACATAACGTCCGCGCCTGCGTGGCTTGAGGCAAAGGACGAATGCCCGGCGGGGTGCCAGTCTTGGGTCAGGATAACCGCTTCCGCCTGCCCCATTTCCGCGTTGATGCCCGCCACGATCGCGTCGCCCCCTGCAACCGCCAACGCGCCGCCGGGGCAAAAATCGTTTTGGACGTCGATCACGATGAGGGCGTGGGTCATTGGGGTACTCCTGCGGTGTGTTGGCGGACAGTTTACCCCCTCTGACCGCGAAGGAAAGCAGGGACTTGACCCGCGTGACGCCGCCGCTTATTTCCGGCGTCTTTCCATGGGAGTTGAGGGTGATATGTCTGTTCTGGCGATTGATTTTGGCACCTCGAACACCGCCGCCGCTGTGATGGCAGGCGACCACCCGCATGTAATCCCGCTGGAGGCCGGCCAAGTGACGCTGCCCACTGCGATTTTCCTCGATTTCGATGCGCAGCGCACACTCGTGGGTCATGCGGCTGTCTCTGCCCTGATCGACGGGCGTGAGGGGCGGTTTATGCGCGCGCTGAAGTCCGTGCTGGGCACCGCCTTGATGCGCGAGCGGCGGCAATTCTTGAGCGAGCGGTTGACCCTGATCGAGATCGTCGGGCGGTTTCTCGCACGGGTGAAAACCGAGAGCGAGGCGCATTGCGGCATGACCTTCACCCGCGCGCTGTCGGGTCGTCCGGTGCATTTTCACGACAACCCCACACGCGATGCCCAAGCGCTGGCAGACTTGCGCGAATGCTACGCCGCCGCCGGGTTTGACCACGTCGATTTCCTGCCCGAACCCGAGGCGGCCGCACTCGCCAGTGGCGGCGGCGACGGCGTGGGGCTGGTCGTGGATATCGGCGGTGGTACGTCGGATTTCACCGTGTTTCGCCGCGACGGAGCCAAGACCGACGTGCTCGCCAGCCACGGGATCAGGCTGGGCGGGACGAACTTTGACCGGATGATCTCGCTGGCCCATGTGATGCCGCTGTTTGGCAAAGGCACGGGATTGAAGGCCGAGATGGGGCCTGCCGTGCATACCGCACCTGTGTCTGTGTTCCACGATCTAGCGACCTGGTCGATGATCCCGTTTCTCTACACCGGGGCCGTGCGGCGCGACGTAGCGCGGATGGCGAAACTGGCGGTGGAGCCCGAGAAATTCGCGCGTCTGGCCAATGTGTTAGAGCTGGAACTGGGCCATGACGTCGCCTTCGCCGTCGAGCGGGGCAAGATCGCGGCCAATGGGGATGAGGCCCGCGGGATGATTGATCTGCGCGAGGTGGAAAAGGGTCTGTCCGCGCCGCTGGTGCAATCGGATTTGACCGATGTGCTGTCGAGATCAGCCGATCAGATACGGGCTGCCGCGACACAAACGCTCGAATTTGCAGGATTGCGTGAGGCGGATATCGAACGCGTGGTCTTTGTCGGTGGCTCTAGCCTGCTGGGCGTCGTGTCGGGCACGATGCAAGCCATGCTGCCGCGCGCCGAGCCTGTCTATGGCGCGGCGTTTACCGGGATCGTTGACGGGCTGGCTATCGCTGCCGCAGCGCAGTAAACAGGCCCCCATGTTTATCGTCGCAGCCCTCTACAAGTTCACCCGTTTTGACGACCCCGACGCCCTGCGCGCACCCTTGGCCGCGGCCTGTCAGGCGGGCGAGGTCATGGGGACGATCCTCGTGGCGAACGAAGGCATCAATGGCACAATTGCAGGCCCCCGTGCTGGCATAGACGCGGTGATCGCGCACCTGCGCGGCCTGCCCGGTTGCGCCGATCTGGAGTGGAAAGAGAGCACTGCCGCAGCGCAGCCGTTTCACCGGATGAAAGTACGGCTGAAGCGTGAGATCGTCACGATGGGCCAGCCGCAGGTGGACCCAAACGCCGCCGTAGGGCGCTATGTGACGCCCCAAGATTGGAACGCGCTGATTGCCGATCCCGATGTCGCCGTGATCGACACGCGCAATGATTACGAAGTGGCGATTGGGACGTTTGAAGGCGCGATTGACCCCGAGACCGCGCGATTTGGCGATTTCCCCGCGTGGTGGGCAGAGAACAAGGCGCGGTTTGAGGGCAAGAAGATCGCGATGTTCTGCACGGGTGGTATTCGGTGTGAGAAATCGACGAATTACCTGCTGGGCGAAGGCGTCGAGGATGTGTTTCACCTGCAAGGCGGCATCCTGAAGTACCTCGAAGAGGTGCCCGAGGAAAACAGCCAATGGAACGGTGAGTGTTTCGTCTTTGACGGACGTGTGTCCGTGGGCCACGGACTGATCGAGGGGCCGCATCAGCTGTGTCACGGGTGTCGCAGGCCGCTGGCGCCCGAGGACTTGCGGCGTCCTGAGTTTGAAGCGGGTGTGGCCTGTCATCAGTGTGCAAGCGAGACATCAGAGGCCGACAAAGAGCGGTTTCGCGAGCGGCAAAAGCAGATGGCGCTGGCCCGCAAACGTGGTCACGCGCACATTGGGTAGGCTATGAGCCCGCTGGCGAAACAGGCAATTGCTCTGATTTTGGGCACGCTTTGCGGGGTCGCCGCGCATCAGATTAACATGCCGCTGGCGTGGATGCTGGGGCCGATGATCGGCTGCACCATTGCCGCGCTCTTACAGGCCCCGATTGCCGCGCCGATCAAGCTGCGCCCTTGGGTCATGCCCGTGATTGGCGTGCTGCTGGGCAGTCGCATTTCCCAAGACGTCATCGCCGCCGCCTTGGGCTGGTGGGTGACGGCATTGGTGCTGTTGCCCTCGGTTCTCGTCACGGCGGGCTTGGGCTACGCCTACTATCGCCGCATCGGCGGTTACGACAGGCCGACCGCGTTTTTCAGCGCGATGCCCGGCGGGTTGACCGATATGATCATCATGGGGTCCGAGGCGGGCGGCGACGAGCGGCGCATCTCGCTGGCCCATGCGACGCGGGTGCTGCTGGTGATCTGTGGCGTGGTGATTTTCTACAACCAAGCCTTGGGGGTCACGGCCGAGGACGCGCAGAGCACATGGGTCGGGCTGACGACATTGGCCCCGCGCGATTGGGCGATTTTGACCGCTTGCGCCGTGCTTGGCGTACCCTTGGGCCGTATCATCCGCCTGCCCGCAGGCCAGATCATGGGGCCGATGATCCTGTCAGGCATCGCGCATGTCAGCGGCATCGTCCAAGTTGCACCGCCATCGCTGATCGTCATCGTGGCGCTCGTGGTTATCGGGACCATCATCGGGTGTCGGTTTGTCGGCGCGCATTTTGCCGACGTGCGGCGGGATTTCGTGCTGGGGGCCGGGTCGGCGGCACTGATGGTCGTGGTCGCCTTGGGATTTGCCACTTTGGTCAGCACTCTCACGGGAACCGACCTGAGCGAAGCCTTCCTCGCCTATTCCCCCGGCGGCGTGGTCGAGATGTCGCTGCTGGCGCTGGCCATTGGCCAAGACGTCACCTACGTCACCGTCATGCATCTGGCGCGGATATTTATCGTGATCTTTGGCGCGGGCGTGAGTTTCAAGGTGATCTCGGGGCGCAAGTGATAGGTCCAGTTCGGCTTTGCGGTTGCGCGGGCGCGCAAAAAGGCGCTGACTTGCCCCCATGAGTATCACCGTCTTCATCAACGGCTTTGGCCGTATCGGGCGCACTGTATTGCGGCAACTGCTGAGCACGCATGCGCATCTGGGTGTCACTATCGCGGGTATCAACGATATCGAGAGTCTCGAGAGCTGTGCGTATCTGTTCAAATATGACAGCGTGTTTGGCCCCTACCCCGGCACGGTTGAGGTGGTCGCGGGTGGGTTGCGCATCGACGGCCATGTAATCCCGGTACATCGAGAGCGGGATATTTCGACGCTGGACCTATCGGGTGTCGATGTGGTGATGGAATGCACCGGCCTGTGTGGAGAACGCCAATGGGCTGAGCGCGGGATTGCAGCGGGTGCGCGCAATGTGCTGGTCTCGGGGCCGTCGGATGCCGCGGATGTCACCGTCGTGATGGGGGCAAATGACGCAGACATGGGCAGCGCTCGGATCGTCTCGAACGCGTCCTGCACGACCAATGCGCTGGCGCCATTGATGCGGATTTTGATGGACGAACCAGGTGTCGTATCAGCGCATATGACCACGGTGCATTGCTATACGGGCAGCCAACCGATGGTGGATGCGCCACGTGGTGATCCGGCGCGCAGTCGGGCGGGGGCGGTGTCCATGGTGCCCACAACGACGAGCGCCTCGAGCCTCGTGACCCAGGTTTTACCAGCGCTGAAGGGTAAGATTACCGGCGCCGCCGTGCGCGTACCGGCGATCTCTGTCTCTGCCATTGATGTTGTGGTGCGGCTTGAGCGCGCTCTTGAGGGTGACGCAGGTGCGGTTATCGCTGGGTTGGTTTCAGACCATCCGGTAATTGGCACCACGCTTGAGCCGCTCGTATCTGTGGATATGCGCGCGCGACCAGAGTCGCTCGTCATCGCGCTGCCCGAGACGATGACCGCAGGCCCAAATCAGGTGCGGATTTTCGGGTGGTACGATAATGAATGGGGGTTTTCGGCGCGGATGATTGAGATGTCATGTGTGATGGCGGCGCGTGGGGCTTAGCTAGGCTTAGTGAAGAGACACTTCTCCCCCCCATCTATTGTCGCGGTCGTGCCCTGCTCTGATTGTGTTTCAGAGAGTATAGCGATGCTGCCCGCAGAGAGCTATGCCCGAAAGTTGGTGACGGCGTGATTAGGCGGCTTGGTTAAGTTGTTTGATCCCATCCTTGAATGCAATCCCTTCGATGATCTCGGGCATGCGGTTTGCGCCGTCGAGCTTCCGCCATTTGGTCTGGGCTGAC
>CALHAP010000109.1 GCA_937931795.1 uncultured Paracoccaceae bacterium
GGGCACCAACGACATCGGCTGGGAAGTGCTGACCCAGATGCGCAAAGCGCAATTTGGCGAAAGCTTGCTGGCGGGTCTGGTGATCGCGTTGATCGCGATACTGTTGGACCGGATCACATCGGGCTTTGCCCTGCGCAGCACCCGTGTCGGCGGCAGTGATGACATTGGCGGACGCGAGGTTGGCGCGGTTTTGGGCCTGATGGTGGCGATATCGCTGGTGGCATTGGTCCTGCCCGCGCTGGAAACATGGCCGCGCGACTGGGAGTTTAACCCTGCGCCTGCGATGAACGACGCGCTGGAATATGTGTCGGTCACCTACCGGGTTTTATTGGAAACCATCAAAAACTCAGCCTTTTTCTACGTGATGTTGCCCATCAAGATCGGTTTTTCACAAGCGATCAGCCCGTTTTCATGGGGGTTTGCCTTCACGCCCACGGTGATCGGCATCTATGCCATGATCGTCGCAGGCCTCGCAGGGTTGCTCGCCTACAAAGGTCGCCCGTTTGGCGCCTTGGCCATCATCATCGCGGGCCTCGTGCTCTATAGCGGGCTGACCGGGACACCATGGATCGCGCTCGCGGCCCTACTGATCGCCCTGTCATGGCAGGTTGGCGGGCGTGGATTGGCCATTGGCACCACGCTGGGCATCGCATTTTTGTTGCTCACTGGCATCTGGGAGCCGTCTGTTTTGTCGATCTACCTGTGCGGCGTCGGTGTGCTGGTGGCCTTCACCTTGGGCAGTCTCATCGGCATTGCCGCGTCCGAGAGTGATGCGGTCTCTGCCGTCGTGCGCCCGGTGATCGACACGCTGCAAACCATGCCGCTGTTTGTGATCCTCATCCCCTTTGTGATGGTGTTCAAAATTGGGGAATTCACCGCCCTGCTCGCGATCATCGCCTATGCGATTGTGCCCGCGATCCGCTACGCTGAACATGGGTTGCGCAATGTGCCCAAGGATACGATTGAAGCCGCCCAAGCCATTGGCACCACACGGTTTCAGCTGCTGACGCAGGTCAAGCTGCCGCTGGCAATTCCGACCATCATGTTGGGGCTGAACCAGACGATTATGTTTGGTATTTCGATGCTGGTGATCACCGCCTTGGTCGGCACCGCTGATTTGGGTCAGCAGATTTATATCGGTCTGGGGGACGGTGATTTTGGCGTGGGCATGACCGCCGGGATTGGCATGGCGATCATCGCGATGATTGCCGACCGCATCACCCAAAACGTCAGCCGCAATATGCAGGCGAAGATGGGGGTTCGCCCTCCTGAGGCCGCCTAAACCTCGATCACCCCTGCCTCTGTGACGATCATATCTAGCGGTTGGTCTGTTGCTTCTAAGGGTAGTTCTTCTGCTTCCTGCACGCTGTAGGCGAAGCCTATGGCAAGCGTGGATTTGGCGGCGCGCAATTGCTCAAGAGTGCGGTCATAGAACCCCCCGCCGTAGCCCAATCTGCCGCCGTCCCGCGTGAACGCGACAAGCGGGACGATGATGATTTCTGGTGTGACCCAGCCCCCTTTGGCCGGGATCCGCGCGCCGAATGCGCCGGGGATCATCTGGCAGTCTGGTTCCCATGCGCGAAAGCGCAGCGGTTGGTGATTGCCGATGATGACCGGCAAACAGACCGGGCCATGGGCTGCGGCCTCGGCCAAGGCGGGGCTTGGGTCTATTTCGGTGCGCATGGCGCTGTAACCTGCAATCGGCACGCCCCGGTAGCCTGCAAGCACGGCGCTGAGGTGTCCCGCTGCGCTCTGGTCCGGTCGATGTGCCTGTTTGCGCCGTGCGAAGGCGGCTTTGCGGGCGATTTCCTTTTGATATGTGAGGGTCGGCATAATGCCTCCTATAGCAAAATAACGGCAGCGAGCCCGAGGAAGGCGAAGAACCCCACCACGTCTGTCACTGTGGTCACGAACGCGCCCGAGGCCAGTGCAGGATCAATGCCCATCCGGTCCAGCACGATGGGAATGCCCGTGCCTGCCAACCCGGCCACAATCAGGTTGATGATCATGGCCACAGCCAGCACGACCCCCAGCATCGGGGTGCCGAACCAGACGACGCCGACGATGCCCATGACCACGGCGAAAATCGCGCCATTGATCGCGCCCACCGCCACTTCGCGCCGAATGACCCGCCAGACATTGGATGTGGTCAGGTCGCGTGTGGCGATGGCGCGGCAAGCGACCGTCAGGCTCTGCGTGCCCGCATTGCCCCCCATAGAGGCGACGATGGGCATCAGGACCGCGAGCGCCACGAAGCCCGCGATCACCTCATCAAACATCGAGATCACCATGGAGGCGAGGATCGCTGTGACGAGGTTCACGGCCAGCCATGGCAGACGCTGCCGCGTGGTGACGCGCACGGAATCTGACAGCTCAGACTCGCCGCTGACGCCCGCCAAACGCAGGATGTCTTCCTCGTGCTCTTCGTCGAGCACCTCCATCGCGTCGTCGATGGTGATCACGCCGACCAACCGTTCGTCGGCGTCCACCACGGGCGCGGAAATCAGGTGGTATTGGTTGAACGCATAGGCCACCGCCCCTTCGTCATCAGCGATGTTAAAGGTGCGAAAGCTGTCTTCGGTGATGTCGCGCAACTGCATGGAGCGTTTGGACGACAGCAAGCGGCCGAGCGTCACGTAGCCCTTTGGTTTGGCGCGGGGGTCGATCAGGATCAGGTGGTAAAACTGATCCGGCAGCGCCACGTCAGATCGCAAATAATCAATCGCCTCGCCCACGGTCCAGTGTTCCGGCGCGCGCGCGACCTCGACCTGCATAAGGCGGCCCGCGCTGTCTTCAGGGTAGGCCAGTGCTTTTTCAACTGCCAAACGGTCGGCGTCATCAAGTGCGGTGAGAACCGCCTCTTGTTGTTCGTCTTCTAGGTCTTCGATCAGGTCAACGACATCATCGGATTCCAGATTGCGCACCGCGCTGGCCAGTTCTTTGGGCCCGAGGCTGTCGATCACCTCTTCGCGCAGATTGTCGCCCAGCTCAGACAGAATATCGCCGTCCATACCCCCTTTCCACAGGGTCAGCAGGGCTGTTCGGTCGCGTGGCATGATCTGTTCGAGAAGGTCAGCGATATCAGCTGGGTGCAGCGGATCGAGCAGACCGTTCAGCGCCGGCGCGTCATCCGCCTCTACCGCATCAAGCACGTCGTCAAACAGTTGGGATGGCAGAGCGAAATCCGCGTCTTCGGCCTCGGGGGGGATGGCGGTGGAAGGATCAGACATGCGCGTACTCCTGCTATTGGGCAACATAGCCATATGCCATTGGGCGGCAAGCGAGATTGGGTGATTTACTGACGCCCAGAGGCGCGATATCCCCGCCGCATGAGCACATATCTTCTGACCGGGCAAACCCTCGGGTTCATTGCTGATCCGTTTAACACCCCTTTGGAGAGTGCCGTGGACTATCGCCGCTATGGCGGCGTGTTGGTGCGTGACGGCAAAATTGCGGCTGTGGGCGAGGCCGATGATCTGCGCCGCGCGCACGCAGGCGTTCCGGTGACAGACTACGGTGACGGGCTGATCTCGGCGGGTTTTG
>CALHAP010000110.1 GCA_937931795.1 uncultured Paracoccaceae bacterium
TATGATTTGACCAAAGGTCGGATCAATTACCGCTTTAAATAACGTGTCCGCGCGACCAAAGCTGATCCTCGGCAGCGGCTCTCCGCGCCGATTGGAACTGCTCGCGCAGATTGGCGTCGTGCCCGACGCGGTGCGCGCGCCCGATATAGACGAAGACCCCCTCAAAGTAGAACTCCCCCGCGATTACGTCAAACGCATCGCGCGCGCCAAGGCGGAGGCGAGCCCCTGTGCCGATGGCGAGATCGTGCTCTGCGCTGATACCACCGTGGCCTGCGGGCGGCGGATCATGGGCAAGCCCGGAAGTGCAGATGAGGCTCGCGCGTTTTTGCGGCTGTTGTCGGGGCGGCGGCACAACGTCATCACCGCCGTAACCGTGAAGACGCCTGACCGCATTTGGGCCAAGGATGTTCAGACCTCGGTGAAGATGAAGCGCCTGTCGGATGTTGAGATTGACGCCTACATCGCCACTGACGATTGGCGCGGCAAGGCGGGCGGTTATGCGATCCAAGGGCCGGCAGGCGCGTTCATCCCGTGGATCAACGGGTCTTACACCGGCATTGTGGGGCTACCGCTGTCTGAGACCGCAGGCCTGCTCATCGCCGCCGGATACCCCGTATATGGAGACGCGCCATGAAAGGCCGCACGATTTTCCTCGACCACCTGAACGGACGCGAAGCGGCGGCTTTGGTGGTGCAAGGGCAGCTTGATGATCTGCTGATTGACGACGACAACCCGCGCGTGGGGGCGATCTATCGCGGTGTCTGTGACCGCGCCATCAAAGGGCAGGGCGGGATGATCCTGCGTATCCCCGGTGGTACGGCATGGCTGCGCGGGGCCAAGGGTCTCAGCATCGGCGACCGCTTGCTCGTGCAGGTCACGGGCGTGGCGGAAGAGGGCAAAGCCGTGCCCGTTACCGACCGCATCCTATTCAAGAGCCGCTACGCCATCGTCACCCCCGGCGCGCCGGGCTACAACGTCTCGCGCCAGATCAAAGATGATGACAGGCGCGACGAGCTGCTCGCCATAGCCCACGACGTCATGGACGGCGACGACGGGTTGATCATCCGCAGCCACGCCGCCGAGGCGCCAGATGACGAGATCGCGGAAGACATCGCCGCCATGCTGGACCTGTCGACAACCATTATGCGCGAGAGCAAAGGCCGCGACCCCGAGGCGCTGACCGAAGGCGACGGCCCGCACGCAGTCGCGTGGCGCGAATGGAACGCGGACGATGTGATCACCGAACCGGGATGCTTTGACAATCGCGGCGTGCTCGACCTGATTGACGGGCTTGCCACGATCAAAGTGCCGTTGGACGAAGGCTATATGTACGTTGAACCCACGCGCGCGCTGGTGGCCGTGGATGTGAACACTGGCGGCGATACATCGCCTGCTGCAACGCTCAAGGTTAACCTCGCCGCCGCACGCGCCTTGCCGCGCGCCCTACGCCTGCGGGGCTTGGGCGGGCAGATCACCGTCGATTTCGCACCGATGCCCAAAGGCCAACGCAAGCAGCTAGAGCAATCCATCCGCGCGTCGTTTCGCAACGATCCGATTGAGACCAGCCTTGTGGGATGGACCCCGATGGGGTGTTTCGAGATGCAGCGCAAACGCGAACGCAGCGCCACACGACCGCTGCTAAAGGGGGTGTAATGGCCTGTCCGATTTGTAACCGCGACACCGACCCAAAGATGCGGCCCTTTTGTTCCAAGCGCTGCGCGGACATCGACCTCGGCAAATGGATCAGCGGCAGCTATGCGATCCCGTCCGATGACCCTGACGATCTGGACGAGGTGCTTGATGCGTTAGAAAGAGAGCAGACGTCGCCCAAGCCCCACTAGAGGGTGTTCCACAGCTCCAGCTGCCAGTCTTTGATTGCCTCAATCGGCTGCAACAACATCACCACGTTCAACGCGAGACCGTCGCGGATGATCAAGACGGTGAGCACCTCAAAGCCGATCACGATGACTGCGCTGACCCAAACAGGCAGGCGCGCGGCGAGAAAAAACCCGACCGCCATCGCCAAAATGTCGGCAAGCACATTGATCACACTGTCGCCAAAGTAATCGACCGACGCAGTGGTCGACCGATAGCGTTCAATCAGCGCGTCCGAGTTTTCGGCAACTTCCCATGCCGTCTCGATCAACGTGGCGATAAAGAACCGCCACCCCAATGGCATTTTCCGCGCGATGAGCCACAGGAACCCGAAAAAGATAAAACCATGCAACAAATGACTGGGCGTGTACCAGTCAAACAAATGCTGCGAGTTTTGATCGGACATGATGTCCCCATGCCAAAGCGACACAAACCCGCACTCACAAATGGGCAGGCGTCCGATCGCCAACAGATACAGGGCCGCCAGAACGACGAGACCGAGCGCGAGACCGTAGGGTGCGAGGATATTTTGCTTCATACTCGACATCTTGGCGGCACAGATAGGCAACAACAAGTCAGGAAATCCGTGATTTTCCGGCGCAGTACCGGCTTTTCAGCGCGAGGGACGGGGCGGCTTGCGTCGGAAATTCACTCTTGGGCCGAAAACCTGCTAAATCGGTCTGGACACAGCACAATCGCTCGCCTAGACACTGCCTCACCCAAGTAGGCCAAGTGGTCTGCATCCCGTGCCCGGGTAGCTCAGGGGTAGAGCAGTGGATTGAAAATCCTCGTGTCGGTGGTTCGATTCCGCCCCTGGGCACCATCCTTATTTTTCATGTTTTAGTTTCAGTTAGTTAGGTGTGGAAATTGTCCCACCCGATACAACGGCCCCTGAAAGTGGGACACTTTTGTCCTCTTTCTGTTCCGATGACATGCGACGTAGAGCGCTTTCGGCCCCTGTTTTCTGACGTGCTGCGCGGGTGTATCTTGTGACCTCCTTTGACGTTCTGTGGCCAGTTATCGACATGATCTCATGTTCGGTGCAGCCAAGCTCGGCCAAGCGAGCGGCGGCGGCTTTGCGCAGTCCGTGAACAGAACAATTATGCAGGCCCGCTTCATCACACCATTTACGAAAGCGGTTCCCAAACCCGTTCGAAGTGAAAGGCTTGCCAAACTCAGTTTTAAGAAATGCCAAGTCGCCTGTGGGTGTCTGGTCGATAATGGATTGCAGTTCTCTGATGATCGGAATTTCTAATCGAACAGGCTTGCGGTTCCGGCCTTTTGTCTGAGTAAATGCAAGCCAGCCGTCTCTGACGTGCTGCTTGCCAAATTGGACCAGATCAGCGCGGCGCTGGCCTGTGTAGAGTGCAAGTGCCAAAGCCAATCGTGCCGTTGTTCCGATAGGGTGCGCTTTCTCAAACTTTGCGATCTCATCCAGTGACCAGCTATGAACGCCCTCGGGATTCCCGCTCAAATATTCGACAAGCATGGCAGGGTTTGCATCGTTAAGATCGTATTCAACAGCGTAGCGGAACAGTTGGCGCAACGCTTTGATCATGCCATTCGCAGCCTGCGGTCGATCTAGCTTGTCGTCACGCCATGTGCGGATGTGCCGGGGTTGCATCATGCTGTACGGTTTGTCGCCAGAGTTCTTGTGCTGGCATACCCGTTCAAGGATTCCGCGCCGTACCTTTTGAGTGCGTGGGTCAAGTTCTCGGAACATTGCCGATTTGTAGTATTCGACACAAAGCCACTTAACGCTGCGAGGCAGAACACGCCCGGGTGAAGCCGTTTTGCATGGCGTTTCTTTTTTCGGGGCGGCTGCTCGGCGATAGTCCGTTAGGAACTCGGGTGAACCCAATGGCCCTCGAAGCCGGGTTTTGATTCCATTTCGGCGATAGTAGATGCGGACGGTGCCGTGCCGGTCAGTATCTTCGACCACATATTTCAAACGCATTTTCATACAATCACCCGTCACAATCACTCATCAAAGGGATTGTGGTCGAGTTCGTCCTCTCCGGGCAAGAGTCCAAAAGCGCGATCTATCGACCAAATGTCCCAGACTTTGCGCCCATCAATGCGCTTGGGCTTTGGCATACGACCATCTGAAACCATCGCGTCAAACTTAGATGTCCCCACGCCGATGTAGCCAGCCGCTTCGCGACGCGAAAGCCCACGCCGAGTAGGCGGGGCAATAACTGCGGTGGGCGAAGCGGTCTGCATTGTCCTAGAAAGTGCCGTTCAAGCGCACGTTAACTGTGACCGCGTTGGCTATTGCTAGCGTGGTGGCTACACCGATTTTGGTGTTCCCGGCTGCGGTGCCAGTGACGAGGCCGTCTGCGGCGCGATGATAGATCGACGTACCGATAGCGATGTCGTCGGCTGCGACCTTTGACATCTCGAAGACGCCCGTGGTGACCAGCACCAGCGGGTCGCCAATCTCTGCGGCCCCAGAGGCTATCCCAAAGAGGTTGCCGATATTGACGCCCTCACCAGAGGTGGTGGCGGCGTCTGCGGTCACGGTGATATTCTCACCCGGTTGCACAAAGTTTTTCATGGATCAGAGTCCTTTCGATGAATTGAGGTAGATTGTAGAGGGCGGCTTCCGAGCGCCTTTGCGCTTGGCGATTTCGGAATCCAAAAAGCGCAGAGTGGACCGCATTTCGGAAACGCTGGCGTAGGTCACTTCCTCGCCATTAGAATCCCGTACGCTGCGAACGCCATTGCTCATAGCGAGCATGAGACGTTCGCGCGCCTCGGTGAGTTCGGTCCACCCGACTTGCATTAGCTGGCCTCAGCGGGCTGGAAATAGGCTCCACGCCAATCCTGCCAGCCACATCCAAAATCGAGAAACGCCCGGAAGGAAAGACCGAGCGTATTCCACGATTCTTGTCGCTGGATTTGAACACCTTGCGCACTCGACAGATAGCCGTGTTGCAAACAGGCGAGACGCGCCGGATCAGCCGCAACATACCATGACGTGTCGGTGATGCGTGGTTCCACCAGCAATGTAAGCTTGGACATGCCGGACTGCGCGTCGTCGGTCGTCGCCGGCCAGATTTCAGCCAAAAGGCGTTCGGCGTCGCTTTCGATTTCAGGGCCGACGATGAGGAATTTTGGCGTGATATTGATGAGTGTCTTGCCGTCCAGACCCTTGAAGTTGCGCATGGCTTTGCGAGCGCCATCCAAATCACTGCCGTCAAAGCTGCCGTTGAAGCTGCTGCCGTCCCCCGTATTGCCGCGTGAGGCGTCGAAAACAGGGGTGCCATCTGACAAGTTTGGATTGCCCGTGAAAGTCGCGAACAACAGATCGGCTTCGGTTTGGGCTGCGGCCTCACCTAATGCGCCAGTGACATCGCCAAACATACCTAAGTCGTCGTTGATGATGAGATTGCGAGCGAGATCAAAGCGACGCGCATAAGTGGCAAGCTGCATCGTCTCACCGTTTTCACCACTTGATGTTGCGGCGATCTCGCTGTTTTCGGCCAATTCCTCAAGTCGCCCCATCTCGCCAGGGCGGATCGAGGTGGATTTCTTGAAGTCGGATAACAACCGTTGGCGTGACAAACGGATGAGAGGTGATCGTGCGGCCTCATAGCTGGACAGCGCGACTTTGTTGGCAGCATTGGACACCACCAATGGAAAGTCAGACGTGGTGTGTGTTGCGGCACGGGTGAGGGCTTCATCGGGCGACATACCGCGCGTTGTCTCACCAGAACGGGTCAGGCTGTCCTTTGCCAAATCTATCAGGCTCATGTTGAGGTATTCGCGGTGTTCGTCCTTGGCCTCGCCGACGCCCATGCGGACAGCGACAGCATCGGCCATACGGGTGCGGACCACGGAGGGGTCGTCGTTCTCCTGCGCATGGCTGCGAATGATTGGTGTCGCCCGTTGGCGCGTTTGCAAGTGGTCAAAGATTTCCGCCTTGGCGCGGGTGAGGTCTGCCCCGGAATCGATGAGGTCGTCTGCGACTTCACCGGATAGACCAAGGCTGCGGGTCAAAGTACGAATTTCGCTGCGGAGTGGTTGCTTTAGCGCTTCGGGTGTTGGGTTGGTGGGCGGCGTTTCAATGATGACGTCGGGCATTTCTGTTTCCTTTGCTCGAATTGATGCGGCAGGGTCTGCGGGGTTGGTCGTTAGAGTGACTTCGGTAAGCCACCAACGGGCTGGGCTGCGGACGCGGCCTTGCGGAGTTTGGCGCTCAATCCATCCCGTCCCGACATATCCAATGGATACCCCACAGACGGTGCCATCCGCGATCCGCGCGCCGATTGGTGTCACATCTTCGGCAGATGACAAAACGATCTGAGCAACTAACACCGCGTTTGTTTTGGATCGTTCGATGGATAGGGTTCGCCCAACGGCATCACGCACCGACTTGGTGCTGTGGCTGTCCAAGACGGGCAAATTTGTGCTGGCGTCTGCGTCGAACGCAGACATCGGCAAAATTTCGAGATAAGGGCCACGGGCGTCACGCCGGGGGACGGGATTTTCGGTGGCGATGACCGCCTCAAATTGGCGGGTCTCAGGATCATAACTATTTGCCCGAGCGCTACGGGTAAGGGTATCAAGCGGCATCTTTCGCGCCTCCGGCATTGGTGAAGCTGAGGCCAAGTTCTGCTTCTCGGGCGACGTCAGCGGCAATTTCCTCATCAAGCTGTTGAACGGACCAGCCTAACTCATTGGCGGCTTGTGTCCGGCTCATCAGGCCACGGTCAAGCAAATCGCCAAGGGCTTTTGTGTCCTTTGCCGGATCGACTTGCATAGGACGTGGCATGATCCACTCAGGCCGGAATGAGGGGTCGGCATCAAGCCGTCCTGCGGCCACTTCGAGCGCCAGCCAGCGGGTGAAAACCGGGGCGAGAAATTGCGGGACAAGGGTGCCATATTGGATGGCTTCGACACGCGCCCGGAATGGTAAGAGTCCCGCTCGCAAGCTGGAATAGTTCGCGCCCGAAAGGTCGTTGTCGAGCAAGTGAGTTGGCACACCAATCGCTGCGGCAATTCCTTGGAGGTGCAACCGTATCATGGCGGGGGCGTCTTTGGTCTGTTCTGGGGTCAGGAATTTCACATCAAGGCCAGCGGGCAAGAATTTGAGCGCGCCGGGTTCCAGTCCGGAATCCAAGATGCTGCCCGCTTGCTCACCGTCGAAAGGCAGTGCGCCCGTTTGATTAACGTCGGTTATGAAACCTGCCACCAGTGCGGAAGTCTTGGCGGATACAAGCAAGGCGTCGAGATACTGGTTGAGTGCGCTGGCAGGCAAAACCGCCGGGGCCAACCACGACATACCGCGCACTTGGGCAGCGGCAAGGGGATGGACGATGTGGCAAACGTGTGCGGCGTCCACGCGGACAGACGGCACATAGGTCGAGAATTGAGACGCCGGATTTTGCTGATGTATCCAGTAGGCAACCCGGCGTTGGCTTGCATCAAACTCGACACCCGCGACGACTTCGCCACCCCCCTCAAGGTTGGCGGTTTTGGCCTCATCGAGCATCTCGGGCGGTAAGATTTGTAGTCCCAGTTCGCCAATCTCATCGGTATGCAGGATGACCAGTGCTTCGCCGTCCACCATAAGGTGACGCGCTAGAATCCCTTGCATCCCGAAAAAATCAGACTGCCCGTCATGGTCCGCACCGGACGCCCATTCCTCAAAACTCTTGGCCGTGTCGCCAATCAATGCGGGGCGAATGCCGCTACCCGTCAGGGCGGTGGCGAAGTTGTTCACGCCGTTGGAGACATAGCCGTCATTGACGGCCAAAAACCTTGCCCTCGACCGGACCTGTGGAGCGCTGGCCAGCGTTTCAGCGTTGTATTCAGAAAACCGACCAAGCCCCTTCCCACGTCGCCCTCCACCAGCCGCCTCGACCATACGACGCCACGGGGCCGACTTGGCCTCGCCGCGCGTATCGGAACGGTGCGTTTGGCGAGACGGGAATATGCGGTCGAGGATGGTCATTAATTTGGGGTCCCGCCCTCATCGCCCGGAAGGATCACCTCTTGGGGGAAGTTCGATAGGGGCAAGGTGATCGTCGAAGTGTGCTCGTAACCTTTTCCGACCGCCGGAAATTGTGTTACGTTCACATCATAAACACGGGCGACAAGACGGCGTTGCCCCGTCTTGGTGTTCGTCCAAAAATCCATGCGAACTTGCCAGTGTTGACCTATGGAAAGGCCACGTATCGCTGCAAGAATTGGGTGAGTAGCCGGAAATTTACCACCGTAGCTTTTAGCGTGTTCACCCTGCCATGCGTAACAAGCAAGAGACGCTTGCTGCATGACAGATTGATCGGATAGCCCCATCGACATCAGCGAACGAATGACTTTTGCCGTCGCAATATCGGACCACGCGAATAAGTTGTGGGATGTCCGGCCAGTGCCAATGCGGTCGCGGACATGTACTAGGTCGCGCATAACAAAATTTCGAAACTGTTTAGTTGCTGTTTCCGGTGTTTCGGGGTGCTGCGCCAAGCGCTTCCCGACATCTGAGGCTTTGAGGCGTGGACCGGGTTCGATGTGCGTAAACAACGGTGATTTCGGGTCTGTCATTGGGGGTTCTCCTCGTTTGGAAGATTCATAGTTGCTTACTACTTACTTTGTCAATAGTAAGTAAATCAACATGGCTGCATCAGGGGTGTTGTGGTCGTGTGACCTCCGTTGCGGGGGCGGGTTCGTAGATGTCCCTGCCCCCGTTTTTCATCAAGGATAAGAAAACATGGGCGAAAATCTTCAAATTCACTGCTTAGTTTCAGAAGGGCCAGCTCGTCGAGAACCAGAGGCGCGACACCGCGCACTCATGGAAAGTGCAAAGCTACTCAGACAAATCGGTGTGGCCTTGAGGGCTGGAAACATGCAACGGGCAAGAAGATTGCGAATTAAGTTCAAGAGACAGGTTCGACAAAGTGTTATTCATTTTGATTTATAGGTCGGGCCGTAGGCAAAATTTGCTGTGGTTTTTGATCAGAATGGGTCAGTTTTCTACAATCAAGTTCCAGCATCCCAGCGCTCTCAAGGACATGTTTCATACTCTGATCGCAATCTTGAAGACTCCAACTTTTGTGGCGACCCAAAGCATCGTTAAGTGCCGTGGTTGAAGTATAAAACTTCATACAGAGGTCGCCGAGATCATCATGGGGAACAGGGAATTTCTCATGGATTTCACGAAAGCTGATGTTTGCGGATCTGTGGGCAATGAAATTACTACGATGCATACGTATATTTTTCAACAACCCACCTAATCCCTTGAATCGATCCTTCTCACTAATAACAAAATTTTTATCGACGCTGCCCGTAGCTTCGGCCTCATCAAGTAATCCAAAAAGATTTACACCTCTTTTATCGTTAACAAGAGCAACTTGCAGCACAGTGTATTTGCGCATCGCCATTTTCATCATGGAAAGTGCAGGCCACCCCTCTCTAGAAAATTGATACCGCAGCAATTGATCCGCAATCTGAAACGAATGAACAGCGTACATACTTGCGCGGTTCAAATTGAACGAACGAATTGTGAGTGTACTTTTACGTTGTGCCACCGCGCTTACCTCGCTAACTCAGCCACCGCGACCTAATCACCGTTCGAGTGGGCAAGCTAGCGCTTATGTTTTTCTGTGCAGCCAAGCGGGCCTGCAAATCACACCTCAGCAGGCTACGCGCTGCGATGGCATACGCGAGACAATCCAAACCCTCGTTCCTACGGCCTGAAATCAACTCCCATTGACGCACGGACTGGCCACGGCTGTATTTCGTGACCAACCGTTCCGCGCGCAGTTGGTCGAAGTAGTCTGACCCAAGCTGATCCGAAATCAGCAACGTCTCGCCGCCCTTGAGGCGATGGTGGATTTGCAGCTTGAGGCCGTCAACACCCAAGATTGCCAGCTTGGTTTTGCGGCTTGCCCCCCACGTCAGTGCTGGTCTGGAAAAACCGGACATGCCCTTCGATGCGATAATGCGGCGTGAAGTACGAGGGCGACAAAACGCATAGACCTCATCGGCCCAGTTTCCGCTGTCCACAATGGTCGCATCGACGCCGCGCAACGGCCCGCCCAATGGGTGCTGGAATTGCCCCTGCAATAAATCGTCCAACTCGACCCAAGTATCGTTTTCAGTGGGGCTTCCCCAAACCACTAAATGGTCAAGAACGCGCGTTCCGCCATCAGGCGTCCAGCCCACGAATGTCGCCTCAAGGCGGTCGCCTTGGCAGTCAACACCCGCCGTGATGGCCGCGAGGTCGTCTGGGAGGGCCGTGAGGCTCATGGGGCGCTGTAGGTTGGTGAAGGTTACCCCGCCCAGATCATCGCCCTCAGCGCGCCAGACCTCGCCTGCGACGGTATTGATCCACGGCTTTAGGGTGGTTGGACCACCACGCTTGGCGGCGACAAACTCTTGAGCCAATAGCGGCCACGTCGTCGTCGGCAGCGTTGAGGTCAAGGCGGTAAGGTGGAAACCCGCGTGGCCCTCTACTACAGGCGCTGTTGCGCGCCAATGGCCCTTCTCGACGAGCTGAGCCTTTTCCCGATCCTCGACCACCGTGCCGCAACAGGGCGGGGCCCAATAGGCTTTGTCAGGTTCGCCATCCGGCCATTTGATGTCCTTCCAAACCACGGGGGCAAAGGCACCGCACCCCGGACAAGGAATTTCCCAAACGCGTTTGTCGGATTGCTCGTATGCGCGGGCAATCCGACTAGATTCTTCATCCAAAGGGGTCGAAGCTAGAACGATTTTCCGATTGCCGAACGTGGCGGTGCGCCTGATAGCCAATTCAATCGGGTCGCCTTCGCCGCGAATGTCCAATTCGAAACCGTCGATTTCATCTGCAAATAAAACACGAGCCGTTCGGGCGCGCAGGTTGCGCGGCGCACGGGCACTCAAAACCATAAGCGAGCCGCCCGGATAGCGCCGATGCAAGAGCGTGTCCCGACTATTGTCTTGGGTAAGCGAATTGCGGAGCGTCGGAGATTCAGACCAGACGGGTTCAACATTGCTAACCACAAAAGTCCGGCAGTCTTCCTCACTTGGCAAAACCACAATGACCGGGGCCGGATCGTTTTGGACAAAGTGACCAAGGGCTGCGGTCATGGCCTGCGTCGCACCAACGCGGGCACTTTTGAGGATCGACACTCGCTCGGTTACATCATCGCCGATCACATCCAGTATCTCGCGTTGTTGTGGCCAGAGACGCATAGGTCCGGGGGTCGCGCTCAAACTCGATGGTAAGCGCACGTTGGCCTCTGCCCATTCTGACAGACGCAACTTGGGCGGGGGGCGCAATGCATCCAGCGTGGTCGCGCGCAAGCGGGCAAATCGGGGGTCAATCGTCATCGGCTATTCCCTCAAGGCAATCGCGCAATTCAGAATCGATGCGCGCCGCAATGGCACGGTCGAGGCCAAGCGCAGATGCGACGCGCGGCGAGACAGCCAAAAGCCGGGCGCGCAAGTCGATTGCCAGCGCGATCCATTCCCGCTCAACATCCGACAAGGCCACCATCTCACCACGGGTGGCAGCATTAGCGATTGCCAGCTTGTCGGCTTGCTCGCGGGCGAGGCGCAGTTTTTCAGCGTTCAAATCGGGATTGGTCGAAGCGCGGCCAATCTGCCCTTTTCGCAGGTACTCTGCATAAGCACGAATAGAAGGTTTTAGCGGAAACTTCTTTTCGGGCGTCCGGGGTAGAACACCGTCACGTCCAAGTCGGTGTATCCGCACCTCGCTTAAGTTGATCCACTCAGACAGAACCCCAGCCGCGACCACCTTTTCGGGTCCGCCAGTGCGTAGCGAGCGACGCAAGCCAAGTATATCTTCATTGTTCTGCATTGTTCATCTTTCGAATTGCGCAATCAAAAAAGTGTTCGCAGAGTGATGCGTCGCGCTCCGCGCCCCCCGCAGCACGAAACCGCACGAAAGGACCCACAGTCCGGTGAACTTTCGCCACACTCAACGCATAGAATCGATAGAAAGGAGAATGATAAATGCTTATTTTACTGTTGATCATAATCGTGCTTGTGCTGCTGTTTGGTGCGGAAACTGTTAAGAGT
>CALHAP010000111.1 GCA_937931795.1 uncultured Paracoccaceae bacterium
CCAGAAGCCGTCACTGGCTGGGCGCAGGATTTGGGCCAAGACACTTTTGTCGGATCAACGGGCCGCGTGTTTCCTACCGCGATGAAAGCATCCCCCCTCCTGCGCGCATGGCTGGCCAAATTGTCGGCGCAGGGGGTGACTTTGCAGCGCCGCTGGCGATGGACTGGATTTGACGGGGCCGCTAGCGCGTTTGCAACCCCGGACGGCATCCAGCACGTCACGGCTGATGTCACCGTGCTCGCCACGGGGGGCGGCAGTTGGCGCAGGTTGGGGTCTGATGGGGCCTGGGCCGCACAATTTGCGGATGAGGTGACCCCGTTCGCGCCGTCAAACGTCGGGGTTTTGGTCGATTGGTCGCCCTATATGGCGGCGCATTTTGGCACGCCACTGAAGGGATGCAAGGTGCAGGCGGGGGGCTGCGTGTCGCGCGGCGAATGCGTAATCTCATCGCGCGGGTTGGAGGGCGGCGGGATCTATTCGATGAGCGCCCCATTGCGGCAGGGGGCCGCGTTGCTGATTGATGTCAAACCCGACCTGACCCTAGCGGAGGTGCGCGCACGGTTGAGCCGTCCGCGCGGCAAGGCTTCGATGGCGCAACATTTGCGCAAAAGCCTGCGGATCGAAGGCGCGAAGGCTGCATTGCTCAACGAATATGCGCGGCCCTTTGGGGATGATCTGGCGTCCAAAATTAAGGCGCTGCCGGTCGCCTACGCAGGGCTTCGCCCCATCGACGAAGCGATCTCGACGGCGGGTGGTTTGACGTGGGACGCGCTTGATGGATGGATGCTGCGCCGCCGCCCCGGTGTTTTTGCAGCAGGCGAAATGCTGGACTGGGACGCGCCAACGGGCGGTTATTTGATCACCGGATGTTTGGCGTCGGGCAAGGCCGCAGCAGAGGCGGCGCTGGCGTGGTGGGCCCGCGAGGGCGCCTGAAACCTCCGGTTTGTATGACCAGATGTGGCCTTAAAGACCGCACCTGACCGATATAGCGGCGCAGACGCTTTTCAACGGGACGGTGATTCGCTAGACTAGTCTCAATAAAAAGAGGTGGGGCATGGCAAGCAGGTTCAAATCACGCGCGAGCGGGGTTAGTCTAATCGCGATTTGTGTCGCGTCCTTTGCAACGGCGCAAGACCAAGGCGTGACCTACACGTTTTTCGGCACCCCCGGCCTGTTGGAAATGCCAACAGCTGTGGCCCCCGCAGAGGGTGAGGTCGCCGCGACGATTGGCATTTTTGGCCCTTACCAGCGCAATTCATTCACCTATCAGGTGACAGATCGGTTGTCGGCGACGTTTCGCTATGGCTCGACTGATGATTATTCGCTTCCCGGGTTTAACCCGCCCCGCAATGGAAATGTCTATTTCGACCGTAGTTTTGACCTGCGCTACAAGATCACTGATCAGGATGGCTGGAGGCCGTCTGTTTCTGTCGGTTTGCAGGACTTTCTCGGCACTGGCCAATATGGTGGCGAATATGTCGTGGCCACACGGACCATTGGGGATGCATTTCGCGTAACCGCAGGTCTGGGCTGGGGCCGATTGGCGAGCGCGGGCGGCTTTGACAACCCGTTGGGCGTGATCAGCAGCAGCTTCGAGGACCGCCCCGGTTTGGATTTCGGATTGGGCGGCGAAGTAGAAGCCAACCAATTTTTTCGCGGCGATGCGGCTCTGTTTGGGGGCGTCGAATGGTCCGTGGCGGACGATTGGGTGCTCAAGGCCGAATATTCCAGCGACGCCAATGCCCGCGAAGAGCAATTGGGCAGTATTGACGTGGCATCACCGCTGAACTTTGGCGCCACATGGACACCGCGCCCGGGTGTCCAATTGTCCGCAGCCTACCTCTACGGCAGCGAAATTGGCCTGTCCGGCACCATTGCGTTCAACCCCAACAACCGACCCGTCGACGGCGGCTTTGACAGCCCTCCTGTGCCTGTGATGGTGCGCCAAGGGGATGCGGCGGCCGCGCTGAGCTGGGATCGCGCGGCTGATCCCCAAGATGACCTGCGCGCGCAGTTGCGTCGTGGTCTTTCCCGCGAAGGCATATCGCTTGAGGCGTTCGAGTTTTCTGATCGTGCGGCGCGGGTGCGGTATTCAAACAACCGATATTCCACCGAAGCGCAGGCGATGGGCCGCGTGGCACGGGTGATGACAGACGTGCTGCCACCCTCGATGGAGACCTTCACTCTGGAGCCAATGTCGCGCGGGATCCCGATCTCTGCGGCAACCATACAGCGCCGCGATCTAGAGCAGTTCGAACTGCAAGCTGGCGGTACACAGGCCATGCAAGACCGTATCGCGCTGAACGACGCGGGCAGCAACCAAGGTCTGACCGTTGTCCCTGATGAGGATCCGTTTTTCTGGGGCATTTCGCCGTTCTTTGGGGTGACGCTGTTTGATGGGGATAACCCCGTGCGGGCCAACTACGGCGTCCGGCTGTCGGCGTCATATGAACTGGCGTCGAATTTGGTCGTTTCGGGAAGTATTCGCAAAAGCCTGCGACGCAACCTGTCAGTTGGTGCTATTTCGCCCTCACCCCTACCGCCAGTGCGGCGCGAAGGAGGGCGATACGCGGTTGAGGGGGACGGGGGGATTCAAGACCTAAGTTTGGCCTATTTTGGTCGGCCCGGCGAAGATCTCTACAGCCGCGTCAGTGTCGGTTTGCTAGAGCCCGCATTTGGCGGAGTCTCTACCGAATTGCTTTATAATCCGGTCAATACGTCTTGGGCTGTCGGTGGCGAGTTGAACTATGTCATGCAGCGTGATTTCGATCTCTGGGGCTTTCAGGATTACGACGTCGTGACGGGTCATGTGTCGCTATATTATGATTTCGACAATGGGTTTCACAGCCGGGTCGATGTTGGTCGGTATCTGGCCGGTGACTGGGGGGCCACCTTCACCTTGGACCGCGAGTTCGACAATGGCTGGCGGTTGGGTGGATATTTCACCCTCACCGATGTGTCTGCCGAAGAGTTCGGCGAAGGATCGTTCGACAAAGGCATCAGACTTTCGGTGCCGCTGGATTATATCGTCAGCACGCCAACGCGGCGGCGTTACAACAACACGCTGAGCTCTCTTTCGCGCGACGGTGGGGCGCGTTTGCGGGTAAGCGGTCGCTTGTATGAGGAAGTACGCGATGGCCATGCCAATGATCTTGATGACGGATGGGGGCGGTTCTGGCGATGAAGTATAGTCTATTTGCAACCTTGTCTGCGGTTCTACTGGCGGGCTGTAGCTCAAACGTCGAGCGTAATCCCGTTTTTGATTTGGCAGCGCAGTTCATCCCCGCGATCGGGGCTGTAACGGGCGCAGAAAATAGGCCTGCAGCGCCGGGTTTTGATCCCGCTGACATATCGGCCAACCCGAGCAATTTTTCGCTGGTGCAGGTTCCGATGCTCGGTGATCCAGTTGCCGCACGGCTGATCTCGGTGAGCGGCCGAACGCAAACATGGCTTGCACAAAATGGATTTTCTGCAACTTACCGAGATGAAATTTTAGTCGCCACACGCGGGTTGGGCGAAGACCTCATCGCAGCCACGGCGCAGGGTACACGCGCTGCGATCCGCGCTGGTGGTGGATCCGCGGTGCGGGTGCATGACCGGATAGGGAATCAGAACGAGATTCTCCAAGAGCGGTTCACGTGTCAGATCGTATCGGCGGGTGTGGAGGACATTAATCTTGGGATTCGCACGGTTTCTGCGACCAAATACGCTGAAACCTGCCGAAGCGATCGCACACAATTTGAGAATAGTTACTGGGTAGATGGGGCGGGGCGCATCATGTCGTCGCTGCAATTTATCACCCGGGATGCCGGTTATTTGCGCCGAAGCGCCTTGTAAAGCGGTGTATTTACAGACGCTTGTGAGATCACGGCGTTGAGTGTTCGTTGAGAACCTGCAGCTACGTTAAAGTTATCGTGGCATTTGGTGTGATAAAATTATCCGCAGACTTTGATTTTTTTTGGTGCTGGGTCAAACCAAAGACAATCTGGTTGAGTTTGAAACACAACTTGGATATCCACAACCCGACGACTATTCATTTAATGGAGTACTGATATGTCCCTCATCAAGACACTCGCCGCGACAACAATCGCCGCAACTGTTGCTGGTTCCGCAATTGCTGGCGGTTTCGCCGCTACTGTTACTGAGCCCACAGTTGAAGTTATCGCACCTGCCGCGCCAAGCGGTTCGCTTCCAGGTTGGGTTATCCCAGCTGTTATCGTGGCTGCCCTGATCGGTGTTGCTTCGTCGAACGACGACGATGATGATGGCGCTGGCACAGGCGGTAACGCAGGCGCGGGCTCCTAAGCCTACCCTTCCAGTTAGAAGATAAATTAGGGTCAGCATTTGCTGGCCCTTTTTTAATGCCTTATCACCATTTTGGTTATTGTCTCTGCGCCATCATCGCCAGCCTGATCAAGGCGCGTTCCACCAGCGCCCGCTGCGGTGCGGTTTGCCCCGCCGATCGCAGAGCCAAATCGGTATCCAGCAGCAACGTCAGCGCGCGTTCCAGCCTGTCCCGCCCCCATTGCCCCGCCTGCCGGACCAGCGCATCGCGGCGTGGACCGTAGACCGGGGGCCTGAGTTTCCCAACACCTGCGGCGGCACCACCCGGATCGGCGCTGGCGGTATGTAGCGCCTTGAAATGGCGCATAGCCCCGATGCATAGGGTCACGGGCGTCGTGCCTTGCGCGTAGATGCGCGCCAACACGCTGGCGATACGGCCAACGTCGCCGGTTGCCACAACAGCCAACAGATCATCCAATGCCGCTTCGGAGGATTGTGGCGCGCAGGCGGTGATGTCATCGACGGATACTGACTGGCCACTGCCGTACATATAAAGCCCAAGCTTTTCCACGGTTTTCCGAAAATCACCGGGGTCCAGATTGCGCGCCATCTCGTTCAATGCTGCGCGGGCATCGGAGGATATGTCTGGCAGGCCAGCCGTCTGCAACAGTGCTGCGATCTCATCGGCATCGGGCGGCGCGTCATAAAGGCCGATGGCGTAGGCGTTCTGGTGCGTCTCAAACGCCTTGCGCAGGGCGGATGTTGCTTTGAGCTGGCCGGCAGTCACAATGATCTGCGCGTCCCCCGCTTGCCAATCCGCGAGGGCGGCTTTGATCGCCTCAGTCACAAATTCATTGGCATCTTCGACGAAGGCCACACGCGGGCCGGGGAAAAACCCGGTGGCTTTTATGGCGTCGGCCAGTAGCGCCTTGTCCTTGCGCAGATCGGCGGCGGGGATCCGGGTAAGGCGCATCTCCGTTTCGCCCTCAGGACCGATTAGGCTGGCGATCACGTCTTGTCTGCGCGTCGCAATGCGCATCGGGTCGGCACCAAAGATCAGCAGTCCTGCGGCCCCTGCGTTGGGCTTTTTGAAATAGGTCGTTGCATCGCGGGGCGACAGCTTCATGGCAGTGCTGTCAGCCGCGTCACGATCAAGTCGGCCAGTATGATCGCCAATCGGTCGCGCGCATCGTTTGCGGCGGCCCCTGTCGCCACGGTCGTGCCAGTGGTCGAATAGCTGGTAAAGCTGTTCACCTGACCGCTCGTGCGCAGAATGCCGTCGCTGTTGGTGAGGGCGTAGCGGGCCGCACCGGGCAGGGTGACGCGGGTGATGTCGCCTTCTGGCGTGATCGCGACGCTGTCTTCACCGATGTCGAGGTCGACGCGCAAGTTGTATTGCGGGGCCGATGACCGGCCCAACCTGTCTTCCAACCGGGCGCGCAAGCGAAAGCCCGCGACCGTGTCGGGGGCTTCAAATGCGGTTGCACCGCGCAGCGCTGATGCCGCGTTGCCGGGCGCATAGACAGGCGCAAAGCCGCAGGCGCTGACCGCAACGAGCGACAAGAGAGCGGCGCGCCGGTCCATGGCTACGCCACCACGTTGATGATACGACCGGGGACCACGATGATCTTTTTCGGCGCAGCACCACCCAACGCTTTCAACACGGCGCTGTCTTGCAAGGCCAGCGCCTCGATATCTGCCTTGGACATATCGGCAGGCACAGTCACCTCAGAGCGGCGTTTGCCGTTGATCTGGATCGGCAATGTCACGCTGTCCTCGACCAACAATGCTTCATCGACCTGCGGCCAGGGCGCTGTGGTGATCAAACCTTCGCCGCCCAACAGGCCCCAGATTTCCTCGGACAAATGCGGGGTCATGGGCTGCATCAGTTGCGCCAAAGCCCGCATCGCGGTGTGCCGCGCAACGCTCGACGCTTTGGCTTTTTGCAACGTCGCGGTGAAGCCATAGAGCTTGGCAATGGCTGCGTTAAACCCGAAAGATTCAACGCCCAGCGTCACGTCTCGGATCGTTTTATGCAATTCGCGCATCAAAGCGTCGTCATCGCTGCCGGTGTCTTGACCCGCGACAATGTCGCCCGCAATCCGCCAAACGCGTGACAAGTGCTTATAAGCGGCCTCTGCACCCGAGGCAGTCCATTCGACATCACGCTCGGGCGGGCTGTCGGACAGCACGAACCAGCGCGCAGTATCTGCGCCAAATTGTGCAAGAATCGCATCGGGGTCGACGACATTCTTTTTGGATTTGGACATCTTGGCGGAGGGGATAATGTCGACATCGGTGCCGTCCGCCAGCTTTCCGTCGGTCACGTCTTGTGGGAAGTGATAGACGGGGCGGTCGTTTTGCGTGGTCTTGTAGATCTCATGCGTGACCATGCCTTGGGTGAACAGCGCGTTAAACGGTTCTTCGCAACCCTGCGGCAGGTGTCCGGTTTTTTGCATCGCCCGCGCGAAAAAGCGCGAATAGAGCAGGTGCAAAATCGCGTGTTCAATGCCGCCGATGTATTGGTCAACATTCATCCAATAATCAGCTTCATCAATGTCTGTCGGCGTGGAGGCACGCGGCGAGGTGAAGCGCGCATAATACCACGACGAATCCACGAAGGTGTCCATCGTGTCCGTCTCGCGCTTGGCGGGTTTGCCGCAGGCGGGGCAGGGCGTGTCGCGCCATGTGGGATGCCTGTCCAGCGGGTTGCCGGGGATGTCAAAGCTGACATCATCGGGCAGGCGGACCGGCAGGTTTTCTTTCTTTTCGGGCACCACACCACAGTCGTCGCAATGGACAACGGGGATCGGCGCGCCCCAATAGCGCTGACGGCTGAGACCCCAATCGCGCAGGCGGTATTGCGTGTGACCGCGTCCCCAGCCGTCACGTTCGGCCACATCAATCGTGGCATCAATAGCCTCTTGGCCCGTCGCCTCTGTCAGGCCGGCGAAGTGGTTCACCCAGCGCACGACCTCGGTTTTTGGCGGCACGAATGCCTCGGTCGCCACGGGTGTGTCATCGCCGAGCGCAAAGAATGTGTCGATCACCGGCAAGTCATACTTGCGGCAGAAATCGAGATCGCGCTGGTCATGCGCGGGGCAGCCAAAGATCGCGCCGGTGCCGTAGTCCATCAAAATAAAATTCGCGATCCAGACGGGCAGGGTTTTGCTGGCGTCCAGCGGGTGGGCGACGGTCAGGCCCGTGTCAAAGCCCAGCTTTTCGCCGGTTTCTAGCGCCTCGGCCGTCGTCCCACCCTTGCGCATCTCGGCGCAAGCGGCGGCGAGGGCGGGGTTGGTTGCTTCCAGTTCTTTGGCCAGCGGGTGGTCGGGCGAAATGCCCACAAACGATGCGCCGAGCAGCGTGTCGGGGCGGGTGGTGTAGACCTCGATCTCGCCCGCGCCATCGCTGCGTTTGAACGCCATTTGCAGCCCGCGCGATTTGCCGATCCAGTTGGATTGCATCAAGCGCACCTTGGCGGGCCAATCGTCCAGCGTGTCGAGCGCGGACAGCAAATCGTCCGAATAATCGCTGATCTTGAAGAACCACTGTGTCAGGTCTCGGCGTTCGACATCCGCACCCGAGCGCCAGCCTTTGCCGTCGATCACCTGCTCATTGGCCAGCACGGTCATGTCGACAGGGTCCCAGTTGACCGTCGCGTTTTTACGGTCGATTAATCCGGCGGCGAGAAAGTCGATGAACAGCGCTTGTTGCTGGCCGTAGTATTCGGGGTCACAGGTCGCAAATTCGCGGGACCAATCGAGCGACAGGCCCAGGGGTTTCATCTGGCCTTTCATATGCGCGATGTTGCCGTAGGTGTAATCTTTGGGGTGGACGCCCGTGGCCATGGCGGCGTTTTCAGCGGGCATGCCAAAGGCGTCCCAGCCCATTGGATGCAACACGTTGTGGCCCGTGGCGATCTTGTAGCGCGCGATCACGTCGCCCATCGTGTAGTTGCGCACATGCCCCATGTGCAGATTGCCGGACGGGTAGGGGAACATTTCCAGCACGTAGTATTTCGGCTTTTCGCTGCGTTTGGCGGTGAAGATACCGGCGTCGTTCCACGCGGCTTGCCATTTCGCTTCGATCTCGGCGGGGGAGTAGCTGGACATCGGGTCTCTCAAACTGGTTTGGCCGGGCGAATGGGGCCCGGCGGTCTACGTCAGGGCGGCTGTGGCTGCGTTATAGGGCGGCGTCACCGATGCGGATTTGGCGCGCGCGCGATAGGATTGCGTCTTCGACGGCGCGCTGCGTTTGCGCGGCAACAGGGCCTGTGCGCGTGGCGAGGGCGACATTCAGCGCGCGCGCATCAAGGGCGGGATCAGAGATAAACACCGTGGCGCGGTAGGCCGTGCCGCCGCCCGGTGGTGTGCCGTAGCCGAACACGATGACGCCGGTGAAGGGATCAACGCTTTCGATGGGCAAGAAGGACAGCGTGTCAATCGAGGCGGCCCAGAGGTAGCGGTTGACTGCCACGCTTTCGGCGCCGCGCACACGGGCAGCTTGGCGGGTGGCAGGTTCAGACGCGCCGACGCCAAAGCCAAAGGTGCCACATCCTGTGAGCGACAGGGCCGCGACGCCTGCGATAATCATCTGTGTCGTTCGCATGGAAAAGGCCCCCGAGCGCCGTCTTTTTCTTATGCCAAATGTGTAGCGAAGCTGATGCGGTGTCACAAGAGCGGATCGGTCAAACGAAAAAGGGCGGCCCCGAAGGACCGCCCTTTGTGTGGTAAACCTAGGGGTTCAATTAGAACTCGAAGGAAACCTGAACTGTTGTACCGTCTTCGTACTCAGGTGAGCCGATTTCGTCGTCGTTGCCGTCAGCAAATGCTGCGAGCAATGTGGCGCCGCCACCGAGATCGAACGAAGCAGCTGCGTAGAACTCTTCGTCAAGATCTTCTGTGGAGTTGAAGCCGGCCAAGATTGTCAGGCCATTGCCGAGGTCGTACGAACCGTCAACCGCGATGATCTGTGTGCCTTGGTCGTCTTGGTAGTCAAGAGTGACTGCCACTGGACCGTCAGAGTATGCAACGTTGATACCCATGTTGTCATCTTCGTTCGCGCCGCCATCTTCCAGCACGTAGTAACCAGTTACAACAACTGGACCAACTGGATAGGCTGCTTTCAGACCGAGCGAAGACGCGCCGGATGTACCGTTGTCAGCATATGCGATGGTGACATCGGCGCCGCTGAAGGATGTACCAACAGACAGACCGAGGATTTCGTCGCCATTGAAGTCGCCGGAACCGTTCGCGTAGTCAGACTCTTCCTGGTAGGCCAAAGCAAAGCTTACGCTGCCGAAGTCGCCTGCAACACCAAGAGACAGCTGCTCAAGTTGGTCGCCCGCATCGCCATCTTCGTCGTCGATGATGTAGGACACAGATGCGTCAACACCGCCGAAGTTCACGTCACCGCGCAGGTATGTCTCGCCGTCGTTTGAAGAGAAACCATCGGCTTCCATGTCGCCAGCAGAAGACCAGTGTGTGTCAGCGGCAGATGTTGTGTCGCCGAATACCAGACCTGCGTTTGCGCCAGTCAAGGACAGTGTGAAGTCACCTGCGCCAACGTCGACACCCAGATCGCCACCGTCGTTGTCGTCAGCAATCTCGAGACCGAATGTCGCTGTCGCTGTCAGACCGTTGTCGAGTGCAACAGACATGGACGCGTCAAGGTCGGCACCCCAGTAGAAGCCGTTTTCGTCGCCGATACCTTGGTCTGTGTCGTTGTAACCCAGAGTTACGTCACCAGTGAAGACCAGTACGTCGGCTTCGTTTGGTGTTGCGTGGCCGTCAGCAAATGCGGCGCCAGAAAAGGCAAGCATTGAGGCTGAGGCGAGGAGGATAGTTTTCATGATAATTCCCTCGTGTGTTTATGCATTCCTGCGATGCCAGTCCAACTAGCATTGGCAGCTTGTTTGCGGGCAGAACCTTGCACACTCAAGATAATTTGGGAAGCAGATCGGGCATATGGCCTAAATGATGCATCGGGGTCACACTGATTTTGCCGCATTTGTGATCTATCGCCGCTGAAATTCCCCTTGTATAGACGGCTGAACACCCTGTTTAGATTGGCTAATGGAACGTAACTATGCAGCTCACCGCGATAAATTCCAGAATTGAGACTGCTGTGGATAAGGTTTCGCGTCTGAAAAGTGATGTGCGCCTTATTGCCGTCTCAAAGGTCCAACCTTTAGAGCGAATCGAGGCGATTCTCTCAGCAGGGCACCGTATTTACGGTGAAAACCGTGTGCAGGATGCTCAAGCGAAGTGGCCCGATTTCAAGTCCCGCTACCCAGATGTAGACCTTCATCTGATTGGACCGCTCCAAACCAACAAGGTGCGCGCCGCGCTAGAGCTGTTTGACGCCATACATACTGTAGACCGCCCCAAGCTCGCTCGTGCGATTGCCCGCGTCTCGGCTGAGTTGGGCCTGCGTCCTGCGATCTTTGTGCAGGTCAACACAGGCCGTGAGCCGCAAAAGGCTGGCGTGATGCCTGAAGATCTGGATGCCATGATTGCTGAATGTCGTGACCTTGATCTCGATTTGCGGGGGTTGATGTGCATTCCCCCCGCCGATGAGCCCGCGGCCCCCCACTTTGCCCAACTGGCTGAAATGGCCGCGCGCCATGATCTGGCCGGCCTGTCGATGGGGATGAGTGGTGATTTCGAGGAAGCGATTGCCCATGGCGCCACCCATGTGCGCGTCGGCTCTGCGATCTTTGGCGCGCGTGTGCCGGGATAACCCCCCTCTCACACGGCGGTGTTTCGACACGCTCCCACTGGAACCCTGCCGCTGCATGGGCTAAGGCCGCGCCAACTGGTATAAGGAGCGCGGATCATGGGCTATAAAATCGTTGTTGTTGGGGCCACGGGCAATGTCGGCGCCGAAATGCTGAACATTCTAGACGAGCGCGCCTTTCCGATTGACGAGATCGCCGTCCTTGCCAGCCGCCGGTCGCTGGGCACCGAAGTGATGTTTGGGGACAAGACGCTCAAAACCCAAGACCTAGAGGCGTTTGACTTTGAGGGCTGGGACATCGCCCTCTTCGCCGTGGGGTCAGAGGCCACCAAGATCCACGCGCCGCGCGCCGCCAAAACAGGCTGCGTCGTCATCGATAACTCGTCGCTCTACCGCTATGACCCCGATGTGC
>CALHAP010000112.1 GCA_937931795.1 uncultured Paracoccaceae bacterium
AATCCAGCGCCCGCACAACACGCAGAATATCGGCACTGGCTTGGGTGAAATCCAAAAACCCCAGTTTGGCGGGGCGGGCGTCGCGGCCAAAATAGGTGCGGTCGGTCAAATCTTGGGGGATACGGGCGGGCGTCTCTGTCCCCAGCGCTTTGATCACGGCCTCAAAGCCTTCGATCCCGGCTGCAAAGCATTTGGTATTGATCGAATGGGCCGTCTCATCCGCGTCGACCGCGAACATCTTTTGCGCGAGAATATCGCCCTCATCAATACCGCGCTCGATCAGATGCCAAGTGACGCCGTACTCAGACACACCGTTGAGCAAACCCCAGACAGGCGCGTTCAGACCAGCGTAGGCGGGCAAAGGGCCGTCATGGAAATTAACCGCGCCACGGGTCGCTTGGTCCAGCACCGTTTGCGGGATCAGGCGCAGGTTGGCCGCAGAAATCAGCCAATCAAACGACAGATGCGCGGTCCGGCGCGCCAGATCGGGGCCAGCCCCGATCAGTTCCAAATCAGCGGCACGCGCCCATGCCTGCACATCGGGATCATCCGAGACAACGGCGGCAATACCATGCTGCGCTGCGAGCAACATCTCGCCACATTGGATCGTCAGCGGCTCGTGACCGATCAGCAAACTGGTAAACATCACACCATACTCCGGTTAATTTTTGCGCCCGTATTTGGCGCAACACCCGCACCGCGCAGCTGCGCTATCTGGTGCCGCAGCAGGCCCCGCGCGTAACCCTTGGGAAAAGGCCGCGCTTTGCCTGTTAGACCCGCACGCAGGTTAGCAAAGGCAAACCCCGCCAGATGGGCGCAGGTCGCAAGCACCGCAGCTGCGGCACCGTTGTTCTTGGCAAAATAATACTGGCGCGAGGCGAACCAATAGTCCGGCACCGCGTCCCAGTCCTTCATGCCCGTCGAGACCGATCCGATATGTTCGACGACACTGTCGCGAACGAAATGCGTCTCAAAGCCCGCACGCGCAGCCCGCAGACACAGGTCCGTTTCCTCAAAATACAAAAAGAACGTCTCATCAAACACACCGATCTCGTCCAACACCGAGTGCCGCATCATCAGGCTGGCCCCGGCCAGCCAATCAACGCGCTGTGTGGTGTCCGGCGTCGGCAAAGGCACAGCATGATCGCGCAGCATCCGCGACAGGGGGCCAAACCGCGCAGCCCCTTCCAGCTCGCTGCGGATGCTCGGGAACCGGAATGTCGCGAGATGGGTCACCCCATCGGTCCCACGGATCAAACTGCCTGCAAATCCCGCGGCAGGTGTGGCGAGCAGATGGTCGCGCAACGCGGTGATGGTTCCAGCCTCGGGAAAGGCATCAGAGTTCAGCAAATAGACGAAATCCGGCGCGCTGCCGTCTGACAGACCCGCACGAATGCCAACATTATTGCCCGCCCCAAACCCGCCATTGCGGCCAGATTGGATGACGCGCACATCCGACCAGCCCTGCTCGGCCACATGCGCTGTGATGGTCTCGAAAGAGCCATCGCCGCTGTCGTTGTCGACCACGATGATCTCGCCCGTGACCTCAACCATAGCGGCGCGTGCGGCGGCCAATGACCGTAGGGTCATGTCGGCAGTGCGCCAATTGAGGATGATTGTCAGAACCCGCGCTTGCCTCATCACTCAGCGGCCCGGTCCAAGGGACGCAGATCAAGACTGCGCCGGCGGGGGCTGCGTTCTGCGGCATCAATCACACGTTTCAGCTTGGCGGCCAAAGCACGCACATTCGGCTCTAAGACCATGCTGTCATGATCGCCGGGCACCTCGAACACCTCGATATTGGGGGCCGAAGAGGTCCAGTCGTTGTCGGGCAAAACATAGGCACGCTCGTCATTGACCCAACGGCCAGGGGCGACCTCCCATGTGCCTACCTGCGGCGGGCGGAACAACGCAAGCGGGCCGTCCCATGGCGCGACTTGATAGGCCTCTAGGGCGTCATAGAACGCGGCCTCAATCGTGGCATCCTGAAACTGTGGCGCATCGGTTGGGATCCCGTCGCTGTGCGGGCGGCGCTTTTCGATTTCCCATTTGATCCGGTTTTTGGCCCAGTTCACGGGGTAGGCCACGCCTTTTTTGCGCAGCTCGATCTTTTGAATGGCAGCTCTGTCCGCACGGCTGAGCGACCGGCGTTGCGGCAGCGGTGTGTCGAGCATCACAAGGGCCGCTATCTCGTCGCCCCCATCCTTCAATTGCTGTGCGATCTCATAGGCCGTGATCCCACCGCCCGAAAAACCACCCACAAAATAGGGGCCGCGCGGTTGCACTTCTTTCATCTCGGCTATCATATCACGCGCCGCGCTTTCGAAATCACGATGCGGCTGCATGTCGCCCAGCAACCCGCGTGCTTGCAGGCCGTAAAACGGTCGATCCGCGCCAATAATCTGCCCCAAATGGCGCAGGTTCAACACGTTGCCAAACATTCCCGACACCATGAAAAACGGGGCTTTATGGCCTGTTTCACTGGGATGCATCGGGACCAGATGGGTGTAGGTTTTCGACGGGATCAATGGCATTGATTTGACCCGCGCATTGGGCTGCGCCTCGATGCCGCCCAGATCTTCGATGCGGCGTGCAAGGGTGCGAATGTTGGGTGCTTCAAACAAGGCGGAGATCGGCAAATCGACACCGTATTCCTTTTTGATCTTGGCAAACAGGCGCACGGCGATCAACGAATGCCCACCCAGATCAAAGAAGCTGTCTTCGACGCCCACCTGCGCCACGCCCAACAGCTCGCGCCAATAGGCGGCCAGAGTATGCTCCATCGGCGTGTCGGGGGCTACAAAATCGCCGTCCATCTGAGGACGCTCAAATTCCTGCACATTGGCCTGAACCGCGACCTGACCTGCCTGCGCAATCAACCCCTCAAGCGGCAGCGACGAGACGATCATTTGCGACCGACCCGTGCCCAATGCGCGCAAGAACGCCTCAGCGCCCTGCTGGGGTGGAATACCTTGCGTGAGGTTGTGACGCAGCCGTTCCTCGGCGGGCGAAAAGGGGCGCGGTCCGCTGGTGGCCGCCGCAGGCACAGGCGTCGGCATCGCGAGGCCCGCTTCGACCTTACGGATTGTGAAGCCTTCTATTTCGACGCAGACCGTGCCGCGCGCATCCATCAGCACCACGTCAAACACCGCCATTCCGTCTTGCGCCGTCGCAGTCCCGACCAAGCGCACCCAGCTGTAGACCTCCGCGGGCAAAGCATTGAAAACGCGGATTGTTTCATAGGCACCGGGCACCCACAGGTGGTCGTAGGTATACCCCTCAATCAGTTGCATCGCCCACCCCGTCGCAATGTCGAGCAGCGCCGGGTGCAGCGCCATTCCATCATTGGCCGCAATGGGGGCGGCTTTCAGTCGGGCCAGACCTTCGCCATCGCCCAAGGCCACATTGTCCAACACCTTCCACCGCGGGCCAAAGGCCATCTGCGCCTCTTGATCCGCGCTCAACCTGTGACCGGGCAAGGCCTGCATCGGGATCCCCATCCGG
>CALHAP010000113.1 GCA_937931795.1 uncultured Paracoccaceae bacterium
TTTATAGGTGGTTTGCGTCGGCTTAGAGAAACTTCGCCATCGCAACGGCTGTGTCGCCCATGCGGTTGGAAAAGCCCCATTCGTTGTCGTACCACGCCAGAATACGCACCATATTCCCGTCCAGCACCTTGGTTTGGTCGAGGTGGAAGGTGGATGAATGCGGGTCGTGGTTGAAGTCAATGCTGACCATTGGCAAATCGGTGTAGGCCAAAACGCCTTTGAGCGGGCCGTCTGCTGCAGCGATGATCGCGGCGTTGACCTCTTCGACCGTTGTGGCTTTGCTCGCCTCGAACGTCAAATCGACCACGGAGACATTTGGTGTCGGCACGCGGATCGCGACGCCGTCGAGCTTGCCGTCCAGTTCTGGCAGCACGAGGCCTACGGCTTTGGCGGCCCCTGTCGAGGTCGGGATCATCGACATGGCAGCAGCACGGGCGCGGTAGAGATCGGAGTGCATCGTGTCCAGTGTCGGCTGGTCGCCGGTGTAGCTGTGGATCGTGGTCATGAAGCCTTTGGTGATGCCGACGGCGTCATTCAAAACCTTTGCGACGGGAGCCAAACAGTTGGTTGTGCAGGACGCGTTTGAGACGACGATATGGTCTGCGGTCAGGCTGTCGTGGTTGACGCCGTAGACGATGGTCGCATCTGCCGGTTTACCGGGGGCCGAGATCAACACGCGGCTAGAGCCGTTGTCGAGGTGGGCTTGGCAGGCGTCTTTGCTGGTGAAAATGCCTGTGCATTCCATCACGATATCCACGTCCGACCATGGCAGATCAGCGGGGTTGCGGATGGCTGTCACACGCATCGGGCCACGGCCCACATCAATGCTGTTTTCTGTAGTGGTCACGGTCGCGGGAAACCGCCCATGCACGCTGTCAAACCGCAACAAATGCGCGTTGGTCTCGACCGGCCCCAGATCATTGATTGCGACGACATCAATATCTGTGCGTCCGCTTTCGATGATTGCGCGCAGCACGTTGCGCCCGATACGACCAAATCCGTTGATTGCGACTTTCACAGCCATGTCGTGACCTCCATTTGTGAACGTGCCGCGTCTTTGCAGCACTGTTGGCGCTAACAACGGCATTTTCGACGGGAGGTCAAGGGAGGGGGCCTAGGCGTCTGCGTCCAAGAATGTCTGAAACCGCAACCGCAGTTGATCCGCTGTGCGCGGGCCGGTCAGGACATCAACCACATTTCCAGCGCCGTCAAACAGCATCACCGTCACCCGGCCCACGCCATATTGCTGAGCGAATGCCAGACCATCTGTGCTGATCAGGCTGGCCACGCGGTATTGGTATGTATCGCTGTCTAAGTCTTCCAGTGCCACGCGTGCCTCACGTTGCAGAGTTGTGCAGGTTGGGCATTGTGGGTCGTGGATTTGCACGATTGCGGGCGTGCCATTGCCGATTTCGCTGAGGTCTTGCTCGGCGAGCGAGGCCATGAATGACGTAACGCCATAGGCCGCAGCCCCTCCGCCGACCACGACCACTGCCGCGCCAAACCCCAGCCATTGACCAAAAGCCCTGCGCGATACTCTTGGCGCGGGCACCGTCGCAGCGGCTGGTTGGCCCTTGCGCTTTTGCCCCTTGGGGCGGCGGTTTTGCGTGCTTTTTTTCATGTCCTTAGCAGTACTGAATACGCCCGGTATCACCAGAGTGGGGTGTTCACATTTGCGTGGGGCTATTCGGCAGCGGGGCGGAATCCTTGCTCGATCATGTCCGCAGGAGCCACCGGATATTGGCCTGAGAAACAAGCATCGCAATATTGCGGTGCCGCTGCGTTGCGCCCGGATTTTTCGCCCACTGCACGATATAGTCCATCAAGCGTGATAAACCGCAGGCTATCGACGCCCAGATGCGCGCACATTTCATCCTCGGACATATTCGCGGCCAGCAGCTTTTCCCGCTCGGGCGTGTCGACGCCGTAGAAACACGGCCAAGCTGTGGGCGGGGATGCGATGCGGAAGTGGACCTCTTTGGCGCCAGCATCCAAGATCATCTCGCGAATTTTCACCGATGTTGTGCCACGCACCACGCTATCGTCCACGAGGATCACACGTTTGCCTTTGATCAGCGCGCGGTTGACGTTGAGTTTTAGGCGCACACCCATGTTGCGGATCTGCTCGGTCGGTTCAATAAACGTTCGGCCCATGTAGTTGTTGCGGATGATGCCCATTGCGTAGGGGATGCCGCTCTCTAGGCTGAACCCTATAGCCGCGGGCGTGCCACTGTCCGGCACCGGGCAGACCAAATCGGCGTCCACGGGGGCCTCTTTCGCCAACTCACGCCCGATCGCTTCACGGGTTTCATAGACCGATCTGCCGCCGAGGATGCTGTCGGGGCGGCTGAAATAGACATGCTCGAAGATGCAGAACCGCGATTTGCGCGGGCGGAAGGGAAAATGGCTCTCGACGCCGTGCTCGTTGATGACGACCATCTCGCCGGGCTCAATCTCGCGGACGAATTCAGCCCCGATGATGTCGAGCGCGCAGGTCTCAGACGACAGCGCCCAACCGTCACCGATTTTGCCCAAGACCAGAGGACGCACGCCCAGAGGATCGCGGCAGCCGATCAGCTTGGTGCGTGTCATGGCGACGATGGAGAACGCGCCTTCGACCTTGCGCAGCGCTTCTTCCATGCGGTCGGGGATTTTGCGGCCCATTGAGCGCGCCATCAGGTGGATGATGCATTCACTGTCAGATGTGCTCTGGAAAATCGAACCCCGTTCGATCAGCTCGCGGCGCAGGGCCACGGCGTTGGTGATGTTGCCATTGTGCGCAATAGCGGCACCGCCCATGGAGAACTCGCCAAAGAACGGTTGGACGTCGCGGATGTTAGTCTGGCCTTTGTTGCCGGAAGTCGAATAGCGCACATGGCCGATGCCGATAGGGCCAGGCAGGGAGGCGATCATGTCCTCGGAGGTGAAATTGTCGCGCACCAGGCCCATTTTGCGAGCCTGGGAAAAACCACGCTCGCTATCGTGGGTGACGATGCCGCCTGCCTCTTGGCCGCGATGTTGCAGGGCGTGCAGGCCGAGGGCTACGAAACTGGCGGCATTGGTAACGCCAACAACACCGAAAACCCCACATTCCTCCCGCAGTTTGTCGTCGTCAAAAGGATGCGCGGGGGGAAGGTTGTGGTCAGTCGGCACGGGGCAGCTCCGAATCCGTTAACAGATAGTGAGGTCATAGCTGTTGGCGCTCACAGTGTCACGAAGCCAAAGCGCAGATTGTGAAGATCGCAGATGCGGCACCGGGGGCACCGCATCTAGTGGCGCATTATTGCTGCGCGGGCGCTGTGCAATTGCCGACCAATTGCTCGTACTGCGTGGTCAGCCAGCCAAGGGCGGCCTCTGGATCACGTTCGCTGAGCTGACCTGTGACTTGGGCGAAGACCTTGGCCGACCGGCTGTCTTCGATCATCGGGATATCTTGGGCGGACAACACTGTGTCGTAGACGAGAAAGCCCAAGGCCACGAGCAACACACCGCGCGCCACACCGAACAAGAACCCGAGACCTTGGTCGAGGCCACCAAGTGCAGAGCGCTGGATGATTGACGAAAACAGCGGGGTGAAGATCGCAAAGACCACAAGTGACACGGCAAAGACGGCAGCAAATGCGCCGATGATACCCAGCTCACAGCTGTCACCGATGAAATCACCCACAACAGGGATTTGACGGATCAGCGGGTCCACTTGATCAGCGAATACGAACGCCAGAACGGCGGCCCCCATCCAGCCCAAAATGGCGAGGCTTTCACGCACAAAGCCGCGCGCATAGGCCAACAGGGCCGAAAGAACGATGATGATTGCGACGATACCGTCGACGATTGTGAGATCTTCCATGGGCCTGTCTCTTGCTGTTTTACGCGTCAGGCGTGAGCCCAAACACGTCGCTTACGAAAGTGGCCAGATCAGGCTGTTCGCGCAGATCAAGACCGGTGTCAGCAGCTCGTTTTGCCATTTTTGGCATGATTGCCTGTGTGAAACCAAGTTTCTGCGCCTCTTTCAACCGGTTTTCCATCTGCGCCACGGGTCGCAGGGCACCAGAGAGGCTAATCTCGCCCAAAATGACACAGGTTTCGGGCAAAGTGGCATCTTCACGCGCGGAGACGAGGGCGGCGGCGACGGCCAGATCGGCGGCAGGTTCCGTG